>JAAYVR010000167.1 GCA_012517065.1 Verrucomicrobiota bacterium | reverse complement strand
TCAACATGCTCGACGACTGCAGCCGTGTCTTCACCGGCGCCAAAATCTATGAACGCGAATCCCCCTTGGCCTATCTCGATTTCCTGCCCACCGCCTTCACCGAATATGGCCTGCCATTGGAAATCTACGTCGATTACCACAACCTGTTCTTCACTCACGACCCAGAGGCCCTCACCCAATTGGGCCAGGCCCTATTCTTCTACGGCGTGAGCTTCCGCTACGCCCCAACCCCACAGGCAAAAGGTAAAGTCGAACGCAGCCACTTCTTTTGGCAAGAACGCCTCCCCGCATACTTCGCAAGCGAACAGATTTCTGACATCGACCAAGCCAATCCACATATCCAGAGCCTGCGCCTCCATCGCAACCAGCACGAAATCCACCGAGAGCTCCAGATGACACCCCAGCAGGCCTGGAACCTCGCCATCAAGCAAAACCGATCCTCCCTCCGCCCCGTGCCACGCTGCCCTTGGTGGCCTTTTGTCTGGAGCCTCCGCACCACCGTCAAAGTCGGCCCCGACGGCCGCGTCCCCATCGGCACTCAGCGCATCCGCGTCCAACCACACCCCGGCACCACTCTGATCCTCTGTCACCATCCATCCGGAAATCACTCCATCCTGACCTCACAACCCCATCCCAACACCAAACCGGTCATCCTTTTCACAAACCTTCCAAAATAACCTCGTCTCATTTTGCTAACTACAATACCCCCCAATTTGTCTCGTTTTGAAAACTACACGACAGAAGAGAAATCAGTCCTTGCCAATCGGGTTGTGGGGGCCTAATATATCGTTCTCTTTTGTTTCGCCGGCCCGGCTGGCGGTTTGTGTTGGCGTCGAGTATGTTTGCGCCAGATATGCCGGGAATGATTAATCTATATGGCAGTACGTATTCGCCTGAAACGCACCGGAACGAAGAACGTTCCGGCTTATAGAGTAGTGGTCGCGGACAGCCGGTTTCCGCGCGACGGCAGGTTCATTGAAGAGGTTGGCTCGTACAACCCGTTGCTGAAGGAAAACAACTTCGTTGTGAAGTTGGACAGGGTGCAGTACTGGATCAGCAAGGGAGCCAAACCGACCGAGACCGTTGCGAGCCTTATTCGAAAGGCTGAGAAGCAGGCGTCGGCCGCGGCTGCGCAAACCTAGCTGAAGCGTGCATTATGCAGGCATGGCTCGAGTATGTGGTGAAAGGTTTGGTTGACCGCCCGGATGCGGTGGTGGTTACACCGGTTGAGAAGAACAACATGACGGTGTACGAGCTGCGGTTGCATCCGACGGACGTGGGAAAAGTGATAGGGAAACAGGGCGCAACGATACACGCGCTCAGGGCGTTGCTCCAGGTCGGCAGCGCCAAACAGGGCAAACGCTGCGCGCTTGAACTGATAGACGAATTGGCACCCAAAGACTGAGCCGCAAGGCAGGCTCGCTCGCCGGGATGGGTCCAGTCTCCTCGTCCCGCCACGGTCCCATGCGGCGGGAAAACCCGGATGAGAAGATGAGCTTGGCCGGCCATGAGAATCGACGTGTTAACTCTTTTTCCAGGGATGTTTACCGGGCCGCTTGATGAAAGCATCATCAAGCGCGCCCGGACTCATGGTCAGCTCGAACTGCAGATTCACAATTTGCGTGATTTCACACATGACCGGCACAGGACTGTTGACGACAGACCGTTTGGGGGAGGGCCGGGGATGCTGTTGAAACCTGAACCGCTGTTTGAAGCGGTGGAAAGCCTCAGGAAGCCCGAAACAAAAACAATCCTCCTCGGCCCGGCGGGCAGAGTTTTCAACCAGAACATCGCGCGCGAGCTGGCCGGGTTGCCGCATATTATCCTGATCTGCGGCAGCTATGAAGGCGTTGACGAGCGCGTGCGCGAGTTCCTTGCCGACGATGAGCTGTCGATTGGGGATTACGTTCTGACCAATGGCGCGTTGCCGGCGATGGTGATAATCGACGCGGTGACGCGTCTTTTGCCGGGGGTTTTGGGCGACGACGACAGCGCCAGAGAGGAATCGTTCAGCCACGGCTGGCTTGAATACCCGCAGTACACACGCCCGGCTGACTTTCGGGGGATGAAGGTCCCCGAGGTGTTGCTTTCGGGCAATCACGCCGAGATTGCAAAGTGGCGGCGCGAGCAGGCCATGTCACGCACGGCCATGAGGCGGCCAGACCTGCTTGCGTCAAAGGCTTGTGATGACAAATCAGATCGCATTTCAGAGAAAGGCAAACCATGAACCAGGCACTATTGGATAAGATCGAAGCTCCCTATTTGCGCAAGAAACCGTTCAAGTTCAACGTGGGCGACACCGTGCGCGTCCACACCAAGGTGATTGAAGGCGACAAGGAACGCATTCAGGTGTTCACCGGAGTGGTTATTGGGCGGCGCGGCCACGGAATAAACGAAACGTTCACCGTGCGCCGCATCAGCCATGGCGAGGGTGTCGAGCGCGTGTTTCCCATACACTCGACCCGAATCGAAAAGGTCGAGGTGGAAAGGCATGGTGCGGTGCGTCGCGCCAAACTGACCTATCTGCGCAAGCGCGTTGGCAAGGGCGCAATCGCAGTGCGCGAGCGATCGCGGCGATCCACTGGAACCGCCGAGAAAACCGAAGCCCCAACACCTGAACACAGCACTGCAGCAACAACTGAACCCGGCGCTTCTACGCAACAGCCCGCCGCCGAAGCGGAGAAGACAGCCTAGCCCGGAATCTCAGCGCCTGATCGGCTCAAGACACGCAAAGCTTCATTCCGGTGAGATTTACGGGCTAGCTGTTTGGTGGAAGGACCAGGGAAAAGCGGGGCTACGGCCTCGCTTTTTTATTGGAGCAAGCAAATAATGCTGGCCGTGCACGTGCACGCGCAGCTTGATATGTTCGCAGAAGAGCGGCGCCTGATGTTCGAGGGCGTGGTGCTCGTGGCGGGAGTCGATGAGGCCGGCCGCGGTCCGTTGGCCGGGCCGGTGGTTGCGGCAGCGGTCATATTCCCTGGCGGTGTAGTGCATGAAGGGCTGCCGTCTGCGCTGTCGGGTCTGACCGATTCCAAAAAGCTTAGCCCTGGCAAACGCGACGAGTTTTTTGAAGCGCTGGTTGGATGGCGCGAGCTTGACTATGGGATTGGCATGGTCGAAGCGGAGACGATTGACGAACTGAACATCCTCCGGGCGACGCATCTTGCAATGCGCCGGGCCATCGGCGGTCTGCGGCAAGAACCGCAGCACGTGCTGGTGGATGGGTTGCCGGTGCCGACGATCGGTCATCCACAAACCGCGATGGTCAAAGGCGATTCGCGTAGTTATTCGATTGCGGCCGCGAGTGTCCTTGCAAAGGTGACGCGTGACAGGTTGATGCTTGAATATGATCGTCGTTATCCAAACTACGGATTCGCCCGGCACAAGGGATATCCAACGCCCGAGCATCTGGACGCTCTTGCGCGGTTCGGGCCCTGTCCGATCCACAGGCGATCGTTTGCACCCGTGCGAGAAATTCAACTGAGCCTGTTCACCCCGGGCGATTACAATGCCCCGGGCCGCGCCGCCGTTGGTCCCAGTCCGCCCGCACTATGAGTTTCTGGAAGTGGGTTCTGGGGTTCTTCCGACCGCGGCCGTTGCCACCGCATCTGGGATTGGGTTTGCGTGGGGAACTGGTTGCGCGCCAGCACCTCAAGAAATGCGGGCTCAAATTCCTCGTTGCCAATTATAGGTCGCCCCGTGGCGAAATCGACATGGTATTCCGCGATGGCGATTGCCTTGTGTTTGTCGAAGTGAAAACGCGGTCTTCTGAGGATTGGGCAAGGCCTGCAGACGCAGTTAATGAGGAAAAACGGCGTCGGCTGAGCATGGCTGCTCTTGACTACTTGAGGCGCATTGGCAACCCGCAGATTCGTGTGCGCTTTGACATTGTCGAGGTTGTTTTTGAAAACGACAGGGAGCCAACGATAAGGCATCTGCCCAATGCCTTTTCGCTCACCCACCCTTTCAGATACGGCTGACAAGATCGCGTAATGACGATGTTCCATCTCACCGGCGCGTCCGGCTCTGCGACCCAGCCTGTTGTCTATGCCACCGGCTTCCACAGTGCCCCAAGCCAAACCCGGCGCAACACGCCGAAAGGAACAAACATTCTCAGGCGCGGTGTCAGAGGCGGGAAACTTGACCGTGAGATTCGCGGCAACGCCGACACGTGGAAGACGTGTTGGGCAAAAGCTCGTTCGTAGCAATCGCCAAGGTGCGGCTCGACGACCGAATTGGCCCGGCGCCTTAGTTGCTGGATTTCGCTTTGGCTGGCCAGTGTCAGAGCGTGAATGGCGGCAGCGGCGGCATCTGTCTTGCCAGGTGGATACAGCAAGTCTTCCCGGACATCGCGCACGTACGGATCAGCACCGCTGCCGACGGATGGCATAACCGGCAGAACACCCACCGCCATTGCCTCGATCAATGAGATGGGCAAGCCCTCGTAGTCCGACACAAACACAATTGCATCCCAGGTTCTCAGCACGTCCCAATAATCAGAGCCGGACAAGCGCCCGTGGAACTTGACCCGGCGATCGTTCAAGAACTGCCGTTTCAGCCATGTCCCTTGCGGGCCGTCGCCGAGGAAATCGAATCTGAAGTCAACCTCGAGCCGGTCAAGAGCTTCGATCAGCAGCGGGAACCTGTCCACGCGCTTTTGTTCAAATGAAAGGCGCCCGGCAAACCCGAGAACGATCGGCCTCGACGCCATTGGCTGTTGTGCGGCTTCGGTTTGTTCGCGCGCAACCGGATACGGCAGCCATGCTGTGCGATCTTCCCCGAGTTCTGGCAATTCTCGCCTGACAAGGTCGAGCAAAGGCCTGCTCACGCACAACGCGCCGTCCACCAGCCCGCGCAACTGCCGCAGCCACAAATCCAGTCCGGGCGTGTCGGTATGCAGTACGCCAATCCTGCGCGATCCCCTATCCAGATCCGCAAAGAACGCCATTCCCCAGAAATTGTGATAAACGATTGTTTCGGCGGGGGATGTCGGCACGCGGCTGAACTTGCGGCGCGCGGTATGTATCGTGCTAAACGCGTTCAGGCCCAGACCAACAACGCGTTCGATGCCGATATCGCGCGGCTCGAAATAGGCACAAAACGTCGAGTCGAGCCCATGCGATGCGTCAACCCGATGGTGCAGGCGGAGCATTGACTCGACGCCTCCCAGGCTCCTGAAAAACGTGAAACCGTGAAGAACACGAATGCCGCTCACGGCATTATGAAACCCGCATGTTCGTCCGAAAGTCTAGCCCGGAAATCTCAGTGCGATGAAGCTTTGGGTGTCTCTGGCCGGTCAGGCGGTGAGATTTCCGGGTTAGACGACACACTCGGAGAACCGGCTGCCGGGGCACAGCGCGATATTGTGCCAGGCACGAAGTCTGTCATGAGGCGATAAAGGGACAGTCACAAAGTTCATTTCATGACGCGATATGGGGACAGGCACAAAGTTCACAACGGTCAACGCGCAACGGTCAACGCGCAACGTTTAATGGGATGAACGAATGGCCGCATTGTGGGCCGAATAGTGTGCCAGGCACGAAGTTACGAAGTTCCAAGGAAACGGAGTGGCCGGAGCGCGGCCACATCTTGGCGGGGTGGACGAAGCCTATCGGCATCAGAGTCCTTTGTATTGGCACGACACTGACTGGTTGGCGGCGGCGCTGGCGATGGTGGCTGTGCTGATTTATGCGGTTGTGCGGGCTGTGTACGGGGACAAACCGGCGCCGCATTCGGCCAAGCACATTCGTTTTGGTCCAAACGCAACCGCAACAGATGCTGCGCCCGAACCGTGGCAGCCGCACCCGTGAGCTACCATTCAATCACTGCGGCGCCCCATGTGAATCCGCCCCCGAATGCCACCAACAGGACCAGGTCACCACGTTTGATCCGTCCGGAAGCAACCGCTTCATCGAGTGCGATTGCAACCGATGCGGCGGAGGTGTTGCCGTACTTCTCGAGGTTGACAAACAGTTGACCGGGGCGGGCGTTGAGGCGTTCCGCCACGGCATCGATTATTCTCCGGTTCGCCTGGTGAGGGATGATGCACGCGATTTGATCGATTGACAGCTCACATCGGCGAAGGACCTCGCGTGCGGCGTTATACATGGCGGACACGGCGTACTTGAACGTTTCGCGTCCGTCCATTCGCAGGTAATGCAGGCGTTGGGCCAATGTTGCGGGCGATGCCGGGTTGCGGCTGCCGCCTGCGGGGACGCATAGGACCGAACCTTTGCTTCCGTCTGCGCCCATCAACACTGTGAGGAGGCCGTGCGATCCGGGGCGGTTCTGCAAGACCGCTGCTCCGGCGCCGTCACCGAAAAGCACGCACGTGTTGCGGTCCTGCCAATCGACGATCGATGAGAGTTTCTCGGCGCCTATGACAAGGACGGTGTCATAAGTGCGCGACATTATGAACTGCTGTCCGATTTCAAGGGCGTAGATGAATCCGGAACAGGCAGCTTCGATGTCAAAGGCCGCAGCACGGCGAGCACCGAGTTTTTCCTGGACAAGGCAGGCTGTCGAGGGAAACAGCATGTCGGGGGTGACGGTGGCGACGATGATGAGATCTATTTGCTCAGCCTGAAGGCCGGCGTTGGCCAGGGCGCGTTGCGCCGCCTTGGTGGCGAGGTCGGAAGTGGCTTCATCGCTGGCGGCAATGCGTCGTTCCTTAATGCCCGTGCGCGTGGTGATCCACTCGTCAGAAGTCTGAACCATTTTCTCGAGGTCGGTGTTGGTAAGGACTCGAGCCGGGGTGTACGAGCCAACAGCGACGACTGAGCATGGTCGGCCCCGGAACTCGTATTGCGCGCGGGGGTTCTTAAAAACGGGACGTGGTTGCGGGTTCATGCAGTGGCCGGAGCCGCTTGAGGAATGGATTTGCACAGGCGAACGCTGGCTGCGGCTATTTCACGAGTTATGACAAGATTGATTTTGTTTTGGAGAGCTTTTACTGCCTGGCCAATGGCGTTCATGATGGCGCGTTCTCTGGAAGAACCGTGCGCAATCACGACATTTCCGTTGAGCCCCAGAAGCGGCGCGCCACCATGCGATTCCGGGTCTGTACGTTGACGTATGGTGCGGAAAGCGCCTTTGGCCAACAGAGCACCGAGCTGGCGTTTTGGGTTCTTTTTCAATTCTCGGCGCAACCATCGGAAGATGTTTGTTGCGAGGCTTTCACAGGTCTTGAGCACGATGTTGCCAACGAACCCGTCGCAAACGACAACATCGACGCGGTTGGCAAAAAGGTCGTGGCCTTCGATATTGCCGATGAAATTGAGGTCCACCTGCTTGCAGAGTTTGAATGCTTCCTGGGTAAGATCGTTCCCTTTGATCTCCTCGGTGCCGACGCTGAGAAGTCCCACGCGGGGTCTGTGGCATCGCAGAATCTCTCTCGCGTAAACGCTGCCCATGATTGCAAACTGGAGCAGATGCAAGGGGCGGCACTCGACATTTGCGCCGGCGTCCACCAGCACGAAGTCGTTCTCCGGTGCGGGAATGACGGCGACGATTGCCGGGCGGTCCACACCTTCGAGCGGGCGCAGCTTGATTGTTGCTGCGGCCACCACACCGCCGGTGTTACCGGGGGAAATCAGCGCGTCGGCTTTGCCGTCCTTCAGCAGATCGATTGCGCGCAGAACTGAGCAGTCCTTCTTGCGGCGGAGGCCGACAAGGGGTCTGTCGTTCATCGAAAGCACTTCGCTCGCATGGACGACTTCGATACGCGGGTCATTGAACCTAGTCGCGGCGATTGCGGAGTTGATTTCCGCCTGGTTGCCGACGAGGTAAAGAGCCGTGATGCTTGGAAAAGCCTTCAAGGCAAGCCGCGCACCATCGACGACCACTTTTGATCCGTGGTCCCCACCCATCACATCCACAGCAATGCGCATAAGTGCCTTCCGGCCGACGGTGACGGGTTGTTGCGCGTTACCCGGCGCCTAACTGTCAACCAGGCGTGGTTACGGTGATCACTTGGCGCCCCTTATAATAGCCGCATGCCGGACAAACCCGGTGGGGTATATACGGCTCGGCACATTGCGGGCAGCGGCCCAATTGCGGCAATTTCAGCACGCTGTTATATGCGCGGCGCTGACGTTGGCGGCTGTGCGACGGTTTTCGTTTTGGAACACCCATACAGGCCTCTTAATCTAAAATCCTACCACTTCAATTTGTTTAAATCTGTCCAAACCGATCCCCCGTCCAAACCCTGAAATGCAGCGTCTGAATCGTGCGCTGGAGTTTGCGGCGGAGACAAGCCAGGACACTCTGGTTCACACAACGGATGTTGTGGAAGCGCAAGCAGAATATCTTCCCTGACCCGCATCGTCAAGTCAACACAATCGTTCTGCACCGGTGTCTCCTCGTCTCCCGGCAGCACCTCGCAATTCCAGCCTTCGATGACCACCCGCCGCTCGAACTGCTTCAGGCACCTAACACACACGCACGCGATTGTGATTTCAAGCCTGCCGTGAACCACAATGGCAGTGCTCGGCCGCTCGACGAACACGTCGTAGTGCGCCGGATACGGAAGACGGACCATGTCATCTGCGACCCCCGGGTCCAATTCCTCCACCGAAAGCTCTCCGTGGAGCTCGAGGCCTTTCCTTGCCAAATGTCTGAGATTGATGAGCAATGACATAAGCAAAAGTTGGGTTAGGTGTTGGCCGGTGTTGTTCGGCATCAGGCTGTCTGCGAGGATTTGCCGGGTGCTGAACGCGTTGGAGGAACCCCGAATTTACGCTGAAGCGCCCTGTTAACATGCGCCGGGACGAATGACCGGACATCCCCTCCCAAGCGGCATACTTCCTTCACAATACGCGAGCTCAGGAAAGTGAAGGTTTCCCGCGGCATCATGAAAATCGTTTCAATTGACGAATTCATGCGCCGGTTTGTCAGGGCCAACTGAAACTCAAACTCAAAATCCGATACTGCTCTCAAGCCGCGTATTATGGCGTGGGCGCCCTTCTTTTCAGCGTAAGAAATCAACAAGCACGTAAAACTGTCCACCTCAACTCTTTTCATGTTTGCGACGGCCTTTTCGACCATGTCACGCCTTTCTTCCAGGGTGAACAGCGGCTGCTTTGAATCGCTTTGTGCGACCGCCACAATTACCCGATCAAACAACTTCGAAGCACGCTCGATCACGTCGAGGTGTCCGTTGGTGATGGGATCGAATGTGCCAGGGTAAATAACGGTCCGCATGAGAGAATTCTAGCACGTTTTCGGCAATTTCAACCGCGAAAAATTGCGGGCGTTCGAGTCCGCCTGTTCGCCCGCTAAACGTACTCAACAGTCGCCGGCGGCTTCGGAGTGAGATCGTAGAGGCACCTGTTGACCCCGGGTATTTGCGTGATTCGATCGCAGAGCCTGTGCAACACGTCCCATGGCAGTTCGCGCACGGTTGCCTGCCGAGCATCAGTGCTGTCAATGCACCGAACCACTATGATCTGGCCGAATTCACGTTTTCCGTTCCGAATCCCCGTGGCGCGGTCCTCGAGAAGGACCGCGAAGTATTGAAACGCCCCCGTGTTCGCGAGTTCTTCTTCGACGATTGCGGTGGCTTTGCGGACTACATTCAGCTTTTCCTCTGTCACCTCGCCGACTATTCGCGCTGCAAGAGCCGGTCCCGGGAATGGTATTCGCCGCACGATCTGGTCGGGCAACCCAAGCAGCGCTGCGACCGCGCGAACGCCATCTTTTCTGAGCGTTTTGAGCGGCTCAATGACGGTGTAGCCGTATGCTTCCTCTGTCTTTATTCCGAGCTGGGTGAGAATGTTGTGTTGCCGTTTGATGCCGGCGACAGTCTCTTCAATGTCGGTCAGGATTGTCCCATGGAACAGGAAACGGGCGCCATAACGCTTCACCGCGGAGGCGAGCACATCGCGATAGAACGTGTCTGTTATTGCCTGCCGTTTCTGCTCGGGATCGGTCAATCCAGCCAGAGCTTTCAGGAAAGTTTGGCGGGCGTCTATTAGCTCGACCGGGATTCCCATTTGCGCAAACAAATTCACCACACGTTGCGGTTCGCCCTCGCGCATGAGCGCGTTGTCAACAAACACCGTCTTCAGTTGCGAGCCAAGAGCCCGGTGCGCAAGGACGGTGACAACCGAGCTGTCCACGCCGCCGCTGACAGCGTTGATGGCAGTGCCGTTCCCGACCTGCTGGCGTATCGATTTGATCTGCTCGTCGATAAAAGCTTTATAGTCCATGAGATAATCCTGGTTATTTGTTCTACTGATCGACGGCACTCTATTCAGGTTGGCGCAAGCTTGGCAAGTCGGGTTCACCGGATTTCGTGTCAGATAATTGTTCTTCCCACGGCAGTCAGCCGTTCACAATTTTTCGGCACATATTGGGCGTGAAGGCCGAGCGCGTCTCGAGGATGGTCTTCAATATCGCTGTTCGCGCCAATCGTCCACGACAATCAGCGGTGCCTTTTTCCAACCCACGTGGCCGTCGTAGAAAAGCAGATTTGGACCCTGGCCGTGGCGGGCGCGCGCAACACGCCGTTCGCTGTTCAAGGTCTTGCCGCCGGGCGCGTAGGGAAGATGCGAAGGATTCCACACATCATTGAGTTCGATCGACCCAATTGCGCCCAGTGCGGTGATGATTGGCCGCCATGCGCCATTCTCATTGTCGGCAAGGTAAATTGTTTCAGTGGGTAGCTGGAGCCTGTTCATTCGTGTGAGGCCGGTCTGTTCAGACCCAACGTTGTCACGCGGACTGCTGAATGTCCACGCGTTGACAACATAACAAACCAACTGCCGTTTATCGGGGTAACTCGGACAGGTGTAAATCTGCACTTTGGCGTAATCATTGCGTGATCTGCCGCCCAACGTCGGGGTGAGCACCTGCCACCAGATCGGTTCGTTGCCGCGCGGGATAAATCCGTCGTGCTCATCTGCATACATTAACATGGCCAATCCCATATTATGCAGATTGCTCGCGCATCTTGTTCTTCGACCAGCCTCCTTGGCTTTGCTCAACGCCGGCAACAGCATCCCCGCCAGAATGGCTATGATGGCGATAACCACGAGCAACTCGATCAATGTGAAAGCGCCTGACAGAACCGGGATCGGCTTATTAACATGCCGGAGGCCTGAAAACGATCGTTTACTGAAAGTGTCCGGCGGCATGTGTCTGATTCCAACGGGCGCCCCGCACTCCGATTCTGACCCGGGCTGTTTCGGTTGTGAGCTTGGTAAGAGGTTGCCGGGGACGTTGGCCGCGGCGATTGGCCACTGTCCGCTTGAGCCGTTCAACAGCCGACGCTGGCAACAGATTCGCATATGGCCAACAACCGCCCGAGCTGCCCCTCTTTGTCGAACAGTTCAGCCTGATGTGCTTATCACGATGGACTGTTTCACCTGCAGGCAATTTGGCGCATTTGGATGTCAATTGCGTTTTTGGTGGGCGATGCAGGATTCGAACCTGCGACCTACTCCGTGTAAGGGAGACGCGCTAGCCGCTGCGCCAATCGCCCAGCCCGAGCGAAGTTAGACCGCCCCGCACTCGATGGCAATTCGAAATGCATAAGTTGGGCCGGCTCCGGCTCAGACAGCCGCAATCACGCAGTGTTATTGTGCCCAACAGATGGCGCCGCTCTGTACCGTTATATTGAGAAGTCATCATATTCGCGAAGATTTTCACGCTACCACTTTAGTCAATTTCTCCGTATCTGCTTATCTGGCTGCCAGTAAGGCAGTCAGAACACCACAGCCTTTGGTGGCGAGTCGGAACAGGGGGAATAGGGGGACAGACTCGTTGTTTGGGTGTTCCTCCCAGATCGTGGCTTGGCGAGCAGATTGTCCCTTGTTCCAATCGGCGGCTGCCGAAGTCTGTGGGGGCCCCCCGGGATGCCGATATGGGGACAGACACGTTGTTTGTGGATCCCCAGCCGGTCAAGGTCCGGGCGCCGGATTGATGCGGCCGGGGACGGCCGCGCTCCCGACCGCCGTTGGTTTCTCCAGCGCGGGCAGGAGCGCGGGCATTCTTGCCCGCCCCCAGCCGGTGAATGTTCGGGCGCAGGATTTGCATGATCGAAACGGGTCGTAGGATCGGTCGTCGGATTGATGCGGCCGAGGAGGGCCGCGCTCCCGACCGCCGTTGGTTTCTCCAGCGCGGGCAGGAGCGCGGGCATTCTTGCCCGCCCCCAGCCGGTGAATGTTCGGGCGCAGGATTTGCATGATCGAAACGGGTCGTAGGATCGG
>JAAYVR010000023.1 GCA_012517065.1 Verrucomicrobiota bacterium | reverse complement strand
GGACCCCAACTATCTCATTGACTACACAGCACCAATTCCCGGTGAGTATCTTTCGTCGTTTGACAAGACCACCGGGCCGGTGACGATCGTCACACCACCCCAAAGCATTACGGTCAATGAAGGGCAGCCTGCCACCTTCACTGTGGTTGTCGATGGCACTCCGCCTTACGACTACCAGTGGAAGCGAAACGGTCAGGACATCGCGGGCGCTTCTGGTCCGACCGCTTACACGTACACCATACCGCGCGTCTATCGTACTGATAACGGCGCAAAGTTCAGTGTTGTCGTCACAGGGGCTCAAGGCGCACCTGTCACAAGCGCCGAGGTCACATTGACAGTCGTGACGGAGGCCACCCCGCCAACAATTGTGTCGGCAAGGACAACCGCGACATTTGACACCGTCATTGTCACGTTCTCTGAACCCGTTGATCAGACAACGGCTGAGAACAAGGCTAACTACAGCATCTCGGGCGGTGTCACTGTTAATTCCGCAGCACTCGCAGGCGCGCCGGGCAGCGCATATGATCACCAAGTTATTCTGACCACAAGCAAGATGCCCGAAGGCGCCACGCTCACGCTGACCGTCAACAACGTCAAAGACGTCCCGGGCAACACGATTGCTGCCAACACACAAGTTGACTTCAAGACGTTCGTGTGGACTCCGGGATTCGTCTTGCACAAGTATTGGGAGAATGTAAGCGCGAACAACATCGCTGCACTCCAGAACGATCCTCGATTTCCCAATATTCCGTCATGGGTCACACTCGAGACGCGTTGGGAGTACCCACCAAACGGCGAAAACGAGGGTGGCTCGAATTACGGAAACCAAATCACCGGCTGGTTCATCCCACAAGTTACAGGCGATTACGTCTTCTTCACTTGCAGCGACGACCCGTCAAACCTCTACCTGAGCACTGACGAGAGCCCTGCGAACAAGAAGCTCATCGCTCAGGAAACAGGCTGGAGCGGCGCGCGGAACTGGCTCAGCGTCGGATCCGGCAACGTGGATAGCAAGCGCTCCGATTTGTTCGTTGACACCGAATGGCCTGATGGTTGGACGATCCACTTGATCGCCGGAAAGAAGTATTACATGGAATCAGTCCACACCGAAGGCGGTGGCGGTGACAACGTCGGCGCCACGTTCAAGCTCTATGAGGAGGAAGACCCGGCAAACGGCACTGCCCCGCGGCTGGCCGGTGCCCTTATCGGCTCTTACTTGGACCCAACAGGCGCTAGCATCACGATCACGCAACAGCCTCAGAGCGTGACCACCATTGAGAACGCGCAAGCCACGTTCACCGTGGTCGCCACCGGTACCTCGGCCTACGGCAACACTCCCACTTATCAATGGCAGAAAGCAGCACCGGGTAGTGCAACGTTCAACGATATCGCCGGGGCCACTTCCGCCTCGTACACCACCCCGTTCTTGGTTGCTGCCAACAATGGGGAAAAATACCGGGTTGTCGTGTCGCTCCCGCCGATTTCCGAAATCAGCGCGGAGGCGCTCTTGACCATCTCCTCGGACACGGTTGCACCGACGATCGTCTCCGTGACAGGCAATCCCAATCAGGTCGAGCTGACGGTCCGCTTCAGCGAACCGCTGGACAATGCCAGTGCTACGGCATTGGCGAACTACGCCTTCAGCCCGGCACTGACGATCACCCAAGCGGTCCTGCGGAACCAGACCGACGTCGTGCTAACGACCGCCCAGCAGACCGAAGGCACGGAGTACACCCTGACGGTCAATAATGTGAAGGACCTCGTTGGGAACACAATCGCCCCTAACACCCAAGTCCGGTTCATCCCCGCCAACATTGCCACTGGCGCTGTCGCCTACTGGAACTTCGATGGCGACTTCAGCGATTGGATGAAGCGTCATGACGGCACCGCGCGCGGCTTGCAGCCCATCGAGTTTGTGGACGGCAAGCCCGGATTTGGGAAAGCCATCCGGCTCCTTGGTCCCTCTGACAGCGGCGGGGCGGATCAATACGTCGAGATTACGGGGGGCGAACCCGACGACATGGCCTTCGCAGGAGGCAGCATGTCGCTCTCGGCATGGTTCACCGTCGATGCTTGGGACAAGTCATGGCAGGCCTTGGCAGCCAAGGGCGAGAGCAGTAACTGGCGCATCCACCGGCGCAACGCCGAGGACGTCATGGCTTTCACCGGCGGCTCTGCGGGTGACACGCCCTCTGGAGCCGGCGTTGTCTCTGATGGGCAATGGCATCATTTGGTGGCCATTAAGGATGCCGAGGCGAACACGTCGTACCTGTGGATTGACGGGGTCTTGGATGCCACCTTGCCAGATGTCGGACCGCTGTCAAAGAACGGCCAGCGCATGATGATTGGCGAGAACCCCGACGCACGGAACCGGTACTGGCACGGCTTGGTGGACGACGTCGCCGTTTGGAACCGACCGCTTTTGCCGGCGGAAATCGCCAAGCTCTATGCCAATGGCGCTGGGAAACCGCTGGGAACCTTCCTACCGGTCGTAGTCGAGCGACCGCAGTTCACCCGCGTCGTTCGGAATGCCAATGGAACTATCACCGTAGAATGGACAGGGGGCGGGACCCTCGAGGCAGCAACCAGTGTCTCCGGACCATGGAACCCAGTCCCTAACGCAACGAGTCCATACACGTTCACGCCGACGGAGCCGGCGCTCTTCGGGCGCATTCGTAAATAGGACCGACTGACGCAACAAATCACGAGACCGGGCTCGAGCCCGGTCTCTTTTTTGTCGGGCTGTCCGCGCGGGCACACAAGTCTTGAGTTGGGCGAAGTCATCACTGTCCTCTGCACCGCTGTGTCAAAGGACTTGGACAAGCATTGCGCCCGGTTGATTATTCGACACCGCGATAGAACAGCCGAGGCGGCGGGTTTGGGGTTGGGTCCTTTATCCACTGAAGGCGACCACTGACGGCCACGTTGGTCCAAACATCCCAAGCCCGCAGATCGGGTGAAGTCTGGAGTGTGCAGTAGCTGCCAGAAGTGCCTTCCAATTCGACCACAAATCCGCCTTGATGCTGCCAGCTGCCCAACCTCAAAGGCCGCCTGGTTACCGGAGAACGCAGGACAACGCCCCTGGTTCCGACAGCAGTTTTCACCCCATTGCCGCCTGCGATGCCTGCAAGCGCACCCACCGGCGGAACCGTTGTCGGTGCCCAACCCATGCCGTCAGCCGACACTGCAGCGAAACCGAATGAATCGAAAGAAGTGGCGCCGACCGTGACGAACTGCCCGTCCGCGTATGTGACGCCATTGAGGTCAGGAGGAGACACTGTCTCTTTTGTGGCCTCGGTCCAGCTTGTTCCATTGGTTGAAAAGAGAATCGTTCCGCTCGGGCCAACAGCGACGAAGATTCCGCAGGCAAAAACTATGTCGGACAAGCTCGTCACACTCGGCCAAGCGACGCTTGTCCAGTCCAATCCATTGATCGAACTCATTAATTGCGCGACTTCATTCTTGCTTGCGATGCCAACGAAGCGTCCGTTGCCGAACGCCATGGCTGTGGGTGGCGGGTCAGGAGCAGGGTTAATGGGTTGCCAGCTTGTGCCGTCGGTCGAGACCGATAAAGCGGGGAACAGGAGAGGGGGGCCGGAGGGAGGATAAACTGCCGAAAAACCACAGACGAGGTACTGTTGGTTACCGTACGACACATCCAACAAGATCGGAGTATCCACACCGGTATTGTGCATTTGCCATTTTGCTCCGTCTGGCGACGAAGCCAGGCCTTCGCCGACGACATAGAACCGATCTTTGACGAACCGTACACGGTTTCCTATGCCCCCGCCGGCGGCTTGCACGGTCCAAGTTATGCCATCTTGTGAGGTCATCAGGGCCCGGTTGACACTGGCTGCGAGAAACCGTTTCGCTCCGAACACCACTGAGGATAGATCATCGGGACAACCAATGAAATGATTGCTCCATATTTCGCCGTCCGCCGACAGTAACATGGTTCCCCTCGGACCCACCATGACGAAGCCTTCCGTTCCATGAGCTGCGTCCGCCGGTTGTGTTCCAGGAAAATTCGTCTTCGCCAGCCATTGTTGCCCATTGGTTGAGACGAAGATGCCACCGCCAACGCCTCCTGCCACGAACTTCCCCGCACCGAACGTCAGTGCTGTTAGAGGCTGACTTGTGGCGAACGTCTGCAGGGTCCAGTTCACGCCGTCCTCTGAGGTTTGGATTTCGTAGCCGCCGACTGCCACGAAGCGGCCGTTGCCGTAGGCGACTTTCCTGAGTTGGCTGTTTCCCATGGGGGAGAATTCTGTCCACGTCAATCCATTTGTGGAGACTGCAACCGCAGGGCTCGTTCTTCCGCCAACTGCCACGAACTTGCCGTCGCCGAATGTAACGCATGCCAGTGACTTGCTGAGCCCGAATTTACGGGACCATGAACTGGCGTCAGTGGAGGTCAAAACGGTACCGTTGTCACCGACTGCCACAAACATCCCGTTGCCGTAGGTGACTCCAAAAAGATGTGCACTAATTCCAGAGTCGCGTTTGACCCACGTCATGCCATCTGATGAACTGGCGATGATGCCGAAATCGCCAACCGCAACGAAGGTGCCGCCGCCGTAAGCAATCGCAAAGTAACTCAGAGCTTTTCCCGGGCCCGTGCATACAGTCCAGTTGCGTCCATCGATCGAAGCAAGGATCGTTTGCGCATCGCCACCCGCTACGAACAGGCTCTCCCCGCAGGCTGTGGCACAGAGAGCATTGTGAGTTGGATATGGGCTGACTTGTTCCCACACCACCTGCGCCATGGTTATTGCGGGATCGCTCAGAGACAGAGCCAGTATCATGGCGCGGATTGATAACCAGAGGTGAAAACGTGACGAGAATCTGCTTTCTGCTCTCGGGAGCGGGGTAAGGGCGTTGGTTTTCATTGGTTGGCTATTAGGCCGCATATTCCATGGCCTGAATAGCTCGGTCAAACAGTTTTCGTGTTTCCGCGTCAACGCGGGACTACAACAGCGATGGGTTGTACCGAGCATACGGCCATATCGCGCCCGCGGCTGTTAGAGTCCCGCCTTTAGGCGGATGAGTTTTATATGGTTTTCAAAGCACATCAGTGCGCCGCCGATGTGCCGTCTCAATTGTCCCGTTTCGGGTACGGAGGTTTCCGCGGCTCTGGGGGCGGGTTTTCGGATAGCAGCCTAAGGACTTCAGCCACCGCGCGTTCGAGTTGAGGATCACTACCTCTCGCCATTGCAGCGGGGTCATCGACAACTTCAATGTCCGGATCAACTCCGTGGCCTTCAATGATCCATTGCCCGTTGGTGCTGTAGATGCCGAAGGTTGGAACTGTCACGGAGCCGCCGTCGATGAGCTGGGGTGCACCGGTCATGCCGATCAACCCGCCCCATGTTCGAAGGCCGACAAGCGGTCCAAGGCCCGATTGTTTGAAGTAGAACGGGAAGCAATCGCCGCCTGATCCGCTCCATCCATTCATTAGCATCGCCTTGGGGCCAAAATGGGATATGGGAGGCCATGCCCAATCGCGCCCGTCTCGAACGCCCCAGAAATTCCTGATCGGCCGGTCCAGCAGCTCGACGAAACGGTCAGGTATCTGGCCGCCACTGTTGAATCGCTCGTCAATGATCAGGCCGGGCTTGGCTATCTGCGCTCGCCACTGTCGGACCAGTTCATTCTGGCCGTTTTGGCCGGTGTCGGGGACATAAACGTAACCGATCTTTCCGTCGCTGAGCTTTTCGACACGAATGCGGTTTTCATTTATCCACGCAAGGTTTCTGAGGCGCGCTTCGCTGCCCAATGTCTGGACCAGCACCTCATGTGCGCCCTCGAAGGACGGCTTGGAATTGACGGTGAGCAGAACCGGTTTGTCAGCAAGGCCCTGGAACGCCGTCCACGGGTCCTCGGAAGTGTCGATTGGCTCGCCGTTCACAGCCAAAATGTAATCGCCTTCGTTGACGTTTGTTATGCCCGGACAACGCAGGGGAGATCGCGTCTCTGCGTCCCACGGCGCGCCTTCGATGATTTTTGCGATTTGGAAAGCACCGTTTGTGAAAACGAAATCGCAGCCGAGGTATCCCACGCCACGCTGTGGGGCGTTTTCAGTGTCGCCTCCGCTGCGATAAGTATGCGAGGAGTTGAGCTCACCGATCAGTTCGCCGATGACGTAATTGACATCCCAGCGGGTAACGGCGTCTGCGAGAAGCTTCAGATAACGTTCACGCATTTCACCCCAATGAACGCCGTGCAATCCCGGATCATAGAAATAATCGCGTTCGAACCGCCACGCGTCGTTGAATATCTGTTTCCATTCGGCTACGGGGTCGATAAGCGCCTCGAAGCTGCCAGTATCAATTCTCTTGTCCAGCCTTTGGTTCTCTTTCGGTTCAATAATCGAAAATGCGTTGCCTTTGCGGACGAGCAACTTGTCGCGGTTGGCCGAAAGCTGGATGCTGTCGGCGTCATCGACGATTCTCTTGGTTTCGCGTTTTTCCAGGTCGTAGAACTCGACGGGGCTTGGGCCGCCATCGGCCCCGGCTCTCGGAAGTACGCGGTAGATCAACTTGCCTGAGACGGCGCAGAGATCGGCGTAGCGACCTGCTTTTGGCGGCAGCAAAACAACACGGCTTTCGAAACCTTCGATATCGATCTCGACGGCCTTGGGTTTTTGTTCCTCTTTCTTCTCAGTCTTTTTCTCCTGGGTTTTGTCGGAGGCTTCTTTGTCGGAGGCCTTGGCCTCTTTCTGATCCTGAGGTTTGCCGTTTTTCTCATCGCCATCCTTTTTTTCCGGCTGGGGCTTGTCGGCGTCTTTCTTTTCATCCGGCTTTGGCGAATCGGAGGGCTTTTCACCTGGTTTGCTTTCGTCAGGTTTCTTCTTGTCTTTGTCCTTGTCTGGTTCCTCATCGTTTCGCGGAGCCAGTGGGGAAGGCACATCTTTGCGGAGCGGCACGGCTGCGATTTGTGTTGTGTTAGGGTAAATCCATGAATTGTCGATGTCGCTGTAGATTGGTCGGAACGACCGGCCTGTCAGGAAATACAAATACTTGCCGTCCGGGTCAAAGACAGGTTGCGAATCGTCGTAGAATCCGCTTGTGACCTGATGGCGGCGATGATTGGCGTAGTCGTAAAGAACAATACAGGTGTTTCTGTGATCGAGGTCGGCCGCGTAAGCGATCCATCGGCTGTCAGATGACCAGCTCACGCGGAAAGAGGAGAGCTCGCCATGATACATCCAAAGCTGTTGGTCGATGACCTTGTTTGTTTTGGTGTCAAAGTCATAGACCGAGATTCGCATTGCCTGATCGATCCAGAGGATTTTCTTGCTGTCGGGGGACCATTGGGGGCGGTATCTAAACCCCGGGCCGAGCGTGGTTAGAACCTGTTCGCCAGCGCCTTTTTGGTCGCCGACAGAACTGGTTGCTGGGACGACAGTGAGCTCGTATTCGCCGGTTCTGTCACTGAAAAACGCGATGAGTTTGCCGTCAGGCGACCACGAGGGAAAACGCTCTGCCACTCCGGAAGACCGCGTAAGATTTCGCACCACACCGTTTTCTGCTGGTGCGGAGAAAATCTCGCCGCGCGCTTCGAACAAGGCGCGTTTGCCCGAAGGCGAGATCGCGGCATTGTGGATATGAGCTGAGACGTTTTCGACTCGTGGTTTCAGGGTTGCACGGTCGGTCACGACTGAAATCTCGACCGGCCTGTACACTTCGGTTTTGATGTCCAACAAGTAGAGCCTGCCTGCGCATTCGAATATGATGTCTTTTGGGCCGATGCTTGGGAAATGAACGTCGTAGTCTTTGAAAAATGTCACCTGCCGGAACTGGCCCGTGGACAGATCACAAACCCAGATGTTCGCGCGCTTGTTTTCGTCGCGATCCGACAGGAAATAGAGTTTGTTGCCATGCCACATTGGGACGGATTCAGCGGCTGCGGATTGGGTGAGGTTGCGTGCGGTGATTTTCTCGAGATCGAAGAGCCAGATGTCAGGGTTCATCCCGCCGCGATAACGTTTCCACGTGCGGAAATCGGTGCTAACAGGTGTGTAAGCAAGCGTCTTCCCGTCGGGTGAGATCGCTCCAAATTCACCGTATGGAACCGGCAGCTTCTCGGGCAATCCACCGTTGACAGAGACACGATATAGCTGGTTGAACCGGTCCTTGTAACTCGTCATTGACGTTGCAAACAAGATGTGTTTGCCATCCGGGTACCAGCCGATCATTCGGTCCGGCGCGCCATGGTGCGTAATACGCCTGGGCAAACCCCCTTCGGTGGGCACAACGTAGATGTCCATGTTGCCGTCGTAATTGCCGCTGAACGCTATCAAAGACCCGTCCGGCGAAAACTTGGGGAAACTTTCCTCGCCGCGCGGCGAGCTCAGACGCGTTGCGACACCGCCGCGGCGTGGCGCGACCCAAATATCTCCGGCGTACACAAAAGCAATGTGTTTTGCCGAGACATCCGGCTGGCGCATCATCCGAGCATCGATCTGACCGCGCACCGCTGGCGCTCGCTCGCCAGCGAGGCAGAGGACCGCAAGGAGACAGCTTGCCGCGAATACCGCTGACGCCAATGACATGGCTTTGGCTGAACACCGCCCTCGCGATCTTCGATCGGTGCAGTGTTCCTCGGATGCTATCGAATTGGTTGAAAGACGTGATTTCCTCATTAGCTTTTTTGGCGAAAGCGCGAACGTCATGGCCGGATTGTGACAAACATCATCGTTCTTGACCAGAGAACTTCCTGAAATCAATGCGGGCTAATTGCTTTGTCTTTTGTATCGCAAGAGCGCCGAGCCCGGCTTGGACTGGATGGCCACGCGCAAACCTGTGTTGGCTAAGTATTCACCGGTGAGTTCCTCGGTCTTGCCAGAGTCAAGGTCGGTGACGAGATAACGCGCTTTGGGATCGAGCCCGCGTAGTGTGAACCGTGCGGCCTCGAATTGACTGGCCGGTCTCCGCAGGGCGACAACGATGCCTTCAGCGAGGTCGGGCCTGTCGAGCTGATAGGCCATCCACAGGTCAGGCGCCTGGCTGTAGGAGGTCAATGGATAATAATCGCCCTCGTAAAAATGACGGATTTGCAGGTACTGCGCCAGAGTGCGCTTTGCCCAATCGAACGGGAAATTCTCCGGGATACTTTCTGCTGGGGCATCGCCATGAACCCACCAGTTCAGACACAGGCTGCTGCACATGCTGCTTCTGAACTCGTAATCGTCGCCTGCGGTGTCCTGGCTGGTTGAACTGAATGGAACCCATGCCAGCAAACCGTAAGTGTGGCATTGGTGCGCGATTGGATCGCGGGGGCCGTCTGTGCGCCAGAAAGGCGTTGCGCGGCCTACTGTTTCGAGGTCAATTCTGCGCCCGCCGCTGGCGCAATTGTCGATCAAAAGGTTCGGATGACGCGCGAGCAGTTCGTCCCAGAACTCGTACAAGCCTTCGATATGCCTGATTTCGCTCATGCCGTTTCTGTCCGGGGCGTCTGCAGCCTGCCAAAACGGCATTGGGTCCATGTTAAAGTCCTGGCGATAGCAGCCCAGTCCAAACTCATCAATTCGAGATGAAATGAAATCGGTCAGGAACTTTCTTGCCTCTGGGTTGCCGAGATTGAACAGTGCGCTGTCATGGCCGATATCAATCAGCCAATCGCGAAGTTCAGCGCGCCATGGTGTGTCTTTGAAGACGCGCTCGGGCTCGAACCACAGCATCAGTTCGCGGCCGGATTGCCTCAGTGCGGTGCTCAAAGGCTTGAAGCCGTCGGGGTACAAGTCCTTCTTGACCGACCAATTGCCAACGTTGACCGCCCATGATCCGGCAGGACCACTCCGGCCGTACCATTCAGCGTCGATCCAATAGTATTCGATCGGCAGGTCATGCGCGATGATCTTGCGGATGTTGTCCATGTGCACTTCAGCGCGCGTTCCGCCCCAGTTTCCGCAAGTGATGGGCGAGACCATAGGTTTCCCATTCTTCTTGGGACGGTGATGGGCGAGTATGAACCGCCGTAACAGGTTTTGACCGGACCAGCGGTCGCCCTCATAAAACAACAGCAGAATGCGTGGCGTGCGGATTTCCTCCTGTGGGAAAAGGCGGAGCCGTGTGTTGGCCATGCCGATCTTGGTGATCGCAACTCCCTGCCCCGCGCCGTTAAAGTCAGCGGCCCATTCCCCGCTCCACCCAATGCCAATAACTATTCCGCCACCGTCGCCCGCGAGGTTGAAAAATGGCAGCACCTGGCTCGAGGAACGCCCGCCCCCCGGCTGAAGATGCAATTTGGTGTCGGCCTTGATCTCGGTCTGCTGCGGAGCGAAATCATCAAAGCTGGCTACCGCACCGCGTGCCCAGTGTAGCAACGCATTGCCCGTGGCAGGCGCCAACAGAGCCGCGTCAAGCGGAAGAAGGTTTTCGATCAACGGCGAATTCGTCGCGCCACGATTCGCAGCCCGGACAACCCACTCGGCTGCGGGAAAGTCCTTGAACACCTCAGCTTCGACGGTGAATTCAAGACCGGTCGAAGGATCGCTGTATTTCACCCTGTGCAAGGCGCGGTCGGGCAGGTTTTCTGGCGCGGCAGCTTGACGCTGCCATCGGGCCAAAAAGCTTGTGCTTGGTTGGCCGTCGAGTTTCCACGATATGACGTTGGGGTTGTAGGCTGCAACGTCTGTCCACGGCAAATCCTGCAGGCGCAGCACGGTGCCGTCTGTCAGCTCGACAGTTGCTTCGGCCCAAAGACCCTGGTCCCAGCCGCGGCCGTCGCCGCCGTCCTTGATACGTATTTCGAACGCGCGTTCTCCATTCAAGTCCACGTCGAAATGCATCGGTTCATCCTTCAATCGCATCACGGGCGAGGCGGCCATTTCCTTGCCATTCACAAGGACATGGAACGTGACAGATCCGTTCCCCATTGCGGCGCCACGGCGGGTGTCGTCGTTGTTTTCCAATCCGACATCGGCAATGAAGCGCTTTCCAGGCCCTGGCAGGTTCACCTGGATGTGCTTGGTCGAGTTGAAAGCCAGCCCGTGCGAATACGTTTTGCTGCCGATTTGGAAAGGCGTGCCACGCCATGACTTGCCGCGGCTCACGCCGTCGGCCGCATCCTGATATAGCAACTTCAGATTCGCGCCAGGCGCCGGTGTTGCGCTGCCAAACGCTCGTTCGACCCATGCATGACATTGCTGGAAAGCCCCGCGGGCCGCATCCGCTGCGGCAAGGTTTGGACTGGCAACTGGCATGGTTGTCAGGAGCAACACGCTCAACGAGATTCTGGCCGCATTTGCTTGGCAGAGCACCGCCAGCCCGCGGGATCCGTCAAGTCGGGCGCGGTCGATGTGGGTAGCAGCGGGGCGGTACAACGATTCAGTCGAAAACAACCAAGTGGTTTGGCGTGGAACGTTCATGTCGTATGAGCGCAGGCTAACGCCCGATCAGGCTGTGGGTCAAGTTGCTCCCAGCGTTTGGGCGCCGGGCGCTTTGGGCGCCGGAGTCAGGATCCAGAGCCTCGCATCCGTCCTGCACGCAGCGCCTTCCCTATCTCACGCATGATTTCATGAACGGGTAGGGCACGTTGTCACTGGCGCGGCAGTGTTAGCCCGCATATTTCATACCCTGAGCAGTCTGCGAAACGGGTGTCTTCAGGAAATCAAGGAATATGCTGGCCCCGGAAATCTCACCGCCTGACCAGACCAAGGCACCCAAAACTTCATTCCGGTGAGATTTCCGGGTTAGGCGGTTGCTTTAATGTGCGCTATGATGTTGTCACCGAACTCGGAGCATTTCACCTGTGTGGCTCCGTCAAGCAGACGTGCAAAGTCATACGTGACCTTCTTCGAAGCAATCGCGCCACGCAGCCCTTGTAACACAAGGTCGGCTGCCTCCGTCCAACCAATGTGCCGGAGAAGCATTTCCCCCGAGAGAATGACGGAGCCCGGGTTGACCATGTCCTTGCCAGCGTATTTGGGGGCGGTGCCGTGTGTGGCCTCGAAGATCGCGTGGCCGGTGACGTAATTGATGTTGCCCCCCGGTGCTATGCCTATGCCGCCAACCTGCGCCGCCAATGCGTCACTGAGGTAGTCCCCGTTCAGATTCAAGGTGGCGATGACGTCGAATTCGTCCGGACGTGTCAGAACCTGTTGAAGAGCAATGTCGGCAATGCTGTCTTTTATGAGCAAGGCACCCGACGCGAGCGCTGCTTTCTGCTCTGCATTGGCAGCCTCTTCACCGCGCGATTTGCGTGTCCGTTCCCACTGCGCCCATGTGTACACGCGGTTGCCAAAGTACCGCTCAGCCGCCGCATAACCCCAGTCCCTGAATGCGCCCTCTGTGAACTTCATGATGTTGCCCTTGTGAACAATGGTCACGTTGCGGCGCTTGTGTTTCAGGGCATAGGAAACGGCGCTGTGAATGAGCCTGACTGTCCCGTGTCGGCTAACGGGCTTGATTCCGACACCAACACAGATTTCGTCTGATTCGGGCATGCCAGCTTTCCGCCAAAATTCGGCCGCCTTTTCGCGGGTGCCGAATCGGATTTTTTTGAAATCCTGCGGGAACTCGCGTGCGAGAAAATCGAGGAGCTTCGCAGCCTCCTGAGAGCCGCCCGGGTACTCGATCCCCGCGTAGATGTCCTCGGTGTTTTCCCGAAAGATGACCATGTTCACTTTCTCGGGATGTTTGACGGGCGATGGCACACCCGGAAAATACTGGACCGGCCGCAAGCACACGTAGAGGTCCAATGTCTGCCTTAACGCGACGTTCAATGACCTGATCCCACCTCCCACCGGCGTCGTGAGCGGTCCTTTGATGCCGACAAGATACTCGGCGAATGCCTGTATTGTTTCATCCGGCAGCCATGTTCCAAATCGGCGAAATGCGGCTTCACCGGCAAAAACCTCGAACCATTTGATTTGCCGTTTTCCGCCGTAAGCATGTGCTACCGCTGCGTCAAGAACGCGCTCACTTGCAGCCCAGATGTCCGGCCCGGTTCCGTCCCCACGGATAAAAGGAATGATCGGGTTGTCCGGGACAATGAGTGATCCGTCTTTGAGCGCAATACGTTCCCCTTGTGGCGGGTTGAATTTGATGTGGGACATTGTTACCTCAGGCACGAATATGAAGCACAACGCCATCCCCAACAGCCAATGGTTTCGGGATGGCGGGGCGCGAAGAGAGAACCGACTTGATCTGGTGCACTGTCGTTTCCGGGGTCAAACCATACTTTGCCCGCAGCTCTTCGACAGTTGATGCATGTTCGATGAACCGGTCAGGCCAGCCGATACGAACAACCGGTGTCGAAATGCTGTGTTCCGAAAAGAACTCGAGCACACTGCTGCCGTACCCGCCGGTGAGCGTGTTGTCCTCGAAAGTGACAACCACATCCGCAGCGCGCCCGAAGAACTCGTGAGTTGCAGCATCCAACGGCTTCACGAAACGCGAGTTGATGAGCGCGACGTTGCAGCGTTCTGACCTGAGCTGAGCGGCGACTTGTCTGGCAAGCGATTGCATGTTGCCAAGCGAAAAGAGGGCAATTTTGGGGCCGCTGCTGTGCGCGAAGTGCTCGAGCACTTCGGCCTTGCCAAGTGCGATCATGGCCGGATCAGGCTTGATCTTAACGCCCTCAGCGGCCCCGCGCGGGTAGCGAATGAAGAACGGATGCGACACCTGGGTTGCTGTGAACAGCATGTCAACGAATTCGTCTTCGTCCTTTGGTGCCGCCAAAATGACGTTCGGCACCGAGCGCAGAAACGAAATGTCGTAAAGGCCGTGGTGAGTCGGACCGTCGTTGGCTGACAAGCCGGCGCGGTCAACGCAGAAGATCACCGGCAGGTTCTGCAGTGCAACATCATGCAGAATGCAGTCGTAAGCACGCTGCAGGAAGGTCGAGTAAATCGCCACCACAGGCCGAATGCCCATCGCCGCCAGACCCGCCGCGAAAAGGACAGCATGTTCTTCTGCGATGCCGACATCGTAGTATCTGTCGGGCATGGCCTGCTGAAGAATATTCAGGCCGGTGCCGGACGGCATCGCGGCGGTGATGCCAACGAGCCTTGTGTCGCGCTCGCACAATTTGACCAGTGCTTTGCCCAGAACCTCCTGGTAACTCGGCGGAGTTCCGGGCTTGGCAGGCAGGAGCTGCCCGGTTTTTATGTCGTACGGGCCGACCCCATGAAACCGCTCCGGCTGTTTGCATGCTGCCTCGTATCCTCTGCCCTTTTGTGTAATGACGTGCAAGACGATTGGTTCTTCGGCTTCCTTCGCATACGCGAGGGAAGTGATGAGCAGTGGGAGGTTGTGGCCATCGATCGGCCCGAGATATCGCAATCCGAGTTCCTCAAAAATCAGGCTGCTGCCGTGCCCACCCCGACCGTCTTCGTCCCAGCGCTGTCCGCCAGGCTCGAGGGCGGCCTCCGACACAGCGCTCTTGAGAGCTTCCTCGGCTTTGTGGCGCAGCTTGAGCGCAATTTCGCCCTTTGGCATCCGCCGCATCCAACGCTCGAAGTCCTTTTGAAGGCGCGTGTACCGCGGGTGCATGATGAGCTTGTGAAGATGACTGGCAATGGCGCCGACGTTTTTTGCGATGCTCCATGCGTTGTCGTTGAGTACGCCGATGAACCGGCGCGTTGAATGAGCCACGTTATTGAGCGCCTCGAATGATATACCGTTTGTCAGGGCCGCATCCCCAAAAATGCAGACGATATTCTCCTGTGTTCCGCGTCTGTCGCGTGCGACGCACATACCCAACGCGGCTGACAACGCTGTGCCTGCGTGGCCGGCGCCGTAGGCATCATGCTCGCTCTCCGCGCGTGAGGCAAATCCACTCAAACCGCCGGTGGTCCTGATTGTATGGAACCTGTCGCGCCGCCCTGTGAGCAGTTTATGGACGTAGCATTGATGGCTGACGTCCCAGATCAATTTGTCCTCAGGCGTGTTGAACACGCGGTGCAAAGCGATGGTCAGCTCCACCACACCGAGGTTCGGTCCCAAATGACCGCCGTTCCGCGACAGAACCGTGATAAGCTCCTCGCGTATTTCCTGCGCGAGAATCTCCAATTGCTCAAGCGTCAGCTTCCTGAGCTGCTCCGGGCTGTTTACCATGTCCAAAAACCGGCTCATCGCATTATTTGTTGGGTGTTTCCGGTTCAACATCGAGCGGTTTTAGCCGCGTCTCACCCGAAGCAGTCTTTTCGAGCTGCTGAATCCGCAGTTCGGCCGCTGCAAGGCGCGTTTGGCAGACCTCGACCAATTTGACGCCTTCCTCGAACCGGGTCAGGAGTTGTTCCAAGGGCAGCGTTTCTGATTCCATCTCGGCAACAATCGCCTCGAGGCGTTGCAACGCCTCTTCGAACGGCAACTGCGCAAGGTCTTGTGCCGTGCCACCGGTGTTCTTTGGCGACTTGGACATCCGCGTCAAACTATATCAAGAGCAGTTCGGCGTCCAGTTGTTTGCCGGAACGCTTACTCCTTCCGCGGCTTTTCGAGCGGATGGCGATATTTCCTCTTAAAGCTCGTGCATGAAGAAAAGGAAGTCTTGCCGTCGTCGTTTTCCCAGACTTCATCGTAGCACGGAACACGCGGCGGCCGTTTGAGTGTCTCTTCCTTGAGCACGGTGCCTTTCTCGTCGCATTCGACTTCGATGTAACGAGGCGGCTGCAAACGGTTCAGTCTGTTTGACAGTATTACAAGAACTTTCCGCTTTTTCATGCTATTCTGCAGCGCGAATAGGTACCCAACTTTGGGCCAGCGCGTCAACCGTATTACGCTCCGCCACCAGCCGGCGATCCCGACAGAAAACCGTCCGACCCGGCGGTGCCACGCCCGCGGCCGTTAGAGTCCCGCCTTTAGGCGGCTTTTAAACGAGCATTCATCGAGCAGTAATGCCTCGCAACGTTCAACTGGGCCGCGGGTTTGCCAACCGAGTGGCGTTGTCCTCCGCGGCCGTTCGGGTCCCGCCTTTAGGCGGCTTTTAAACGAGCATTCATCGAGCAGTAATGCCTCGCAACGTTCAACTGGGCCGCGGGTTTGCCAACCGAGTGGCGTTGTCCCCCGCGGCCGTTGGAGTCCCGCCTTTAGGCGG
>JAAYVR010000166.1 GCA_012517065.1 Verrucomicrobiota bacterium | reverse complement strand
CATTTGTATTTCCGCCGGTGCGCATTGTTCAGAGCATCTACGGTGCGAAGCCGTAACCGGAAGAACCGTGTGCGGGAAAACCGCTCGCACGGGTCTGTGGGGGAGCCGGTGGGAGACCACCGGCTCTACCCGGATCTGCATGCGCGGGGTTCCCAAACAGACTTCGGCAGCCGCCGATTGGAACAAGAGACGATTTGCGGGCCACGCCACAATCAGGGGCGGAACCCAAACAACGAGCCTGTCACCCTACTTGGACTCACTCCCAAAGGCCGTGTCGTTGTAACCGCCTTACTGACGGCCACGGAAGGAGATACACAGGAATTGACCAAACTCGCAGCGCGACAATCTTCCTGAATATGAAGGACTTTTCAATATGATGATATACCCTGAGCGGTCTCCGAAACGGGTGTCGTCAAGGAATCGAGGCCTATGGTAGCGCCGGCAATCTCGCCGACTAACCGGACCAAGACACCCGAAGCTTCATTCCGGTGAGATTGCTGGGTTAGCATCTCCTGTGCCGGAGAACATCTACACTTTTGCAGATACCACTGCTTCTGCAGAAACCGCAAGATGGCGTCGTTTCGGGCGTGAGATTTCACAGGCCACATCTTCGAGAATTACAATGTGATGCCCTGCGACTCGTTGTTGAGTCGCGGCGCGCCGACGGGTTGTTTAATCAAGGCAATCGAGGCCGAGTCTGCTCGGCCGGGAAGCATCGTGATTCACAAGCCGTGGTTTGTGGAGACTCCGAGAGTGTGTCCGGCGTCGAACGCGCAGATTGATGCCAGTTTTAGCGTGAGCATGACTGAGATCACGCAGGCGGTGGGGAGACAAACAGTCAGGTGGCGGCCAGGGCAGAGGCAGAGAGATGTGATCGAAACAATTGAATCGGAGAAGTCAATGTCCAGGTCACAATCGGTCAAATGTGAGTACCGCATCTGGCCTGGCCGCCACGGCATGAGCGGCGGCCGCTCATCAGGTTCAGACTGCAGACGTGCGGCAGAGTCAAGCTGTCGAACGGCAGACTCAGAGTGAGTCGGATTCGTGCTTTGCTTGGAGGCCATCTTATGATAGCAGTTGTAGTGAATGCTTTGCCGCATGGTCCAGCGCACGATGACCATCTGCGCAGCATTGGTCGCCGCCTCGCCTGTCCAAATGCTCGCTGCGGAAACGAGTTTGGAAACGGAGATGCCATCGTACCACGTCACCCGCTACACTGCGGAACAGGGTCTGCCGCAGAACACTGTGCGCGCACTTCTCCAAACCAGCGACGGCTATATCTGGGTTGGGACGTTGGCGGGGCTGGCGCGGTTCGATGGCGTCAAGTTCACGGTCTTCAACTCGAGCAACACCCCGGAGATGCCCAATGACGCCATAAATGCTCTGGCCGAAGACAGGCAAGACAGCAGCCTGTGGGTCAACGCGGGCAAGGGCCTGCTGCGCTATCACAACCACAGATTCGAGCGATTCGACGAAGAAATGGGCGTTCCGCAGCCATTTGGAAGGTTGTGGCCGGCGCGGAAGGGCGGCGTGTGGTATTCGCCGAGCTCCGGAAGTCTGATTCTCTTCCAGAATCAGAAAGTGCATGCATGGCGATTGCCGGTCAGACCAGTCCTCGCATACCGGATTCTTCAAATCGAAGAACAAGATGACGGCAGTGTGTTGGTCCTGACCCATGTTCGCATTTACCGATTTGAACCCGAGACTGGCCGTATTTCGCCACTGGGCCCTCGCGGATACACCGACACGAGCCTCCGCTACTTCTTCAGAAGGCCCGACGGAACCATGTTGTTGGCAGGGCGGGAGGGGCTCTGGTTATCGAACGCGAACGGATGGGAAAGGATCGAAACGGTTACCCCGAGTGACCCTGAATACCCTGTGCTGATTTGTCCATCGCGCGATGGCGACCTGTGGATTCCTTGGGGCGGCGTGGGACCGCCACGGCTGGCCAAATTCAGGTCAGGCCGGTCTAAGTTCGTCGATTTGTCCAAGTTGCCGGACTATCCGATGAACGTTTTTCTCGAGGATTTGGAAGGGCATTTGTGGATCGGCACGGAGTCAGGCCTGTGCCAGTTACGCCCGAAAGCCGTACGGGTCTATTCGTGCGAGCAGGGATTGCGAAACGACTTCGTGAAGTCGCTCACTGCAGGTCCGGACGGCACAATCTGGGTTGGAACTGAGGCGGGCGTCAGCGGGATCAAAGATGACGTAATCACCAATTTGCCTCCGATGGAAACGTCGGGCTGGGGTCGGGCCGAGGGATTACTGGCTGACCGGCGCGGACGCGTTTGGCATTGTGATCAGACACATACGGTGGTTGCTTTTGACAGCGGGATGTGGGTTTCGCCAGCACCATTGAACATGGGCGAAAGCTGGGTGCGCACACTCTACGAAGATCGGTCGGGCCAGGTATGGGGAGGTTTCGATCAGGGCGTGGCATGGATCGACGAAACTGGGGCAGTGCAAAAGCTCACCCAAACGCTGTCGCATCCGGACGTTCGCGTCATATACCAAGATCGTCATGGCGATATTTGGTTTGGCACGTACGGTGGCGGATTGAACAGGCTGCACGACGGCCGGATAACGGTGGATGCCACCGGCCTGGGCGAGTACAACAACCGGGCATGGTGGATTCATGAGGACGCCGACGGCGTCTTTTGGGTCGGCACGCGAAACGGATTGAATCGGTTTGTACCGCCCGGCCATGAGTCTGCAGAGCGATCTTCACCCGGCCAAGCCGGAGCTCAGGAAAGACCGCCCGCCGCCGAGGAAAGGCAGCCTGCTGGAACCGTGACTGCGAACACCGACGGCAACCGCTTTTTCACCTTTACGACTCAGCATGGTCTGCGCGAGAACGTCATCAACAACATCCAAGAGGACGATGCCGGGTTCTTGTGGCTGAGCGGGCTGCAGGGCATCTACTGCGTGGCGCGCAAGGAACTGAACGAGGTGGCGTCAGGGCGCCGGTCCCAAGTGCAAGTGCTGGCCTTCGGCGAGGCGGATGGGATGCTCAACAGCCAGTGCAATGGTGGCGTCATTCAACCTTCCGGCTGCAAAGACCGTTGGGGTCGCATTTGGTTTCCAACCGCGCGGGGTGTGGCGATGATTGATCCGCGAACGGTCCGCCGAAACGACGTGCCGCCGCCCGTGGTCATCGAGCAAGTAATAGCAGACGATGAGATAATCTATGGAGACAACGCGAATCCTCAGCTCTCAACTTCCAACTTCCAGCTTCCCCCCGGGCGCGCGCGTGTCATAGAAATCCATTACACTGCCAACAGCTTTGCGGCGCCACATCGCGTACGCTTCAAATACCAGCTCGAAGGCGTGGATCAGGGGTGGCGGGATGACGATCAGAACCGGCGGGTTGCTTTCTACACGCGCTTGCGGCCCGGCTCGTACACGTTTCGCGTGAGGGCCTGCAACAACCATGGCGTCTGGAGTGAAACACCGGTCCAGTTCTCTTTCACACTGGCGCCGCATTTCTGGGAGACATGGTTTTTCTATGTCTTGGCCACTGCGGGGGTTGTTGGGTTGGCTTCCGCCGTCCAAGCTTACCGTTTGCGGTGGCAACGGCGCGTTCTCCAACTCGAACAGCAACATGCCCTCGCCGACGAGCGCGCGCGGATTGCGCGCGACTTGCACGATGACCTGGGCACTGCGCTCACTGGCTTGGCACTTCAAGTGGACGTCTTGCGGCGATCCGCGCGTGAACCCCATGCCCTTGTCAGCCGCTTGATTGAGGTTGCCACCGGCATCCGTGCGTTGGCGGAACGCATGCGCGAAGTCGTGTGGGCAGTTAACCCGCAGTGTGACACAGTGTCGAGCGTTGCCAGCTTTCTTGAAGAGCAAGCCAGCCTGTTTCTCAAGGCCGACGGCTTGCGGTGCCGGTTTGAGTTTCCCGAAGACATCCCGGCGCTGCCTTTGGATGGCGAGACGCGGCACGAACTGGCCTTGAGTGTGCGCGAGGCGCTCAGCAATGCCGTCCACCACGCTGCCGCCACCGAGATCGTCCTCAGCCTCCGGATTGAAACTGATCAACTTGTCGTGCGAATCGCGGACAACGGCCGTGGCTTTCATGTCGCGGAATCCATCGCCAAGGGCCACGGCCTGGCAAATGTACAAGCACGCATGGAGAAGATTGGGGGACAATGCGAATGCCGATCGACCCCGGGTTCGGGCACAACCGTTCAGTTCCGCATACCCCTTGGCGAGCGTCCCAACCGGTTGGAGCCGCTGCGATGATCCGACGGCAAAACACCATCTTGTCCACCACTTGCCCTTGAATACACCATGAGCATTCGCGTCGCTATCGTCGAAGACGACTGCAGCGTGCGGGAAAACCTCGCGCTGCTGATAGATGGCGCGCCCGGTTTCTCGTGCGTGGTTGCCTGTGTCAGCGCCGAGGAAGCCCTCAAGCTGCTCCCCGAAGCCGCGCCCGATGTTGTGCTTATGGACATTCATTTGCCCGGCCTTTCGGGCATCGAATGCGTCTGGCGACTACGTCGGCTGTTGCCCAAGACACAGGTGATCATGCTCACTGTTGAGGAAGACAGCGAACAGGTGTTTGAATCGTTGAAAGCCGGCGCCACAGGTTACCTTGTCAAGCATGTGTCCCCCGAGGAAATCCTCGAGGCGATCGCAGAAGTGCACCGGGGTGGAGCGCCGATGTCCAGCCACATCGCTCGCCGTGTGGTGACAGCATTCCAACAGCATGCCCCGGCCAACGCAGATGAAATCCAACTCACGCCGCGCGAGAGTGATATTCTCCATCTATTGGCCAAAGGAGATCGGTCGAAGGAAATTGCAGACGCGCTTCAAATCGCGGTGGGCACAGTGAACACCCACATCCGACACATCTACGAGAAACTTCATGTCCGCTCGCGCGCTGAGGCCGTGGTCCGGTTCCTCGGACGGTAATCGGAGGCTGCAGCGGCGCCTTGTTTCTTGCTGAACCAAACGTTCAACGCGCAACGCGCAACTGTCAACTTTTGACTAGGAGAATCAGACTTCCTGATCCCGCCGCACAAGAGTTCCTCGGACCAGAATTTGGCCTGATACCAACTCTCCAAAACTTTGTCTCAATACCAACGGTTTATGCGCGGAAAACTCGTCGTGGTGGGTCAGGAAGGGTTCAGCGCTTTT
>JAAYVR010000165.1 GCA_012517065.1 Verrucomicrobiota bacterium | reverse complement strand
GGAGCCGGTGGCGGAGCTATTCGGTTGATTGTGACTGAGCGGCTTCAGTTGGATGGGCTGATTTCAGCCAATGGATTGAATCCGGGCGGCGGTGAGACCGGTGGTGGTTCGGGCGGAAGTCTCTGGGTGACGGTGAAGGAGCTGGCTGGGAGCGGTCGGTTTGAGGCGAAAGGCGGGGATTCATCCAGCACCTATTGGGCTGGTGGGGGCGGTGGCGGGCGCGTGGCGGTGTATTATGAAAACGGCGGTGGGTTCACAGGCTATACAGCTTCGACTGCGGCGGGTGGAGCGGGTTATCAGCGCGGTGGGACGGGGAGCTTACTGTTTATCGACGTCAGCGTATCGCTTTGGTCTGTGCGGGTGTTTGAAAATGTGGAGTGGGGGCAGGACAGCGACCTACATTTTGGTGCAGTGAGTTTGGAGGACGGGGCGGTATGGGTGATGGGCGGTGGGAGTAGGCTGGCGGTGGATGGTCAACTGAGCGTCACTGGTAATTCGACGATTTGGTGTCTGGGCAAGAACAGGGACAGGATGGTGGACGGCCAATGGGCTGGCGTGGGTGTGACAATTACAGCGGGGAGCGTGGTGGTCGAGGCCGGGTCGCGGATTACAGCGGATGGGCAAGGGTACACTGGCGGCTATGCGAACGGGCCGGCGGGCAACGGCCCTGGAACGACAGCGCGGCCTGACGACATCAGTCCGGGTGCCGGGTATGGCGGTGCCGGTGGCGGTGACAGGCGAGGTCGTTCAGGTGGAGGAACGTACGGGAGCATGTACGAACCGATCGACCTTGGTTCTGGTGGCGCGCCAGACAATGAGGTTCCCGGCGGTTCGGGTGGCGGCGCAATTCGGCTGATCGTGACCGGGAAATTGGTGCTGGACGGGGTGATTTCAGCCAATGGATTGAAGCCGGGCGGCGGTGAGACCGGCGGTGGTTCAGGCGGGAGTGTGTGGTTGACGGCGGGCGTGTTGAGCGGGTCGGGTCGGATTGAGGCGAATGGCGGAGACGCGTCGAGCACGTACTATGCAGGCGGTGGCGGTGGCGGGCGTGTGGCGTTGTGGTATATGGACTCGATCGATTTCGCCGTGGCCAATGTGTCGGTCGCCGGGGGTGCTGGTTACCAGAGAGGCGGTACTGGCACGGTCTATGTGAAGGACATGACGCCTGCTGGACCTTACGTGGTCAGCATGGAACCCGGCGAATACAGCAAGTTGGCGTCTGTGACAACGATCAAGCTGACGCTGTCGGCGCCTGTGGTTGGTGAAGGCGCAAGAAGTATCGGGACCTATGCTCTGACGCACCTGGGTTTAGACTGGAAGCTGGGCGGGGGAGACGACACGGTTTTGGCTTTCACACCCACGTACACCGACGGATCGACCGAGATTTCGCTGGTTCTTTCTGCACCGCTGATCGAAGGCCGGTATCAGCTTGTGGCGCGGAGCGGCGAGACCAGCGGACTGCGCGACCTGGATGGGCATGCGCTGGATCAAAGACGCGATGGGTCATCAAACGATTTCACTGTGCAGTTCGAGATCGACCTGACGGCGCCCACGGTGGGTGAGGTCGGCGCAGGCTATGCACTGAGCTTCGATGGCACTGACGACTACGTGGCCCTGCCGGCAGCGGCTCTTAATGGGCTTGAAAACCTGGCCTTCGAGTTCTGGTTCAGGACCGGCCTCAACCGGTTTCAGACCATTGTCAGCGGCGCGCGCGGCGGGATGGACAATGAAATTCTCATCGGGGTCAAGGGCGCGACGATGAGCTTGTACCGTGGCACGCAGGATACCACCACGGCCTGGAGAGTGCCGGCGATCTCAGATAACCAGTGGCACTATGCTGGCGTGATCATGGATGGGGCCAACGACCGCGCGATGCTTGTGCTTGACGGGGTGCCGATGGGATGGCGGAGCGCACCGATCGAGCCGATCAGTGTCGCCGATGGCGGCTTCGTGATAGGCCAGGACCAGGATCGGGTGGGCGGTGGATTTGATCCGAACGAATCGTTCGTGGGGCAGTTGGCCGAGTTGCGATTGTGGAGTGTTGCGCGCGATCTGAACGATGTGGTGGCTGACATGCGGCGGTTGCCGGAATCGGGTGCGGCAGGTTTGGTGGGTTATTGGCGTTTCAGCGAGGGCAGCGGGTTGCGGGTCTCGGATTCTTCGGGCAATGAGAGACATGGTTTTCTGGGCGGGGGCAATGCGGTCCAAGCACCGGCGTGGGTTGGCGGAAGTGGTTTGCCGACGCCGACCCGTTCTGTGTGGGTGAGATTCAACGAAATCGCTGGCATAGACGCGGCCAGCGTGCGTAATCCGGCCAACTATTTGTTGGTAGCCAGCGGTGGGGACGGCGTTTTTGGCAACGGGAATGATATCTCAGGTTCGTTTGGGTTGGAGCTGGTGACATGGTATGCCGCGTGGTCTGAAGCTCGGCTCCAGTTCGCTCAGCCACTACCGACGGATGCGTATCGGGTGGTTGTGAAAGGTGCGGAGGGTGGCGTGAAAGACCTTGCCGGCAATCTGCTTGGCCATGGCGTGGACTATGTGAGCGACCCGATCGTGGTCGAGACACAACCGGCCAGCGTTTTGATTGATCTCAAGGCCGAGTCGGATTCCGGGGATTCCGCTGAGGACAACGTGACGGCGGTGACGAAGCCGGCGTTCAGTGTGACCGTGGATCGTCCGGGTCGGATTGAACTCGATTTGAACGGCGATGCGGTGGCGGACATATCTCTCGAAGTGACGGGAGGGGGTACTTACGACATCGTTGCTCCAACGGCTCTGGCGGATGGGTTGGCCAGAGTCCGCGCCATCCTTGTCCCGTGGGTTGGCAACGCGGTGTCGGACGTTCTGCCTGTGATCATCGATACGACACCGCCGGCGGTCCAGTCGGCTGGTGGTGCGTTGGCGTTCGATGGGGCGAACGATTACCTGGTGACGCCTGATTTGCGCGACCTGTTTGCGGATGAAACGGTCACGGTCGAGTTCTGGTTCAACGCGGTTGGGCCGGGCGTGTTGATGGCCGAGCTGGGGCAGACTGCCCCCAACAGCGGTTCGTGGCACAACAGCCAGATCGAGGTGATTGGCACGGGTGAAGTATTGGTGCGAGTCTGGGGTCTTAACCCTGTGAACCTGGGCGTGGCCGGCTTCAATCAATGGCATCATGTGGCGCTACGCTACGATCGGGCGTGGCGGTTGCTGGATGGGTTCCTTGACGGCGTGAAAGCGGGTGCGGGCAGTGGCGGCGCGGCGCGCCAGTTGCCGAACGGCGGCAATGGCCCGCTGATCTACGCGTTTGGTGCGGCTGATTCGACGCACTTGGGCAGCGGCGGATGGTTCAGGGGGACGATTGACGAAATACTAATCTGGCGCACGGCGCGCACGGATGCGCAAATACAAGCCGGGATGCGAGCGCGAGTTTGGGGATTCGAAGACGGGCTGGTGGCGCTCTATCGGCTGGACGAAGGAACGGGCGAGGCGGTTTTGGACGGGTCGGGGCATGGTCGAAACGCTTTGTTAGGTGGCGGGTTCCTGTCGAGCCAACCGGCTTGGGTGACCTCGGAATCGCCGATGGGGTTGGCGGTGGCGAAGACCGAATTGAGTGTTGCATTCGAGGATTTGGCTGGCGTGAGGGCGAGTACGTTGGTGAACAAGTCGCTGTACAAACTCTGGGCCAGCGGTGCGGACGGGGTATTTGGGAACGGCAACGACATTGACCTCACAAGTCGAGTTGTCGAGGCGGTGTGGGACGCGTCAGTTGGTGTTGTGCGACTCAATCTGACCGAGGCGTTGGGTGACGAATTCTATCGGGTTACGGTGGGCGGCGGCGCGGCAGACGTTTTGGGCAACGTGACGCCGAGTGGGACCGAAACAAGCACCGGTGCCGTGCCTTTTGGGTCGATGATTCCGGTAGTGACGATTGAGCTGGCCGCGTCGAGCGACAGCGGTGCTTCGGCCAGCGACAGGATAACGCGAGACAACACGCCGACCGTTCTGGTTTCGGTGGATCGGCGGGGCACCATCGAGTTGGATTTCAACGCAGACGGTCAGACAGACAGTCGGCTCGAAGTCGCAGGCGCAGGCACGTATGAATTCACGCCCGGACTGGCGTTGGCGGACGGGAATCGCGTGATCACGGCCACGTTCACTGCGTGGGTGGGCAGCCGGTCAAGGGCGTCTGTGACGGTGACGGTGGACACGACGAGTCCCACCGTTGTTGAAGCGGTGCCTGGCAGCGCTTTGGATTTCCAGGGCGACAGGTACGCGGTGACGGAAGCACGGAATTGGGGATTCACCTCTGCGGCGACTTTCTCTGCATGGATTCGGACGACAAGTCAGGGGACATTGTTTGCGCTGTCGCACGACGGGCGGAATGATGAGTTGTTGGTGGGCGTGTGGAACGGAGTGCTGTACGCGTATCAGATGAAGTCGGGTGCTGCGAAGCAGTACTGGGAACGGGCGGGCTCTGTCTCGGTGAGCACCGGCGAGTGGGTGCATGTGGCGGCGGTGTTTGGGGGCGGGCCGGGCGCGGAGCGGATACACGTATATGTAAACGGTGCGTTGGCGGATGGGGCGGCCAGGACCTCGGGTAACCCGGTCGAGGTGAGTGACACTGCGCCGAGGCGTGCGTTCCTGGGTGCGCGCTGGGGTGGCGCCGATGCTTACACTGGCCAACTTGCCGATGTGCGTTTGTGGAATCGTCCGTTGTCGGTCGAGGACATCATCGAGAACATGAACCTGCCGCCTGAGCTTAGCGGGGCGGGTTTGGTTGCCTGGTGGCCATTGAACGAGGGTCTCGGCAATGTGGCGCACGACTGGAGTGGTACGGGCAGCGACATGGTGTTGGGAGACGGCAATGCGGATCGGGCGCCTCGATGGGCGGGCTGTTCGGCAGCGTTTGCGCCGCAGGTTGCGCGGGTTGTGTTCGGCGATGCCGTTGGCCTGGATGGAGCCACAGCGGGCAGTCCACTGTTCTACCGCTTGTTGGGCAGTGGCAAGGACAACGATTTCGGCAACGGCAATGAACCAGCGCCGTTGGTGCCGTCGGCGGTCGATTGGGACCCCTCGCGTAACGCGGCGGTTCTGCGGTTCGCGTCACCGCTTCCAAGCGATTACTGGCGGATAGTGGTGCAAGGTGGCGGCGGGGTTGCTGACCTTGCCGGCAATTTGCTAAACGGCGCCGGCCAGCCCGGCACAGACTATGTCAGCAGCACATTCTTCACAGTGGGGCAGCCGATGAGGCTCTCGATTACGCTGCCGGCGTCCGAGGACACAGGCGTTTCCAACAGTGACCGGTTGACCAACAAGAACCAGCCTGAATTTGCGGTCGAGATCAATGATCGGGGCCGGATCGAGCTCGACGTTGACGCGAATGGGACCATTGATGCGGTGCTGGAGGACGCGGAACCGGGAGTGCATCGACTCACACCTTCTTCGCCGATGAGCGAGGGCGAGCACGCGGTGCGCGCTCTCTTCAAACCGTCGCTTGGCAAGCAGGCGACAGCGACGTTGACCGTGACCATTGACACTGTTGCGCCGCGCGTTTTGCCTGCGCAACCTGCTGCGTGGGTTCCGTACTACGAACGGGCAGTGAGCTTCTCGGAGGAGATTGTAGCAAGTGATTTCACGCCTGACGACGGCGGTTTGGTGGTGCCGGGCGGACAGGTGCTTGGGTTGAAGCGAGTCAGCGGCAGCGGAACGGTGTACGTCGTCGGGTTCGACACTGTGACGCAGCCTGGAGTGTACGAACTGCGACTGGGGCCGCAGATCACCGATTTGGCCGGCAACCCACTTGACCAGGATCAAGACGGTGTGGCAGGCGAACCCGCGGAGGACATCTATATCGACCGGTTCGTTCTTGCAGCGGACGGTGCGATTGGATTCCGCGTTGATCGGCTGATCCCGCGGGGCGGACAGGATGCGCCGTTCGACCGCATCGAGTTGGTGTTCAACCGGGCTACAGCCGTTGACGCGCTGCAACCTCAGATGGCGAGGTTGACTGACTCGATGGGTAGTGAGGTTTCTGCAGCTCAGGTTCGACGTCTCGACAGCTACAGGTGGGAATTGGATTTCGGCGGCGTTGCCGTGGGGCGGGACTACCGATTGGTCCTTGACCCTGTGATTCGGGCAGCCGATGGAAGCTTGCTTGATCAGGACCAGGACGGTGTTGGTGGCGAGACTTCAGAAGATGCATACCGTGCGCGGTTGGTTGGCGTGGCGATGACGTTGAATGAGAGGAGCGCTGCGGAGCCGGCCGAAGCATTGGTGGTTTGGGGTGCCACGGTGACCCTTGCAGGGCCACAGGTGTTTACAAGCGTTGAAGTGCTGGGCGGCGGTGTTGTCACGCAGGTGGCAGCCACAGCAGCGAAAGAAAGCAGATTGGACCTGGCGGTGGAGGGTTTGTTGTGGATTGATCCGAACTCGAGCATTGATGTGAGTGGGCGCGGCTATCTGTGTGGTTACACGTTTGGGAACACGACAATCGGCGGCAACACGGGGGTGTCTGGCGGGAGCTACGGTGGATACGGCTATTCGCATTCGGGCAATGTGAGCGAGCCCTACGGTGATTTCCGGAATCCGAACGAGCTCGGATCGGGTGGTGGAACGACGTTTGGTAACTCACCGGCGGGTGGCGGTTTGATCAGGCTGAGGGCCGGGCGCGTGGCGTTGGACGGCGCGATTGCAGCCAACGGAGGGAATGGCAGTGGATATGCCGACGCGCCAGGTGCTGGCGGTGGAATTCGACTTGAAACGGGTCAGTTGATGGGCGCCGGTACAATCACGGCCAATGGGGGGACAGGTTGCTGCCAGGGCGATGGCGCCGGGGGTGGGCGTGTGGCTGTGTATTACAGTGCCTTGGTAGATTTCGATGCGGTGGGTCAGATCAAAGCCCTCCCGGGTCAGCCGGGTGGTTGGACAGGGACAGCCGCTGGCGCGCCGGGTACGGTGTATCTGAAGCAAATCGGCGGAGAAGACAGCCTGCGCATTGACAGTGGCGGGCTGCCGGTTGCGGCCATGACGCCGCTGGGCGGTTCTGAAGACAGCGCGGTGGTGGTCGATAACCTCGTCATTTCGGGTGCTGGCGTCGTTGTGGTGGTTGACCATCAGATTCCGGTGTTTGCCAAGCGGGTCAGCATTACCAACGGTGCGGTTCTGACGACGCGCGCCACGACAGCTCAGCAGGTTTACGCGCTGGTGATGACGGTTGCCGAGGACCTTTTCGTCGGGAGCGGTTCGGCAATCGACGTGTCTGGGAAAGGCTATCTGGCTGGTTACACCAGTGGCAACACGACCGCTGGTGGCGCCACTGGCATGGGCGGCGGCAGCTATGGCGGGCTGGGGTCGGTGGGAATCACCGGTGGACGCAGCAACGATACTTACGGGAATCCGCTTGATCCGGCTGAGCCCGGATCGGGTGGTGGGCCGACTGGGGGCGGTGGAGCTGGCGGCGGTTTGGTGCGGCTAAACGTCGGCGGCACAGCCAGAATCGATGGTGCGATTCTTGCCAATGGCGCTTCTGGTCATCAGGGCGGCAGTGGCGGCGGTATTCGCTTGACTGTCGGAACTCTGACAGGGACAGGGCGAATTGCAGCCGACGGTGCTGCGACGTGGCAGGACGGCGGCAATGGCGGTGGCGGACGGATTGCAATCTATTACCGCGATTCGGTGGCTGGGTTTGATCCGGCTCGGATTACCGCAGCGGGCGCAACAGGTTGGGGGGCCAGCGGTGAGGATGGCACGGTCCACTCCGCTTTGGCTGACAGCGATGCGCCGGTGGTTTGGATTGCAGACCCTGTTGCGCCGGTTCGGAACGCGGTCGGTGCCATCGCGCTCCAATTCTCCGAGCCGCTCAGAGGCGGGACGTTGAGTGCGGCGGACATTGTGATTCGAACTCCGGCGGGCAACCAGGTGCCGGGTTCAAGCGTGGCCGTCACGCCTTTGAGCGCCAGTCGATATTTGGTGGAGTTTCCTGAAGCGTTGGTGAACGGAGTGTGGCAGGTCTTGGTTGGACCGGATGTTCTGGATTTGGCGGGCAACCCCATGACGGTGCAAGCGCAGCTCAGCTTCGTTGTCCGGTGGCGCGGTCCGATGATCGTTAGCATGTCGCCGACCAATGAGGTCCGCGACCTGTTCATTCAGATCGATGTGACTTTTGACGAGCCGATCGATTACTGGACTTTTGGGCCGGAAGACATCCAACTCGTCCGACCTGATGGCGCGCCGGTCCAACTCGTCCGTTTGGATCGGCTGAGCAGAAACGAGTGGCAGCTGGTGCTGTCGGAGCAGGTCCAAGCAGGAGTTTATCGTCTGGTGATCGGGCCGGCTGTGGCTGACCTCCTAGGGAATGCGATGAACCAGAACGACAACGACGTGAATGGCGAAGTGCCTTCGGACGCTTTTGCTGCGCTGCTCACGCAGTACCTGCCCGACCTGAGGATAGCTGCGACGAATGCACCCGGGTACGGCATTGCGGGCCAGAGTATCTCGGTTTCCTGGACAGTGACCAATGCAGAGAACTCGCTCGCGTATCGAGGATGGACCGACCGGGTTTATCTCTCGGCGGACGACTTGTGGGATGCGAGCGACCTGCTGCTCGAATCTATCGTGGTGAGCTCGCCGCAGGTGCCGCTGGCGTGGAATGGCTCGTACACCGTCACCCGCAACCTGAGTTTGCCAAAGACCGCGCCGGCCGGGTCGGCCATGCGGCTCTTGTTTGTGACGGATGCTACTCAGACTCAGTACGAGAGCGATGACAGCAACAACCTGAGCGTTGTCCCAATCGAGATCAAGTTGGCCGCGCCTGATCTGGCCATTGCCAATGGCGCTGAAGGCGAACCGGGGTTCATCGGCTTTGAACTCTGGAACTCGACCGGTGCGGGCCAGACCAAGAGCCAGGGAATCATTCGCGGGACCACCGCGTCGTACCTTGTCAGGATCACCAACCAGGCCGCAGTGAGCGAATCGTATCGGCTGACAGGCACTTCAGCTTCGACCGGTTGGACCTATCGGTACTACGACACGGCAGGCGGTGGGGCTGAGATTACCGCGGCCATCACCGGGGGCGGCTGGAATTGCCCGACGCTTGGTGCTGGCGAGACGAGGACAATCCGATTGGATGTAACTCCTGGGGCAGCGCTCTCGGTGGGTACCTCGGCGACGGCGTTGGTTCGTGTCGAGGGCGCTGACTCGGTCCGGGCGGACGTGGTGAAGGTTGTGACGCAGGTTGCGCTGGAAGATTTGGTCGTTTATTCGAACGATTTCGAGACCCCCTCAGGCACCGGGTGGGGCCAGGAATGGTCCAGCACCAGCGTGAGCGAGACACCTGCTGGGGCTCGCCATTTCCTCGGGCCGTTCACTACCACGGCCGTTGCCCTGACTTTGAGCGGGTTGCCAGACCACTCGCACGTGACGCTCCAGTTCGATCTATACACGATGCTGTCGCTTGATGGTATTGGGCACAATGAGGCCATTTCGGTGAATGTGGTGGGCGGCTCGACATTGCTCGAGTCCTCGTTTGCGCTGTATCCGGGTGGGCAACAGAGTTTCCCGCGGCGGGTTGGGCAAGGGAGCTACCCGGGCGGGACAGGCGCGTTCGAGAACAACACGTTGGGGTACCTGTGGAATGGCACGCCGATGGATGCGGTGTACCGGTTGACCTTCACCTTCGAGCATTCAGGGGGTACGCTCGAACTGCGGTTTGCGGGCATCAATCTTCAAGGCTGGCCGGACGAAGGCTGGGGTTTGGACAACGTGCTGGTTCGCGTGGCTTCGATCGAGCCGCCGCCTGACCTGGTGATTACCTCTACAACGGCACCGGCTTGGGCTGCGTGGGGGCAGCCCATGTCGGTGGCATGGAAAGTGACCAATGCGAGCGACAAGGTGGCGAGAGCGCACTGGTCGGACACGGTGTATTTGTCGCGTGACACGATGCTAAGTGCTGATGACGTCGCGCTGGTGACGCGTTCGCTCGGCGCCTACTCGCCGTTGCAGCCCGGAGCTGGCTACGACGTGTTGGCTACAGCGACCGTGCCGGTTGGGAGTATTGCGGGGAGCGCTTATCTGTTGTTTGTCGTGGACGCCGGGGGGAGCCAGGTCGAATTCAGCGAAGCGAACAACATCGCGTCTGTAGCGATCAATGTGCGGGCGGCGGATTTGATCGTGCCGTTGATTACGATACCAGAAACGGCTCTGAGCGGTGGCAAGCTCAGCGTGGGATGGCGCGTCACCAACGCCGGAGAAATGCGAACTGTTGGCAGTGATAGCTGGACGGATCGAGTGACACTTTCGCGGGACGACGTGCTGGGGAACGCAGACGACATCGTGTTGGGGACGTTCACGCACACGGGCGGACTTGAAGCCGGAGCCAGCTACGGGCGGGTCGAGGAGATCAGTTTGGCCGACACCCTGCAGGCAGGCTCGTATTGGGTTTTTGTGCAAACCAATGCGAACCGGGCGCTGCCAGAAGACCCTGCCGGGCGCTCGAACGTGGGGCGAAGTGAGTCGCAAGTTAGCGTGTCCTTGGCGCCGGTGCCGAACCTGGTCGCTTCGGGAGTGCAGCTTGGCGGTGCCACTGTCTCGGGGCGCACGGCATCGGTAACTTGGACGGTGGCCAACGCGGGCGATGCCGACGCTGCAGGGCCATGGACAGATCGGGTTTATTTCTCGCCGGACGGCACCTTGGTAAATGCAATTCAGTTGGCTGACTTTGTCCGAGAAACGGGTCTTGCGCCAGGCGCGCAATACACGCGAACGGAAACGATCCAGCTCCCGTCGCGGGACGATGGTTACTTCTACATTTTGGTGCGGACCGACGTGGCTGGGGCCGTTTATGAGCGCGATGTTGAAGCGGACAACCAGGCGATTTCGGCGCGGTTGGTTCTGACGCATCCTGATCTGGCAGTCACTTCTGCGGCTGTTTCGCCGGCTGCGGTCGAGTCGGGCGGGGCGGTGACAGTGAGCTGGGTTGTCCGGAACATCGGCACCGGTCCGACGCCCATGGAATGGAGCGATCGGTTCTACCTGTCACGTGACGTTGTGTGGTCGTCTGACGATCTGCTCATAGGCAGTTACCGGCATGAGGAGGCCATTCAAGCCGGCAAAGAGCAGAACTTTGAAACGTCTGTTGATTTGGCCGATGGCGCCATTGGAAACTGGTATATCATCGTTTGGGCGGACGCAGGCAATGAGATCGACGAGCGCGGCGCGGAAAACAACAATCGGGGCGCCGCGTCACCGGTCCTGACCGTCAACCTGGCGCCCTACGCGGACCTGGCGGTGTCGGACGTGGAGGCGCCGTCCATGATCGTTGGGGACCCGGTTGACCTGACGGTTTCGTACCGGGTTACGAATGTGGGGACCGGACGGGGCAGGGTGGACGCTTGGGTGGACCGAGTTTGGCTTTCGACTGACGCGGTGTTGGGTGGAAACGACCGGTTGGTGGCTGAGGTGCCGCACGTTGGGTTTATGGACCCTGGCGCCTCTTACACCGTCGAGAACCTCGTTGTGCCGCTGTGGGCGAGAGCGGAAGGGCGATTCTATCTGTTCGTCGAGACGGATGCGGGCCAAGCGGTGTTCGAGTACGATGACCAGGGGTCGAATGTCGCCCAAGCCGGGCATGTGGTTGACATTATGCACCGGTTGTACGCGGACCTTGTGGTGGACTCGGTGACTGCCGATCCGTCTGGCCAGAACGGTCAACCCATTGAAGTGCGCTGGACGGTGTCGAACATCGGACTTGGGGCAACCGACACCAGCTCATGGAGCGATGTAGTGCGGTTCTCGCCCAATCCGGACGGCAGTGGGTGGCGCACTCTGGCCAGCGTGGACCGGATCGGTGCCATGGCGCCTGGAGCGAGCTATGTTAGATCCACAAAGGTCACGCTGCCGGATTGGGCCAGTGGCACCGGCTATCTGTTCGTGACTACGGGCGGTCCTTTCGAGTTCATTTACACCGACAACAACACCGGACGGTCTGATCCGATCCTCATCACCTACGTGCCGCCACCGCAGTACGACCTGGAGGTGACGAATGTCCAGGCCCCGACGGATGCGCGTGAGTCGCAGGAGATTGATGTGACGTGGACCGTGCGCAGCAACGGACCGGATTCGCCCACGTCTGCCTGGTATGATACGATCTATTTGGCGCCGAGTGGCGACATGAACCGGGCCATCAGCTTGGGCCGGTTCAGCTATGCCCAGGGTCTTGTGGCGGGCCGTTCGTACACACGGACCGAGCGTGTCCGATTGCCCGCTCGCACAGAAGGGCTGTACACGGTTGTGGTTCGGACCGACTCAGCCGGTGAGGTGGCCGAGCGCAAGGAGGACAACAATCAATTGGCCGCGCGCGACATGTTGAAAGTGGCGCTGAATGCGCGACCGGACCTGCAAGTGACGTCGCTGTTGGCGCCCAGCAGGGTTCAGATGGCGGGGTTGATCGACGTGGAATGGACGGTAGCCAATTTCGGGTCCGTGGCGACGCCAACGGGCGGGTCGCGTTGGCAGGACGGGGTGTATATCTCGCTGAACGCCGCCTATGATACCGGCGATCTGCAACTGGCGCTGGTGCAAAATGGGAGCGCGCTGGAACCGACCGAGCAGTATTCATCGCGCGGCACGTACCGTCTCCCGCAGGGCATTGGCGGTAACGTGTATGTGATCGTGTTGGCGGATGCGTCCGGGTCGGTGGACGAGTACCCCGGCGAGGGCAACAATTACCTGGCTGTGCCGATGGTGATTGATGTGCCGGTGGTCGAGCTACGCCCGCCCGATCTGGTGGTGTCCAATGTTGCAGGGCCGACCGACGCGTTCGATGGCGGCACGTTCACCGTGCATTATCGGGTGAGCAATCTGGGCGCTGGCCCGACCGATCCAGCGAGTTGGACCGATTCAGTGTGGCTTTGTTTGGCCAAGGACGGTCCACGTCCGCAGCGCGGGGACATCCTACTGGGCAATTTCTGGCGGTCTGGCGCTTTGCAGGTGGGCGAGTATTACGACAACAATGTGCAGGTCAGCATCCCGTTGCACGCTGATTACCGCGGCCAATACTACATTACGGTGGTGACCGACGCCGGCAACAACGTCTATGAGCAGACGTTTGACGTGAACGTCAATCCGGACGCGCCCGACCAGTTCGACGGTAACAACTTCAAAGCCGGCAACATCATCAATCTCTATTACACGCCGCCTGCCGATCTCGAAGTCATCAAAGTGATCGCTCCGGCCACCGCACAAGCCGGAGAGAAAATCACGGTGCGGTGGACGGTGGCCAACAACGGCACTGTGCCGACGGAACGGGACAACTGGGCCGACCTGATCTATGTATCGAGCGACCCCGATTTGTACGACGGGCGCGGTGAACAGTACGTTGTGTTTGGTGTGCCGCACATTGGCGTTCTCCAAAGCCGCGAAAGTTATACTCAGGAAGCCACGTTCACTCTGCCGCCGTTCTCCAGCGGAGAGTACATCATTGTTGAGACCAACGTCGATCCGGCCAGCATTGTGGTGGACAACCCGGCTTCTGAAATGGAGCAACTGACGCAGCAGATTCAGGGGATTACGCAGCGCGCTCAGGAAAAACTCGGTAAACCGCTCGAGGAGGTGTCGCATAGCGACCTTAGGAAACTCTCTCGGAACGATATCTATTACATCCTATTAGGTGTGCAAGACGAAACGCCACGGCGTGTTTGGGAAGGGCCGTTTACATGGAATAACGCGCGTGCCGCAGCCAGTCACATCACTGCTGTCCCGCCGGACCTGGCCGTTATTTCGGTGACTACCGACGCGGCCAGCGTCTATTCGGGCGATCGTCTCACGGTGTCCTGGACTGTCCGAAACAACGGCGCGCGCGTATGGGGTGAGACGCAAATCTGGCGCGACTATGTTTATGTGTCACTGGACCCGGTGTTCGACATCAACCGGGCGTCGTTGGTGGCGGTTGTAGCGCACGTGTCCGAGCCGGCCTTGGGGCCGGGCGAGACCTACACGTCGAGCGCGGAAGTCGCCGTGAGTCCGGGCAGCGAGGGGCGCCGGTACTTCTTTGTGATATGCGACCCTGTTTTTGAGTACGGGGCTCCGACGTTGAATCGGGATTTTGGGAAGAGTGATTGGCCGGGGTGGTTCAGCATTTATCGCGAGCATGTGTGGGAGGGCGGTCACAAACAGGACAACATTGCCCGATCCGCCCCGATAACGATTGTCTATCGGGAGAGTGACTTGCAGGTGACCTCGGTCCAGATCACGCCGGCTACAGCGCCTTCGGGCGGTCTGGTGAAAGTGAACTGGACGGTGACCAACAATGGCCAACGAACCACACGGGTGGACACGTGGACGGACCGGATATACATCTCGCAGGACCAATCACTAGATGCGGGCGATGAGATTCTCGGGTCGTTGCGGCACGTGGGCGCATTGGCTGCAGGGGGCCAGTACAGTGCCTCCGCCGAGATCAATGTCCCTGAGAACCTCGAAGGACAGTACTACCTAATTGTCTATGTCGATTCGCCGTGGGTGAGACCTTGGTGGTCCAACCCGCCGCCATACCCGCTGCCCGCCGTCCGGCTGACAGACTACGGTGAATGGCAGGGCGCTGTGCAGGAGTTCAAGGGCGAGGGCAATGATATTCTTGTTCAGCCGGTCCAGGTCGCGAAGGTGGACAACCCCGATTTGCAGGTGTTCCGGGTGCAAACCTCTGTTCATGTCATGGTAGGGCAGGCCTTCAACGTGACCTACGAGGTCATTAACCTCGGCGCAGGCGATACTCTGGCCAGCCAGTCGGCGTGGTACGACTACATCTATCTGTCACGCGACCAGTTCCTTGATTTGCGCAGCGATCACTACATCGGCACGGTGCGACACGCAGGCGGATTGAAGAGCGGCGCAAGTTACAGTGTGACCACCGACTGGGCACTGCCACGCGGGTTGACGGGCAGTTACTATGCCATCGTGATCACGGATGTGCCGGACAATGTCACGCCGTGGGGTGCCGTGTTTGAAGGCACAGCCGAGAACAACAACATGGGGGCGTCGCTGGTGCCGATGCTGATTGACGTGCCGCCTCCGGGCGATCTCCAGATTCGCGATATCACGGTGCCTGCGGATGGTCTGACGGGCCGCCAGATCACGATCACGTGGACGGGCGTGAATAGGGGCGATACTACCATCACCGCTTATTGGGACGATGCGGTGTATCTGTCGAGCGACGCCGTATGGGACTTGAGCGATCGGTTGATCGGAAGGGTGACCCAGGGCCGGTTGCCGACGGCGGATGAGGGACCCGTCTATGTCACACTCAAACCGGGTGACTCGTATCGCGCGACGCTTACCGCGACGTTGCCGACGGTGTTGCCCGGCTCCTATCGCCTGATCGTTCGCGGGGATATCTTCGACGATGTCTATGAAGGGGCTGGAAATGCCAACAACAAGCTCACCTCTGCGGATGCCATCAGCGTTGGCGTCTCCAGACTGACGCTGAACCAGCCTTTCACCGACACCCTTGGCGGGGGGCAAGAACGGCTGTATGCAGTGACCGTAGGTGCAGGCGAGACGCTCGAGATCAGTCTGGACAGCAGTTCTGATGACTGCGCGACAGCACTCTATGCGCGGCGTGATGGGTTGCCAGACTCGATTCGGTACGATGCGGCGTACGAAGGGCGGCTGCAGGCCGATCAGAGCATCTTGGTGCCGACCACCACCGCCGGCACATACTACATATTGGTAAGAGTCACCAGCGGTCCATCGACCAACGCCGTTACCCTTACAGCTCGAACGCTTCCATTCCAGATCACCAGCCTGATGCCTGACTTTGGCGGAGACGACCGGTATGTGGCAGTGACGGTGCGCGGGGCACGGTTTGATCCGAACGCCATTATCAAGCTTGTCCGTCCGCAGTTCGGTGAGTTTGAGCCGGTGAATTACGAGGTCGTGGATGCGACGAAGATCGTGGCCTGGTTTGACCTTCGCGGTGCGCCGCACGGTTTATATGACGTGACGGTCATAAATCCGGGCGGCCAGTCTGTCACTGTTCCGTATCGGTATCTGGTTGAGACTGCGCTGCCGCTTGACCTGACTGTAGGCATGGGTGGGAAGGGCCAGTTGGAGATTGGCGAGACCGGTTGGTATGGGCTTGGCATCTACAGCCTGACGAACGTGGCAGCCCCGTACGTGCATCTCGAGATCGGTGTGCCGCGCGTTCCAAATCCGGCTCCCAACCTGATTCCGGGCGAGGCGCTGGTCTTCAGAACCAATCTCTACGGCCAGCCCAAACTGGACGGCGTGCCCTGGGCGAAGTTGGAGCCGGTGGTAAACCTTAAAGGAGAATTGACCGCCACTGGGTTCAGCTATGACTTCGTGAACCAGGGATACATTGCGCTCACGGCCAACGTCGAAACCTATCCTGAACTCAAGCGCTTGTTAAAAGAAGACCCCGATTTCCTCAGGGGGTTGGCGGATTTCGAGGTGGGAATGCTGGCGTTCCAGTTCCACATCTACGCCGCGGCCACTCCAATGACCGCAGCCGAGTATGTGCGGTATCAGATGCAGCAGGCCGAGCAGTTCCGTGCGAAGATTCTGGCAGACCCGGCGGCGCCGCCGGCACTGATCATCGCGGCGGCGGATTCAACGGCCTGGACCTATGGATGGTTGGCGGCGTTGACGGACACCGGCCTGCTCCGACCCGAAGATGAACCGCCCGCCATCCGGCTGACGCCCGAATTCGCCAGTTTGATGGCCGCGGTTTCCGCGGCGATGCTCGGAATGCCCGCTGGTTCGGAAGTGATCGCGGGCGGGGAGTTGGCAGCGTTCTTCGAGCAGGTGCGCGCGTGGTATGGCCATGACGACACAGCGTATGGTTCTGCCACGATTCCGGATGCGGCGCAGTTCGATCTGAAGCTGACGCATCCGACGCATTTCGAAGCGTTCACGGTTCAGGTGGGTCAGATGATGTCGGAAGGTGGCGTTGTGCGGCCGCAGGACCCGAACATACTCGATTACCTGCGGCAAGTGGGCGGGCGAAGCGATCTGGT
>JAAYVR010000164.1 GCA_012517065.1 Verrucomicrobiota bacterium | reverse complement strand
CCCAACCGGTGAAAGTTCGGGCGCAGGATTTGCATGATCGAAACGGGTCGTAGGATCGGTTGTCGGGTTGATGCGGCCGAGGACGGCCGCGCTCCCGAGCGCCGGTGTTTCTTCTAACGCGCCGGCGGGAGCGCGGGCATTCTTGCCCGCACCCAGCCGGTGAAAGTTTGGGCGCAGGATTTGCATGATCGAAACCGGTCGTAGGATTGGTCGTTGGGTTGATGCGGCCGGGGACGGCCGCGCTCCCGACGCCGGTGTTTCGTGTAGGGCAGGGCGCGTTGGTTCCTGCAGACCCGGATCGGGTGGGATTCACGCTGCCGCCTTGTGTCATATTCGAAGTTTCCAGACATGGCCAGTTGATGTAAACAAGGAAGAACATGCAAACAGACATCGAAGCAGTGGCAGCGCTGGAGAATCAGCTTGATCGCATGCAGCTTGAGCGTGTTTGGGCTGCGGTGGATCGCATCGTGAGTGCGAAAGAACGTGGCGGCCGTGTTGTCGTTGTCACCGGCAGCGGCCCAAATCTGCACGAGGGTGTGACAACGCTCGTGGCCGAATTGATGCGACTCGGGGTTGTGGACGGAGTGACGACGAGTTCGGCGGTTGTTGCGCACGAAATGGGCGGAGTTCTTGACAAGGTAAAGCGCGTGGATGGGCGAGTTCTTGGGATCAGCGAAACGGTTCTGCCGCGGGGCGGCACGTTCGAGTTGTCCGTGCTCGATGATGCTGTTTTGAATGAAATCGCCGAGTACATGCCGCTGGACAGTGATCTTTTGGCGCGGTTGGAGCAAGCCGAGGGAAACGTGATTATAAAAGCCGCTGGCAATCTCGGTTATCCGATGGGGCTTTATATCGAGCGGGTCTCGACCGAGATTCTCCAGCTTGCGCGGCAACGCAGCACCACGTTCGAAGCTCTTGCCGGCTATGGCGCAGATGAACGGACCATGATCGGCATTGGAAGTCGCCGCGGTTTGCCTGTGTTGGTGACCATACCGCAGTTGATCGGTGGCGGGGCTGTTGGCCTTGCAATTGGCGATAGCATCTCAATCACGGAAAGAGCATCGCGTCTTGCCCGCATGCTGGCCGATGCGGACGTGATAGTTGAATCAGCCGTCGCCTTAACGCAGGAAGTTCACGATGGCCCGTTCGAGACTCATACCGGCCATGGACTCTGGAGTGCATGGCAGGGGCATCCGACTTATTCACTCGAAGGGAAAACATTGATCAGAATCGATTTGGACCCCGCTCTTGAAAGAGTCTGGCAAGCCGAACGACAGAACAACTCTGTGCAGGAAGCAATCGACAAAGGCCTGCCAAAAACAAAACTGTTCAACGTGCCATTTCGGATGGAGATGTCGGGTTTTGCGCGTCTCGAGACCAGCATCGCGATCACAGGCGACATTGGGCTCGTTTGGCCTGTCATGGCAAAACGCATCGCCGACCGGCTCAAGTTGGAGCTGAGGTTTGTCTCTTATCCACAACAGACGCCGCAAGGAAAAGCAATGCGCGAGTGGATAGCCGCCAAGATCAAACCTTTCAGCAGAAAAGAAATGTTAAAGAACCTCGCGGTTTGAGTTGCGGGCAGGGCACCCGCTGCAAGTCAAGAACGCCATTCTTGAGTGTGTGACCCCGGCAGGCCAATGAAACCATCTGGACTGAAGCGGGGCGATTCTTGTGCATCTGCGGCGCCCAAGGTTGCGTACCTGCGCATACGCGCAGCACCGTAGGACTTGGGTTTTTCGAAAGCTGCTGCAATAGCTTGGCCTGGGAACCTCAGCTTAGTCAGAGTTTCTCTGCATCTGGCCAGTCGGACGGAGAGATTTCCGGGTGAGGGTGGGAGAGAGTTGTCCCCGTTGCTGCGCAGCGATTCTTGGGCGTAATGTCAAACTGCGAGGCGTCTTGTCTCGATTCTGTGGCGGACGACGTCTCGTGACACGCCCAGCAGTCTTGCGGCGGCGGAGACATTGCCGTTTGTTTGCTTGAGGGCGTGCAGAACGATGCGGTCAATTGCTTCTTCCAAAGAAAAACCTTGCTGTGGGAAAACATAACCTCGATTGAACCAATCATTCGGGGTTGATGGATTGCAGGCAGTTTGCACGGACTGTTGGCCGATGCCCGCGAGATGATCGAAATCGATTGTGTCGCTGTCGGAAAAAACGATGGCGCGTTCGAGTTCATGGGCCAATTCGCGCACGTTTCCGGGCCAAGCGTAGGAGAGAAGACGTTCGAGGCCCGCAGTTGAGATTTTCTTGGGTGCGACCCTGTGACGTTTGCAGAGGCGGGTCAAAAGCGCTTCAGCAAGTGCGGGGAGATCTTCTCGTCGTTCTCGCAAAGGCGGCAACCGGATGTGAAACAGATCAAGCCGGTGGTAGAGGTCTTCTCTGAATCTGCCTGTTTCGACCAGTTTCTTGAGGTCCTGATTGGTGGCAGCGATCACTCGGACATCGACGGCGATCGACTGGTTCCCGCCGACTCTGCGGATCACATGGTCTTCAATTGCGGTGAGCACCTTGGCTTGGATACCCGGGCTCAGGCTGGATAGTTCGTCAAGAAACAACGTGCCGCCGTTTGCTGCTTCGAAGAGCCCTATTCGGGTGGTCCGCGCGTCGGTGAATGCTCCGCGTTCGTGGCCGAAAAGTTCGGACTCGGCCAGTGTCTCGGGCAGGGCGGGGCAGTTGACTTCGACCATTGGATTTGCCGCGCGGGGGCCGTGATGGTGAAGCCAGCGTGCCGTGGCGGTTTTGCCCGTCCCGGTCTCACCGACGATAAGCACCGGCGGCAAATGCGATCGCAGGCGCTCGTCAGCGGCGACAATTCGCTCCAGTTGCGCGCGAACTGTGGCCAGTGACGGACCGAAGACGAGGTTTTCGCCGGATTCACCTGTCCGCCGGTGTTCTGCGAGGCGGGCTTCCTGTCTTGCGCGTCTGGCTCTTGTGATGACCAGGGGCAGCTCGGCTGGTTCGAAAGGTTTAACGAGGTAATCCAGTGCGCCAAGGCGCATGGCTTCCACGGCCCCTGCCACGCCGCCATCGGCCGTCATTACGATAACGCCGGTGCTTTGTGTCAAACGACGGTCACGCAACAGTTCTGTCCCCTGGCCGTCAGGCAAATTCACATCGACCAGCGCGTAATCGTAGTCGGCGCCTTCGAGTGCGGCCCGGGCGGAAGCCAGAGTTCCGACCGCGACGACATCCATTTCCAGCGATTCGAGGTATGCCGCGAGTTGTTTGCGCAGCAGAATCTCGTCCTCGATTATCAATATACTGAGGCCTTTGAATCCCGATTCGCCCATGCCAGATTACTAACACGTGACGGTGCCGCAGACCACGGAAAAGTGAAGTTCGAGGTTTTTTCTTGAGTGGTGCGGCGTGTTATTGCCAAGTTGCGGAAAACAGTGAACTTGGCGTGGCACAGCGATACTGAAGATGCGAGCGGCGTGCTGCATGGCAACGCTGACGTTGCACCGTGCCTTACAGTCGTCATGCCTGTGTACAACGAGGCTGCCACGGTGAGCCACGTGATTGCCAATGTCCTCCGCCAGAGACCGGTGCAGCAGGTGGTTGTGGTTGACGACGGGTCGTCTGACGGCACTTGGCCGGTGCTCGAGAAATGCGCAGCGGTCGATTCGCGGCTTTGTGTGGTGAGACACCCTCGCAATTTTGGAAAGGGGATGGCGGTGCGGACAGGCCTTGCCAGGGCCACATCGCAGTTTGTGATCATACAAGACGCCGATTTGGAGTACGATCCTGCTGAGTACTATCTGTTGCTAGGGCCGCTGGTGAGCGGGAAGGCGGACGCGGTTTATGGCTCGCGGTTTCTTGGGGCGGGCGCACATCGGGTTTTGTATTTCTGGCATTCACTGGGGAACAAGGTGCTTACGCTGTTTTCAAACATGGCGACCGATCTGAACCTGACGGACGTAGAAACGTGTTTCAAAGCGTTCCGGCGGGAGTTGATACAGAACGTTCGGTTGAAAGAAATGCGCTTTGGATTCGAGATCGAAATCACGGCAAAACTCAGCCGCATGGGAGCTAGAATATACGAGGTTCCCATTTCGTACCATGGACGAACATATCGTGAAGGCAAGAAGGCCAATTGGCGTGACGGTTTGAGTGCGCTGCGGTGCATCGTGAAGTATAACTTTTTTGATCGTGCGATTGGCCTGGGCAGGCCGGCTGTCGCCAAAGATGAACGGGTTACCTGACAAATCGCCTCAACTTGGCAGCTTCGAGTTCGACAGCCTGCGCAATGCGCATCGGTATCGTGCGGCGGTGTTGAAGGAGTTTGATTCCTGTTTGCGCGGACGCGTTCTTGAAGTGGGCGCCGGCATTGGGCAGTTCACTTCCATGTTGCTGACCCGTCCGGGAATAGACGAGCTGGTTGCAGTCGAGCCAAATCCGGATTTCTGCAGAGTTCTGCGCGAAACGTGCCCGAGGGTGACTGTGCATGTTGGCACAGTGCAGACGCTCCCGCCCGGACCACCATGGGATGCCATAGTAAGCATAAATGTTCTTGAGCACATAGCCGACGACGAGGCCGAGTTGAAAACTTATGCGTCCATTCTCTGCGCTGGGCGGGGCAGGCTCTGTTTGTTCGTGCCTGCGCGTCAGGAGATTTATGCGCCGATAGACAGGGATTTCGGGCATTACAGGCGTTATGGGCGCCGGGAGTTGCTTGCGAAACTCGCGCGTGCAGGATTCGCGATTGATTTGCTGCATTATTTCAATGGGATTGGTTATCTGCTTTGGTGGCTGAACTTCTGTGTGTTGCGTCGCCGCCGCTTTGGCGTTTGGGCGGTGCGGTGGTATGATCGACTGGTTCTTCCTGTAGTGAACGCGGCGGAGACGCGGATCGCGCGCCCGCCTATCGGACAGAGCCTTGTTGCGATCGCTCGTCCGCAATGAGATTCGCCTTGGGCTGAGGCTTGTTGTGGGAAGAGAGGAACGGTCCCGACGCCGTTGGGTGTTGCAACGCGCCTGCGGAAGCGCGGGCAGAAAAGACCAAAGACCAAAGACCCGGGACAGGGGACACCGACAAGTGTCTCGATGTAATCACCACTGCTGGTCCGCACGAGTTGATGAGGGCCGAAGGCCCGCCCTATACCAGCCTGGCCCGGTAATCGCACCGGAATGAAGCTTTGGGTGTCTTGGTCTAGTTAGGCGGTGCGATTCCCGGGCTTGGGCACCGCCCCAGGCAGGTTTCAACCGCGAAATAACGCGAAAGACGCGAAAGGGAATGTAATGGGTCGGGCTCTCAGCCCTTGGATGGTGGAAGATCATATGGGCGCCCTTCGTGGGGCTGCGCCCCACGCTGGTATGAGACCGCGCCGTTGGCGCTTGTTTCTTTCAACGCGTCGGCAGGAGCGCGGCGATTCTTCGCCGCACCCAACCGGTGTATGTTCGGTGGCCCGATTTGCATGATCGAAACGGGTCGTAGGATCGGTTGTCGGGTTGATGCGGCCGAGGATGGCCGCGCTCCCGACCGCCGGTGTTTATTCTAACGCGTCGGCAGGAGCGAGGCGATTCTTCGCCGCACCCAACCAATGTATGTTCGGTGGCCCGATTTGTGGGATGGAAACGGGTCGCATGACCGGTCATCGGGCTGATGTGGACCATGGGATATGGGGACAGGCACGTTGTTTGGGCCGAAGAACAAAGCGGCAGCAAGCTGCCGCACTCCAAACGCTTCGCGCCTGGCACCGCCCACTGCATCCGCGGCAGCGCGTGAAGAAGCATTGGGATTAGCGCACCTTTCCTTGCGACGGAGTCGCAAGGCATATTTCCCAGCCGGGCGTGGCTGAAGGTCCGGGGTGGTGCAAGGGTTAGGGGCGTTGCCCGTCAGGCGACTTTGGTTCCGGCTACGCCGGGCTACGGGGAGTCGGAGCAATCTTGGAACTCAGCGGTTGCAGCTCGACACGATTCCGGCAATGGGGATTTGCAACAGGTTGGGGCTGAGGTAGAAAAAGCTGCCGATGCAGAGCACAATGGGCTGTCTGAAGTGCGCGGGAAACGACGGCGATGACGTCGTGCGAACTGCAAGAGCAGTTGTCTTTTAACCAAGAGGCATCGATCGCTCATAATGTTCACGTTTGAGAAAGGAGCATTTATTGTGCCGAACGCGGCTGGTGGACTCATTCCTTGTTGGCGAGGAGGCGTTTTACGATCAGTTCGGGTGTAAGTCCACTGATTTCGAGGACCTTGTGACGTGAGGTGTGGCCCCGGCGGATTTGGATGGAATTCCTTGGGCAATCGAGAAGTTTGGAGATAAACCTGACCAATTCGACGTTTGCTTCATTATCAACAGGTGGTGCGGTGAGGCGCACATGCAATTCGGGTCCGCCCGTATCCCGAACGGCATTCTGTGCGGCGCGTGGCTGGACCTTGACGGAGATGGAAACAGAGCTGGACGAGGGGTTTAGCCATGCGGGGTTCATAGTGGCAATCGTCTGAAAAGAACGCTTAAGAAACGTTCTGCGGCGGTCCACACAAGCCACACCAGGGCGAGCGCGACGGCGCCTGAGAAATCGACACGGCCGGTGCGCAGCGGTGCGCATCGCAGAGGACCGAGGATGTTGCGGCTGGTGACGTTGACAAAGCTCCAAAACGAATGGCTGCCGAGGTAGAGGTAGGTGTTCACGATGCCAAGGAACAAGATGACAACGATCAGATACTTCCATGCGAGGAAGGCGCCGAGGCCGACTACTGCAGCCTGTTGGATGATATGGACGGCTGAGGTTGGGCGCACAGCCATTCCGGCCTCAACGAGGTATGGGGTCGCAAACACCCAGCCTGCGGCCAGAACGAAGGCTGGCAACGTGAGTTTGAGGATGGCGGGCAGGTTATGAAGCCAGCCGAGGTGAAGTCTGATCATTTTCTGCCAGATATCGGTGTCGGGCACACGTCGATTCACGACGTCCAACAGGAGCAGCCAGACGTAGAAAACAAACAGCATCACTCCAAAGCTGGCGAAAGAGAAGATCAACATGCGCGTGGGTGAAACGCTGTTGAACTGGAGGCTCAGGCAACCGATGTCCAAGATCGGCACCCAGTTGACGCGGGATCCAATCCGCCAATAGAGCACGCCTCTGCCCAGCAGCAGGGCGAGCAACCAAACGAGGAGAAGCCATCGGCGCGACCTTTTTGTCCCCACATGTTTGAGTACGGATGAAATTGTCGCAGCCGGTGCGGGTTTGATGAATCGAGCTGATCGCCAGCCCAACCAGAGCAAGACCGCTGCCACATTCAGCAGGTAATCGGCAAGATTCATTGGCTGTAAGATTACAGTCTCCGCAAAGCGCCGGGGCTGGCGATTTGACGAGCCTGTCAGGCCATGCTGCCGGCGCTCGATAAATGTGTTGGGGTGGATTGTCTATATCATTTCAATTCGCACAAGCTTTGGTTGCGTCAAAGGAGCTTGAGAATCGTGTCGGCGATTGCTGAGGGGGAGTCTGCGACCGGGATTCTGCAATCACGGAACACGGCGATTTTTGCGGCTGCAGTTTCGTGGGTGGAATTGGCGATGGCGCCTGCGTGGCCGAGACGCCGTCCTGAAGGCGCAGTGGTGCCGGCGACGAATGCCGCGACGGGTTTTCTGCAGTTAGTCTGAATCCACTCAGCGGTTTCCTGCTCCGCTGACCCGCCAATTTCGCCGATGATGACGATGCCGTGTGTGTCAGGGTCTTCGTTGAACAGGCGCACAACATCAAGGAGCGACAACCCGCATACAGGGTCGCCGCCGATGCCGACGCATGTTGACTGTCCTGCGCCGCGGCGTGTGATTTGCCAGACAGCCTCGTAGGTGAGCGTACCGCTCCGCGAAACGACGCCGATGTGCCCTTGCCTGTGAATGTAACCCGGAGCAATACCGATTCTGCAGCCGCCGCGCGAATCCGGCTCTTGACCAGGTGTTACAATGCCCGGGCAATTGGGACCGACGAGCTTCATCTGATGCATCGAGAGCGCGCGTTTGACGACGAGCATCTCATGTATGGGAATGCCCTCAGTGATGCAAACGGCAAGCTGCAAGCCTGCTTCAGCGGCTTCGATGATGGCATCAGCCGCGTTTGCGCGGGGCACAAAAATGCATGACGCAGTGGCGCCGGTTTCGCGAACCGCCTCAGCCACGGAATCAAAAATCGGGATTCGGTTGTCGAAGACCTGTCCGCCTTTGCCGGGGGTAACGCCGGCGACGATCTTCGTTCCGTACTCGATGCTGAGCCGGGTATGACACGCACCGAATGTTCCGGTGATGCCCTGGATCAGAACCTTGGTTGCTGGGTCAACGAGAATCGCCATAATGTTTTGCCGTAATCAACCGCCAGCGGCTTGAACGGCCATTCTTGCCGCTTCTTCGATTGAATGGGCGACGATAACCTTTGACAGACCTTCTACGAGCATGGCGCGGCCTTGGGTGGCATTGTTGCCCTCGATTCGAACGACCACGGGCAGCCTTACTCCGGATTGATTTATTGCTGCAGCGACGCCGCGGGCAACGACGGCACAGTCTGTTATGCCGCCGAATATGTTGACGAGTATGGCGTGGACATTTGTGTCGGTGAGAATTGTCTTGAACGCTGCAGCGACTTGTTCCTGGGAAGCGCCGCCACCGACGTCGAGGAAGTTCGCCGGTGTTCCGCCGCATTGTTTGATGGCGTCCATGGTGGCCATTGCGAGGCCGGCTCCGTTGACGAGGCAGGCGATATTGCCGTCGAGCTTGATGTAATCGAGGCCGTGTTTTCTGGCCTCGGTTTCGATTGGTTCCTCTTCGGCTGCGTCTCTGAGCGACTCGAACTCCGGGTGTTTGAAGAGGGCGTTGTCGTCGATGGCGATTCGGGCATCCAAGGCGATGATTGAATGTTGTGTTGCGGGGCCGGTGTTTTGAACGAACGGGTTGATTTCGACGATCATGGCCTCGCATTCCCACCACGTGCGGTAGATGCTGTGGAAGAAGTCCGCTGCGGTGAGGATCGAACCGCCGACGAAGCCCAGAGCTGCGGCCACCCGGCGCGCTTGGAACTGTCGAAGCCCGAGAAGCGGATCGATCCATTCTTTGATGAGACGGTTTGGGGAGGCTGAAACAGCGTTTTCGATGCTTACACCGCCTGTGGCTGAGGCCAGAAGAACTGGACAGTCTTTGGTCCGGTCCAGAGCGACTGCGGCATAGAACTCGCGTTGGACAGGGATGGCAGCTTCGACGAGGACTTTCAGGACGCGTTTGCCTTCTGGCCTTGTTTGGTCGGTGACAAGTGTCTTGCCGAGCATCTCGCTTGCGGCGTGCTCGACCTCCTCGGGTGTGCAGCAAAAAGTGATGCCGGCTTTGTTGGGATGTTCGACAAGGGAACCAAGGGCGCGGCCACCTGCGTGGATTTGCGCTTTGACAACAAAGCGCCGGACGTCGCTTTCGAGCAAACGTTCTGCGATCGTGCGCGCCCGGGCGGGGCTTTCGGCCACAGCACCTGCAGGCACGGCGACTCCTCGAGCGGTCAGGAGCTGTTTGGCTTGGTACTCGTGCAAGTCCACGGTTCAACTGCAGCCCTGACTAGTAAAGCAGTTTGGGCAAGTGTAACAACTGCCTGCGCGGACGGTGACCTGTCCGCAGTTCGTGCAAAGTGGCGCGTCGAGCTGGTTGACAAAAGCGAACGACGGATTTTGGTCGCGACCGCTTTGGGACGTATTCGAGGCGGGAACTGCGGTGTTTTGCTGTTGGTCTTGCGTCTTGGGCAGTTCAGCATCCGGCTCGATTGGCAGCTCGGGCACGGGCCTGTTGATGCGCTTTTTGATTTCTTCCTGGAGGCCCGGGATTGGGAGTTCTTGCTGGCGGTGGTTTTGAGAGTGTTCCTCGCGGTAGCCGGGTATGAACTCGAGTGCCAACCATCTGAAGATGTAATCGATGATTGATGAAGCGTTCCTGATCTCCTTGTTGTTTGTGACACCGCTTGGTTCGAAGCGTTGGTGGCTGAATTTCCTGACCAGCGCTTCGAGGGGCACTCCATACTGGAGGGCGATGCTGGTGAGTGTGGCGACAGTGTCCATCAAACCGCCGATGGTCGAGCCTTCTTTGGCCATGGTAATGAACAATTCACCCGGCTGGCCGTCATCGAACAGCCCGACATTCAGATAACCGTCATGGCCTGCGATATTGAATTTGTGATTCACGGCCCTGCGTGTGTCGGGGAGCCGGCGGCGGATCGGTTTGCCAACCTGCGCGCGGAGCTTGGTAACTTCGGCTTCGAGCTCTGCGACACGCGCTCGGAGCGCTTCGAGTTCCTGTGTCTGCGCCGAGGAACCTGGCGTGACGCGTTGAGTGTTGAGGGGCTGTGAGCGTTTCGAGCCGTCCCGATAGATTGCGACGCACTTGAGGCCCATTTGCCACGCTTGGACGTAAGCGTTGCGGATGTCCTCGACGGTACATTCGTTGGGCATGTTGATTGTTTTCGAGATGCCGCCGCTGATGAACGGCTGAGCTGCGGCCATCATCTTGAGGTGCGCCATGTAATGGATCGAGCGCTTGCCGCGTTTTGGTCTGAAGGCGCAATCGAAAACCGGCAGATGTTCGGGTTTCAAGCCGCTTTTGATGACTTTGCCGTTTTCCTCGACGTCTTCGATTGTGTTGAACTTTTCGATGTGGGCGACGATCCGGTCTATTTCATCGGAGTTGTATCCGAGGCGACGGAGTGCATCGGGGACAGTTTTGTTTGCGATCACGAGCGACCCGCCGCCGGCGAGGACCTTGTATTTCACGAGTGCGATGTCGGGCTCGATTCCGGTGGTGTCGCAATCCATTTGGAACGCGATTGTGCCCGTTGGTGCAAGGGCGGTGACTTGTGCGTTGCGGAAACCGAAACGTTGGCCGAGTTCGAGCGCGCGGTCCCAGCATTTCCGGGCTTCCTCTTTGAGGTAGGCGAAGTCGGTGCTTGGGGTGATTGCTTCAACGGCCTGTCGGTGGAGTTTGATGACGCCGAGCATGGATTCGACGTTGTCTTTTGCGGCCGGGTTTTGGACATGGGCGCAACGGGCGTCGTGGTATCCTTGGAATGGGCCGAGAATGGACGCCATTTGAGCGGACTGCTCGTAAGCGTGGCCGGTCATGATAGCGGTGATTGCGCCGGTCAGCGCGCGGGCTTCGTCGGAGTCATACGGCAGCCCGAAACTCATGATCAGCGATCCGAGGTTTGCGTAGCCGAGGCCGAGCGTGCGGAAGATGTGTGAGTTTTCGGCGATGATTTGGGTCGGGTAGCTGGCGTTGTCAACGAGGATTTCCTGGGCAGTGATGAATATGCGGACGGCAGCCTTGAATCGTTCGACGTCGAAAGTGCCATCGGGTTTGCGGAACTTGATGAGATTCAGAGAAGCGAGGTTGCAAGCGGTGTTGTTTATGAACACATACTCGCTGCATGGGTTTGTCGAGTGGATGGGTTCAGTCCCCTTGCAAGTATGCCATTTCTGGATGGCGCCGTCGTATTGCATGCCGGGGTCACCGCAGACCCATGTGCCTTCAGCGATCTTGTAGAGCAGTTTTGCTGCGTCCTTCTTCTCGAGTGGCTGGCCGGTGGTGACGGATCGTGTCCACCATTCGCGCCCTTCGATCGCGGCCTGCATAAACTCGTCGCTGACTCGGACGGACAGGTTTTCGTTTTGGTACATTACGGAGCTGTAGGCTTCACCATTCATCGAGCCGTCGTAACCCTGCTCGATGAGCGCCCATGCTTTCCGCTCTTCTTTTTCTTTTGCTTCTATAAACTCCTCGATGTCCCCGTGCCAATCGCGGAGTGTGTTCATTTTTGCCGCGCGCCGTGTTTTCCCGCCCGATTTGACGACGTTTGCGACCTGGTCATAGACTTTGAGAAAGCTCAATGGCCCGCTGGGTCTGCCGCCGCCACTGAGCTTTTCTTTGGATGACCTGATTGGGGTAAGGTCTGTGCCGGTGCCCGACCCGTACTTGAAGAGCATGGCTTCGCTGAACGCGAGTTGCATGATGCTCTCCATGTTGTCTTCGACACTTTGGATGAAACAGGCGCTTGCTTGGGGATGTTCGTATTGTGTCGGAGTACGTTCAGCGGTTCCCTTCTCCCGGTTGTAATGCCAATTACCGCGGGCTGAATTTGTGCCTACGCGGTACTGGTGGTACAGCCCGACGTTGAACCATACCGGGGAATTGAAAGCGCCGTACTGGTTCAAGCAAAGCCATGCCAATTCCTGGTAAAACACTTCGCCGTCTTCGGCACTGAAATAACCATCTTGGACGCCCCAGTCAGCTATCGTTCGGGCGACGCGGTGAACGAGCTGTCTGACCGAGTACTCGCGTTCGTCGGGTTTCTGTGGATCGCCGTAGAAATACTTCGAGCAGACGACCTTGGTGGCGAGGTGGGACCAGCTCTTTGGCACTTCGACGCCGTCCTGTCTGAAGATTGCTTTGCCGGTGTCGTCGGTGATTTCGGCTGTGCGCTTTTCCCATTCGACTTCGTCGAAGGGGTTAACAGTTGGCGAACTGAACACCCTCTCGATGCGCAGCAGCTTTTGCCCGGCGGCGTTTTGGGGCGTGTCAGGGCTAACGGATTGGTCATGGCGCTTGGGTTTGCGGCTTGGCTGCGCAGGAGCGGAAACTAATTGGGCATTGGCCTGGGTCATGGCATTAAACTGGTCTGTGACTGTTACAGTCAGGTTACATTGTTGTAACGTTGCCGGGCCGGCATGGGCAAACGTTGAGAAATCCGTCAAACCCACACTGGATGGGGGGTTGGTGACAGGCCGGCCGCAACACCCCATTTAGTTGGGTAAGTCACAGCACGCTAATACAACCTGTTGTGGTGGCAAGCAAAATTTCGAAAAATCTGCGGGTTCGCTTAACTGCCAGTTTTTCAACGGGTTGCCGGGGTCAATTGGCATCGATCCAGACCATGCTTGCGGCTTCGATGTAATCGAATAGGCGCAAGAGGTCAGATGCGAGCATGTGTATGCACCCATGGGAGTTGGGTTGGCCAAGCTTGGTTTCGTCGGCGACCCCGTGGATGTAGATGAATCGCTGGCGGGAATCGCAGCCAGCGCCAGAGTTAAAGCCGGGTTCGAGCCCTTCGAGCCAGAGGATGCGGTGGGCTATTGATGCTGAAGGTTGGCCTTGCCAGACGAATCCGATTGGTTGGCGCTCGACGAAAGCGGTTCCGACTGGCCAACCTGCGCCGATTTTCGCGGCGATTCTGTGGAGCCCGAGCGGCGTGCGGTTTGATGCTTCGGCCTGGCCGGTGCCGAATTTTGAGGTTGACACTGTGAAATCGCGCACGAGGCGGTAAGTGGGGCGAGACGAAGCGGTGTTTAGTTTGCGGAGCCACCACATTCGCTGCCGACGAACGCTGATCAGCAACACGTGTCTTGTTGGGAGAATCTGGAGTTGGCGACACGCCAGCAACCATCGCCGGATCAACTGTCGGCAGGGCAGGTGAGTGGTGTTATGGTCTGGGCTGGTCACTGTAGTTTCTTTATGAGGACTTTCGATTTGCGGCCGCTATGTTCGTAGCGTTCGCGGCGGACGGCTGGGAGATCGTCGGGTGTTCCTTCTTGGAAACCGGCTTTGGATTTGAAGAACATGAATGATTGAGTCGAGAGAGCTATGAGTTCGCGCAAGCCGAGTTCGCGTGCCTTGTTTTCGGCGTACTGAACGAGTTTTCGCCCTATGCCCTGATTTTCGTGGGAGGGCTTGACGCAGAGGCAGGCGATCTCGCCTTTGCCAGTTTCCGGGTACACGTGTAAGGCGACGCAGCCGACCGGGTTTTGGTCTATTTCGAACAAGTAGAAATCGCTGAGTGATTTTTCGATGCTGGCGCGGGTACGGCGCATCAGCTCGTCGGTTTCCATTGCTGGGCGGATGAGCTTGAGGATGTTGGGAATATCCTTTTTGAGGGCGCGTCGGATTTGTTGGTATTCATTTGCATAGACCAGTGTGCCGATGCCCTCGTTGGAGAAGACCTCGGTTAAGAGTGCCTCATCGACTCTGCCATCGATGATATGGACTCTGGGGATGCCGGCGCGGCATGCGGCGGCGGCGTGAATTGCTTTTGAGAGTGTGGACGGCTGGAAATCGTCGCGGTTTTGGGCCAGCCATTGTTCGAGGTCACTCGCAAGTATTTGATGGAACAATCGGCCTTGTTTGAACAGGCCCTCGTAAGTGGTGATGTAGATAACCTTGACGGCTTTGAGTGCTTCGGCAACGGCAACGGCGACGGCATCGGAATTGACACGATAAGTTCGGCCTTCGCCGTCAAATCCGAGAGGCGGAATCACCGGAATAATGCCTTGCTGAAGAAGAGCATGGATAAGCTCGGAATCGACGCGCTCGACCTTGCCAGTGAACAGGTGATCGACGCCGTGGATTATGCCCATTGGATGGGCGACGATGGCGTTTGGGCAAGCGGCTCGGAGGTCCTGGGTTGCAAGACCTTCGAGAATCTCCTGGGTGACACGGCTTGCGGCAGTGAGAGCAAGGTTTAGGGTGGCGGCATCGGTGACACCGGTGCCGTCGAAATCGGATGGCGTCAGGCCCTGTTGTTCTGCCATGGCGCGGATTTGTGCGGAAGCGCCGTGAACGATAACCACGCGAATGTTCAAAGAACGCAGGACAGCAATGTCGAGCACGATGTTGGCAAAGTTCTCGTCCGCGACGATGCCGCCATCGAGGCTGATCACAAACGCTTTTTCGCGAAAATGCGGCACATACTGCAAGATGCCGCGCAGGTCAGTTGGTTTCACTTTCCAGTTTTGGCTTTTGAAGGTTTCCGTGCCTGCGAATCAATTTGCCAAGGTTTACCGTCAGCTGCGCGACTTCCATGGTGCTGACCGGCCCACAACAAACAGATCGCGGTCCGAGTATGCCACGGACGTGTGTCACGGCAATCTGAATCAGATCTTGGGTGTGCGTGGCGGAAGCTGAATGTTACCGGGTAAGGCAGGCGTTGCGGTACTTTCCAAAAGAAACGGCCCGACTGAAGGCTGAGAACACTGCCCCAAACGCGGCCCAAACAGGCAGGCATGATGGGTGCGTCCACGCCTTCCATGATCCGCTCGAACTCACGTCGAAATGGCAGCAAAACGCCAATGCGCGAAACGTGCTTCTCGGCAAACACAGCAACGACCTCTGCTTGCCGGATGGCATTTCAGGCTGCGTGCAGCGCCCCAAGCAATTCGCGCGGCTGCGACCCGGGCGGGATGGGGATCACGTCCAGCCAGCGGAGCAATAGTTTCAGCCACCAGAGATCGCAAATCTCCTGCGGCAGCAGGAACCGGACAAACCGCTTTGTGCTGGCTAGACTGAACATCACGTCCACGAGAGTCCGCTTGCCTGTCTGGCGCGCATTTTTTCTCCCGGCAAATCCAAGTTGCCGATTCGCGGGGGAGGAGTTGAAATCTTTCCGATGTTGTTATCTCGGCGTGAATGGATTGGATTGACTGCGGGTGCTGCTTTGGCGGGTGGACTCGGCTTTCGTTCCAATGCCAGTGCGGCATCCGGAGCATGGAAGTTCGCCCCTGAAGAAAATCTCATTCCCGCACCGTCGGATTCCGGTCTCTGGCCCGAATTCCGCCAACGATTGTTCGCATGGCGCGAATCGGTCAGGCGTGACATGCAGTATTCGTCTGCACTTTATGAACGGCCCGAGTTTTCATGGGCCACGCGCAATTTTGCGTGCGGTTTTGTTATGCTGAACGATGAGTTGTTCTGCGACGTTCGCGCGGGACGATATCATGTTGCCAGGTTTCTGGCTCATGCACGAAAGGAGTTTGGCGGCTTTGACAGCGTCGTGCTCTGGCACGCTTATCCGCGCATTGGCCTGGACGCGCGCAATCAATTCGATTTCTACCGTGAACAGCCGGGCGGCTTGCAAGCCCTGCGCGAAGCCGTGAACCAACTTCACAAAGCCGGCGTTCGCGTTTTCCTCGATTACAACCCGTGGGACACGCACACACGCCGCGAAACCCGGGCCGACCCAGTGGTCATGGCGGAATTGATTGCCGCCTTGGACGCCGACGGCGTGTTTCTCGACACACTCGACCGCGGCGCAAGCGAATGGCGGGCAGCGCTGGATACAGTTCGGCCAGGGGTGGTCCTCGAAAGCGAACTTGCTTTGCCATTAGCAAGCGTTCACGATCATCACCTTAGCTGGGCGCAATGGTTCCCTGACAGCCATGTTCCCGGAGTTCTACGTAATCGTTGGTTCGAGCGCGGTCATCAGCAGCACCTGATCAGGCGCTGGGACCGGGATCATACCGCAGAACTGCACTCCGCATGGATGAACGGCGCTGGTATTCTGGTTTGGGAGAACATCTTCGGCACATGGAACGGATGGTGCGACCGGGACAAGACCGTTCTTCGTTCCATGCTGCCTCTGCAACGAAGGTTCGCACATCTTTTCAGTGGCGAAGGCTGGACGCCTCTGGTTCCCACCCTGCAACCGGACGTGTACGCGAGTCTGTGGGAAGGAATGGGCTTGCGGTTGTGGACGTTGGTCAACAGGTCTGAGAGCGCCGTTCGCGGCGAATTGTTTTCAGCCAGCTTGCGCAGCGGAGAGCGGGTTTGGGATGGCGTTCTCGGGCGCGAGGCGGCGACGCGGCGCACCGGCGGTGTTGGTCAACCGCGTCATGGCACTGCGGAGGTGACGATCGCCGGGGATTTGCCGCCGCGAGGCATCGGCTGTTTCATCGCAGGGCGGACGGAAGCCGTGGGGGCTGGTTTCGGTGGGTTCTTGCGCGAACAGAGGGATTTGATGCGCAGGGCGAACTGGAACACGAGGTTTCCATCGCGCCGGGTTATAGTTCGCAAGCCCTCGGCTGTTGCCGCGGGAAGATCGAGCATGCGCGCCATGGTGGAAATCCCCGGCGGACAGATTCAGTTGAAGACCACGTTTCGTGTGCGTGAATGTGGGTTTTATGACTCTACACATCCACACTTCGCGACCAGTTTCCCGTCGCTCCACGGGCCGCTCATCATTTCGCGAACGGTGGAGGTGCGCCCTTTTGCCATGGACATTTATCCCGTGACAAACGCCCAGTTCGCCCAGTTTCTCTCTGCGACCGGGTATCGACCTGCTGATCCGACGAACTACCTTCGGCATTGGGTTAGTGGCGGGCCGCCCCCGGGTCGCGAACAGCATCCGGTCGTTTATGTCGATTTGGACGATGCCCGCGCTTATGCTGCGTGGGCAGGCAAACGGCTGCCCACCGACGAAGAATGGCAATGGGCCGCACAAGGGCCAGACGGTAGGTGTTATCCATGGGGTGATGCCATGGAGAAGGGGCGTTGCAACGACGGCGCAGGCGGCGACACTACGCCTGTTGATGCTTTTCCAAGCGGCCGGTCGCCGTTCGGTTGCCTTGACATGTGCGGCAACGTTTGGGAATGGACCGAGAGCGAGCGAAGTGACGGCAGAACGCGATTTGCCATTCTGCGCGGTGGCAGCTTTTATAAACGCGGCGGGTCGCAATGGTACTTCGATGAGGGTCCGCAACGCGCTGATTTCGCTGCAAAGGTGTTGTTATGGGGCCCCCGGATTGACCGCTGCGCCAACGTGGGTTTTCGCTGTGCGGCAGACCTATGAGAGCGTGCAGTCACGGAGGGGCGAGAAGGGACATCAGCGTGTGCGTGTGGTACAAATATAGCGTTGACAATCTCGCCGTCCCGACATGATCCTGAATCCATGAACAACAACGAATCTGCACTTTCAACTCGAAGGGAATTCATTAAGAACACAACCAAGATCGCCGCGGCGTCTGCCCTTGCTGGAGTAGCAATCCCGCATGTGCACGCTGCCGGGTCGGACCTCATCCAAGTGGCCCTCATAGGGTGTGGCGGGCGTGGCACAGGAGCAGCAGCGCAAGCTCTTAGCACAAAAGGCGGGCCGATCAAACTCGTTGCAATGGCGGACGTCTTTGAAGATCGGCTGGCCAGCAGTTATGAGAACCTGCAGAAGGGCAAAGGCGACAAGGTTGACGTGCCGCAGGACAGGCGCTTCGTCGGATTGGACGGATACAAGAAAGCCATGGATTGCTTGCGCCCGGGTGATGTTGCCATTTTTGCAACCCCGCCAGCGTTTCGGTGGGTTCATTTTGCTTACGCCGTTAACAAGGGCCTCAACGTTTTCATGGAGAAACCTGTCACCGTTGATGGACCTACCAGCAAACGGATGTTGGAAACCGCTGAGGAGTCGGTTCGGAAAAACCTCAAAGTGGGCGTTGGCCTGATGTCACGGCACAGCCGCGCACTCCAAGAGCTCGCAAAACGCATTCAAGACGGCGAACTCGGCGAGATCATCCTCCAGCGCGGTTATCGAATGCACGGGCCGGTTGGATACTTTTCATCGCTGCCCAAGCCCCCGGGTATCAGCGAATTGATGTATCAGATCAGGCGGTTCCACAGTTTTCTCTGGGCAAGCGGCGGCAATTACAGCGATTTCTACATCCACATCATCGATCATCTCGGTTGGATGAAGAATGCGTGGCCAGTCAAAGCCCAGGGCCTCGGCGCACGGCATTATCGGACAAGCCCGGAAGGCCAAACGTATGTGGACCAGAACATGGATGTGTACTCGGTCGAATACACTTACGCCGACGGCAGCAAGTTCATTTTCGACGGGCGTTGCATGACCGGATGCGCTGAAATTTACTCCAGCTACATCCACGGCACAAAAGGCATGGCGATTGCATCACGCAGCGGCGACTGCGGCGGGCCATCAGCCATTTACAAGAGCCAGAACCCGCGCCGGGCCGATCTGCTGTGGGAATCCAAGGTCCCAGCCGGCCAGGAAGACCCGTACCAAAACGAGTGGGACGATCTCATGGACGCCATTCGCAACGATAAACCTTACAACGAAGCAAAGCGCGGCATCGAAGCGAGCCTTGTGACTTCCATGGGCCGCATGGCCGCACATACAGGACAGGAAATCACATTCGAAGACATGCTGAACTGCCCGCATGAAATGGCGCCCGGCCTCGACACGTTCACTGACGATTCACCGGCTCCGCTCAAAGCTGATGCCAACGGGCGTTACCCGGTGCCCATGCCGGGCATTACAAGAAAAACGGAGTACTGATCACCAGCGCCAACCGTAATTTGTTTATACACGACAGGCGCGGACAAATGTTCGCGCCTGTTTTGTTTTGTGTTTGCCAGCGGAACGCGCATTCGGGATAAGGATCTTGTGCACGTTATCGATATCGCCATCATCGTAGCCTACATGATTTTGATGGTGGCTGTGGGCGCGTGGGTGACAAAGAAGGCCGCCAAAGATTCCGAGTCTTACTTCCTCGCAGGAAAAAGCCTCCCATGGTGGATCATCGGCGTGGCGCATGGGTCGAGCGGCGTTGACATAGGCGGCACGATGTGGTTTGTCACCATGCTTTACATTTACGGTGCGAAAGGACTGTTCCTGCTTTGGATTTGGCCGCTATTCAATGTGGTTTTTCGCATGGTTTATCTCGGGACATGGGTGCGCCGCTCGAATGTGCTCACCGGGGCTGAGTGGATGCGAACCCGGTTCGGCAAAGGACTTGGCGGCGAGCTGGCGTATGTGAGCGTGGTTGTTTATGCGCTGGTGAGCGTTGTGGGTTTCCTGAGTTATGCGTTTAAGCCACTGGGCAAGTTCGCAGCGCCATTTTTCCCGTTCGGATGGAGTCCGGACACGTACGCACTAATCATAATGCTGGTTGCCGGCGCATACTGCGTGCTGGGCGGCATGTACTCGGTTGTTCTGAACGATTTGATCCAGTTTGGCTTAATTACTCTGGCTGCGGTGATCATCGCCGTGGTTGCAATGATGAAGACAACCCCTGACCAGGTCATGGCGGCGGTTCCTGCGGGTTGGGACAATCTGTTCTTTGGCTGGCGACTTGACCTCGATTGGTCGGAGAAGATGCCCGCGCTCACCAAGGTGATCCACGATCAGGGCTACGAGCTTTTCGGGTTTCTGATTTTGATGCTTTTCATCAAAGGAGTGCTTGTGAGCATGGCCGGGCCAACTCCCAATTACGCCATCCAACACGTGCTCTCGACCAGGAATCCGCGGGAAGCGGCGTTGGAGAACCTTGTGATGTGTATTGTGTCCCTTGCGCCGCGGTTTCTGCTGATAGCTGGCATTGGCGTGCTCGGCATGGTTTTCTTCAGCGACCAACTGCGCGGGATGGGCGCAAAAGTCGATTTCGAGCAGGTGCTGCCCGCAGTTGTGGCGCAGTATCTGCCGGTTGGATGCAAAGGGCTCATTCTAGCGGGTTTGATTGCGGCGTTCATGAGCACTTTTGTGTCAACGGTGAACTCCGGCGTTGCATACATTGTTAACGACATCTACAGGCGATACGTGCGATCAGACGCACCGGCGCGGCATTACGTGCGCTGGGGTTATGTGTGGTCAATTGTTGTGATCGCTGCGGGGATTGGCTTCGGATACACCACGCTCAACGTGCATTCGGTCACCAAGTGGGTGGCAAACGCCCTTGTGCCGGCTTTTGTTGTTCCGAACGTCCTCAAATGGCATTGGTGGCGGTTTAACGGACATGGTTTTTGGGCTGGAATGGCTGCAGGTACAGCAAGTGCGCTGGTCATCCCGGGACTATGGCCAACCTTGAAAGATGTGAATCTGTTCATGTCAATACTCGCTATAAGCGCAATCGTTTCCGTTGTTGTTTGCCTTGCCACCGCCCCGGAGCCGGAGGATGTGCTGAAGTCCTTTTACCGCACTGTCAGGCCATGGGGATTCTGGAAGCCAATACTCGATAAATGCCGCGCTGAGACGCCTCAGCTCGAGCCAAATCGCGACTGTGGACGCGACTGGTTCAATGTGCTTGTTGGAATTGTGTGGCAAATCGCAATGGTATCTGCGCCTGTGTACGTTATTCTGAAACAATGGGGGCGTGTTGGCGCCACTTTCGCAGTGCTCGTGGCCGGTGCGGTGATTCTCAAATTCACCTGGTTCGATCGGATCGCCAAGGGCGACGGGTACTTGCCGCAGGATCGGTAGCACGGAAACATCACCGGCCAGCCCTCGGATTCACCCATGCCTTCAATCCGGTGAGGTTGCCGGGCTCAAGGCAAAAGTCTTGAACGCTTTGCGGCCGGTGGCCATGCTCACAGTTACGCATCGGCGCGGGCAATGTGTTTGCCGCGAACAACGATGACGGAAACTGTTTTGCGGCATCCGTGAGTTTCTGCGGGTTCGTGTCGAACTTGAAGCGTGGGAATGGAAAGCATTACGAAGCAGTTGCGCGCATGGTTGGAAATCGCGCTCTTGATCGCTGTTGTCTGCTCGGCGTTGATCGCGCTTTGGGCTTTCGGGCGCGCGCGGGTTGGCGCACGGATTTACGCAAAACGACTCGAGACCGTGGCGGCTGATTACGAACGGCTGCGCAAGGAGTACAACCGCGCGATCAGCCGCACCGCTGTCACTGAATTGCGCGTCAGGGGAACCAATGTGATGGTCGCCGTGCGCACAGCCGACGGTGTGACCCGGGAGTTTCCCACTTCGTGTCGGCCGGACAAGGAAGTGTACGTGGATTATGTTGTGCTGGACGGGCGACTTTGGATTCGGCGTGTGTTTGATTCCACCACGCCACCAGAGGCGGGAACGGTGATTGATCCAAGTCTCGCCGGGATAAACTGGGACACGAATACCACTGCTGTGGGGAAGGCGGTGTACCGGCGTCTTGATGAGGGGCGGTGGATTGTTACCGTCAGCGGCGACGGCTCGCTTGGTCTTCAGCGGGTTTCTGAGAATGCAGACATCGTATTGTCACCGCCGCCACCCGTGCTTGATTTTGAAACGATCAAGCGAGAAGTCGAAACCGAACAGACCAAAATCTCGTGGCTGGACCTGTTGCGGGCACTCATCTGGCCGGAAGCGGCAGGGCAGTGACAGACGGTTTCGTAGGCGGAGCCCCCTCAACCCGGAAATCTTACCGCTTGACCAGCCCAAGACACCCAAAGCTTCACTCCGGTGAGATTTCCGGGGCCCGCATATTCCTTGGTTGCTTGAAGACACCTGTTTCGCAGACTGCTCAGGGTATAAGTATGCAGGCTAACGATTGTTCAGGAAATAGAGCAGAGCCGCAACAAGGCCTGAAACTAGAATCCCGAAAATGATTGCCACCCTTTGCACGCGACGGCGGTGGCGCCTGTTGCTGCGCCCCATGCCCGGCAGCAGGTAATACCTGTGGTCGCCATGTTTTTTTTCACGCCCAAACATTGCACTCGATCGCAGACACGGCGCTGGATAATCCCTGGTTCCGGCGTGCCGGGTCCGCCCAACGACAATAGAGTGCGAACTTGGACCGCGGCAAACAAGCAAGAAAAATGGCTTGGTCTTTTGATCTGGCCAGCACTAGCATTCGCGCCAATGTCACCCCGTTCGCAAGTAACACATGCGCATGACACTGACAACGAACCTTTGGTTCGCATGGTTGGCATTTCAAAGAAGTTCGGTGCCAACCAGGTCTTGCGCAATGTTGACCTCGAAATCCGCGCCGGTGAAGTGCTCGTTTTGGCCGGCGAAAATGGCGCCGGGAAAAGCACCCTGATCAAGATACTCGGCGGCGTGCACACGGAATTCGACGGGGAGATTTGGATTCAAGGACGGCTCGTCCGGCCGAAGTCGCCCTCCGACGCCGCCGCACTCGGCGTGGCTGTGATCTACCAGGAACTGTCCCTTGTTCCAACAATGACCGTGGCAGATAACGTGTTTCTCGGGCGGTCGATTGTGAAGAGGGGATTTGTTGACCACGACGAGCAGCGGCGTCGCGCACAACAGCTTCTCGATCAGCTCGGCATTGAAATCCCGGTGGAATCACGCGTTGAAGACCTGCCGATCGCACAGCAACAGTTGACGGAGATTGCAAAAGCACTCGCGCGAAATGCACGTGTTATTGTCATGGACGAACCCACGTCGGCCCTGAACGCGCCAGAGGTCGAAAAGTTGTTCAATCTTGTCAAGGACCTGAAACAGCGCGGTTGTGGGATCGTATATATAACGCACAAGATGGAGGAGATTCAGCGCATTGCCGACAGAATCACCGTGCTCAGAGACGGCGAGCATGTTGGGACTGCACCAGCTTCGGACTTGCCGCCTGCGCGTTTGATTCAGTGGCTGGTTGGACGCGAAATCGAAGAGCAATTTCCCCGGCATGCAGCAACGCCGGGCCACGAACGGTTGAGGTTGCGCGGTTTCACCGTGTTGCCCATGCACGGCCAACTGCGGCCGCCGGTCGAGAACGTTGATCTTGTCGTCAGGGCAGGCGAGATCGTTGGCATCGGGGGATTGCAAGGATCGGGCGCGAGCGAACTTTTCATGGGCCTTTTTGGTGCCTACGGCCAGAATGTACGGGGCGAAGCATTGCTGGATGGCAAGCTTCTGCGAATTCAATCGCCATCGACTGCCATTTCCCAGGGCGTTGCTCTTCTTACCAACGACCGGAAAGCCACCGGACTTGTGCTGTCAATGTCGGTTATTGCCAACGCGACACTCGCCGGTTTGCCGAGGATTTCGCCAATGGGATGGCGGCGGCCTGCCCTCGAGCGCTCTATTACAGCCAGTTTGTGCGACCGTGTCTCGCTTAGGGCGGCGTCGCTTGACATGGAAGTCGAATGGCTCTCGGGTGGAAATCAACAGAAGGTCGCGTTGGCAAAATGGCTTCAAACCGAACCGCGGCTTTTGCTGCTCGACGAACCGACCCGCGGAATCGACGTGGGTGCGAAGCGTGAAGTTTACCAACTCATGGACGCCCTCACACAGCAAGGGCTCGCAATTCTGCTTATCACGTCGGAACTGCCTGAACTGCTTGCAATGAGCGACAGGATCATTGTGTTGCACCGTGGCATGGTCACGGCCGAATTCGACAGGTCTTCGGCGACGCCGGAACGTGTTTTGGCCGCCGCCATGGGCAGGCAGATGGCAAATAGAGGATGATGATTCATGGCACATCAGAACCACCAGTATTCGCCTGGAACAGCCCGCGCAACGATCGGTCTGGGCATTTTCCTTGTTTCATTGCTGATTCTAATTGCTCTGTTTGCGGCTGAGGTTTTGGCCGGGTTTGGCGAGCTTGATCAGAAGATGCAGACCGCGATAACGGGTTTGCCCGGTATCAGCTCAGTGCTGGGTCTGGCCATGAACCTTTTTCATTGCCACGCGCTTACAGCGATCAAGGTTGTTTTCTACGTCGGCGCAATAATTGGTCTTGCCGTCGCAGCCCGGGCCGGACGTGAAACCCGCGGTGTGGCGAGCTGGCTGAATCTGCCTGTGTGCAGAGCAATACTCGCGCTGGTGCTTGTTTTTCTCCTTGGGGTGGTTTTCAGCGCCGAAGGCGCGTTCGGCATAGTCGGGACACACCGCGATGCGCTCAGACAAGCCTCGGTATTTGGGCTGCTGGCGTGCGGGATGACTCTTGTGATAATCGGTGGCGGGATAGACCTTGGCGTGGGCAGCGTGCTTGCTTTGGTGTCGGTGACTTTTTCACTAATGAGCATTCATTGGGGATGGCAACCATGGGTTTCTGTGCCCGCGTGTTTGTTGCTCGGGGCCATGTGCGGCGGCCTTGCGGGTACCATAACAGCGGGGTTCCGCATACAACCGTTTGTGGCAACGCTGGCCATGATGGTTTTTGCGCGCGGACTGGCAAAAACGGTCTCTGGCGGTACCAAGATTTCTACCGCCGTCAAAAACCCGGATGGAACATTCCGATACGTCGATGTTCCGGCAGTGTTCCGGTTCATCGACAGCCGCATATTGGACGGTAACCTGTCGGTCGTAACGGTAATATTCATCGTCTGCGCAGTGCTCACGTGGATTCTTCTGGCGAGACACAGGTGGGGCACCCACTTGTACGCCATTGGGGGTAACGAGGAAGCTGCAAGGCTCTCTGGTGTACCGGTGACAAGCACGAAGATTCTTTCCTATGTTGCGAGCGGGTTGTTGGCGGGAGTGGCGGGCTTGTGCCAGGCTGCACAGGAACAACAAGGCGATCCTGAGACCGGAGCCGGTTACGAACTCACAGCAATAGCCATAGTAGTAATTGGCGGCACCACGCTCACGGGCGGACGCGGCGGCATTGGGCTGACGCTGTTGGGCACTCTGACGATCGGGTACCTCGAGAAGATACTGAGCATCAACGCCGTGCCCGAAGCGAGCCGTTTGATGCTCACAGGCGTGATCATAGTCGCAGCCGTCCTTGCCCAGCGCCGCAAACGTTGAGCGAAACCCAGCGCGTGAGGACAGAAAATCGGTTGCGCATCGCGGTCCAGCATGGCTGGCTGGTCTGAGGCAGAACTTTGCTAACCTCCGTATTTTGCAGCCCGGTGTGCCCGGAACTGAAATTACCTGACGAGCACCGCCGGCTCCTGCGCCAGCTTGGGCTGTCGGTCACGCCGGGCCGCAAAATATGTGCCCCGACTCCGTCGCAAGGAGGAGCGCGCTGATCGCAATGGTTTTTCACGCGCTGCGGCGGACGCAGTGGGCGTTGGTAGGCGCGAAGCGTTTGGAGTGCGGCAGCTTGCTGCCGCTTTGTTTCTATGCGCAAACAACGTGCCTGTCCCCATACCACGTCATCTGCAAAACCCTTTTCGCGTACTTCGCGTTTTTAGTGGTTGAAACCAATCGAACTATCGGCCCCTCTTTTCCAAATCCGCTCGGTTTTGTGACACTATTCCGCCCAGGCCACAAATCTCGCCGCCTGACCAGACCACGGCACCCAAAGATTCATTCCGACGAGAAGTCAGGGCGAATGGGCTGCATGGACATTGCATGAACCACGAAACACACGAAACACGCGAAAACGGTGCTGGGATAGTCCGGGCTTTCAGCCCTTGGATTGTGGAAAATGATGTCGAGATGGCCCTCGTCGTGGGGCTTCGCCCCACGCTGGTATGGACCGCGCCGTTGGCGCTTCCATGACCGACCAAGACAACCCCATTGTGCATTGCAGCGTAGTTGATTGTTTCAGGCATGAACGGCCTTAATGTGTTTCAGACCGGTAGTTTTACTGGACTAATAACTCGAGGGCCGAAGGCCCCGCCTCATACCAGCCTGGGCCAACGGCCCAGGTGGCAGGTCCTCCATTCAGAGCCGCCTCGAGTTGGGACTCTAACGGCCGCGGATGCAGTGGGCGTTGGCAGGCGCGAAGCGTTTGGAGTGCGGCAGCTTGCTGCCGCTTTGTTTCTATGCCCAAACAACGTGTCTGTCCCCATATCCCACAGTTGAACGTTGTGCGTTGAACGTTGTACGTTGAAAGTTCTCTTAGGTTGAGGAGCTTGGTCGTCTTCTTGAGAACGTTCAACATACAACGCTCAACGTGCAACGTTCAGAGGTATGACTGCTCGATGAATGCTCGTTTCAAGGCCGCCTAAAGGCGGGACTCTAACGGGCGCGGGCGGACAAGGCCATTCGCTTGGCAAACCCGCGGCTCAGTTGAACGTTGTGCGTTGAACGTTGTACGTTGAAAGTTCTCATAGGTTGATCAGCTTGGTCGTCTTGTTGAGAACGTTAAACGTGCAACGCTCAACGTACAACGTTCAGAGGTATTACTGCTCGATGAATGCTCGTTTCAATGCCGCCTAAAGGCGGGACTCTGGCAGCCGCGGATGCAGTGGGCATTGGTAGGCGCGAAGCGTTTGGAGTGCGGCAGCTTGCTGCCGCTTTTTTCTTATGCACAAACAACGAGCCTGTCACTCTATTCATGTCCACACCCAGATGGCGGCCTGTCACTCTATTTGTGTCCTTGATGGATGTGCGTGGGCGGTAGGCGGCATGAGCATAATGAATTCGCTTGCCGCAGCATTCCATTGCCAAGGAACGAAGTGGCGGCGCAGCGACGCCGGACACAATCCTGATTCTTGACAGGATGTATTGCGGCCCGCATCTTGCATCGCTTTAATCTTTTGATTGCATCTGAGGCATCCAATGAACAGCTATCAAGACCGGTTCGGGATCGTGCGGGAATTTGATGCGGGCGACGGCAAAGTGCGGCGATACTATTCATTGCCGGCCCTTGAGAAAAGCGGCGCAGGGGCCATTTCGAGGCTGCCGGTTTCGCTGCGCCTTGTTCTCGAGTCGGTGGTACGAAATGTCGATGGAGTGCGTGTCAAGGAACAGAATGCTTTGGAGCTTGCGGCGTGGAAGCCGAACGCGACGAGGACTTCGGAGATACCGTTCATGCCAGCCCGAGTTCTCCTGCAGGATTTCACCGGGGTTCCGCTGCTTGTTGATCTGGCGGCGATGCGGTCTGCTGTTGCGCGGCTGGGGTCGAATCCAAGGCTGATAGAACCGTTGGTTCCTGTTGATTTGGTTGTGGATCATTCGGTGCAGGTGGATTTTGCCGGCAGGCCGGATGCATTTCGGATCAACCTTGAAATGGAATTCATGCGAAACCGCGAACGGTACGAGTTTTTGAAATGGGGCACGCGGGCGTTTCAAGGGTTTCGTGTCATACCGCCGGGGATTGGGATTGTGCATCAGGTGAATCTCGAGTTCCTCGCCAAAGGCGTGCTGCAGTCCGATGAGGTTTGGTATCCGGACACTTTGGTGGGGACCGATTCGCACACGACGATGATCAACGGGCTGGGGATTGTCGGGTGGGGCGTGGGCGGCATCGAGGCCGAGGCTGGAATGCTGGGGTTGCCGGTGTCGATACTGACGCCCGACGTTGTTGGTGTGCATTTGTCCGGCAAGCTGCGGGGAGGCGTGACCGCCACTGACGCTGCTCTTGCGATCACACAACTTTTGCGCAAAGCAGGTGTGGTAGGGAAATTCGTCGAGTTTTACGGTGAAGGCGCTGCCGCGCTGCCTGTGGTCGATCGAGCCACCATAGCCAACATGGCACCCGAGTACGGGGCAACACTTGGGTTTTTCCCGATCGACGATGAATGTGCGAAGTACCTGCGCGCAACGGGCCGGTCGGATCTTCATGTGCGTGTCTATGAGGCCTATTACAAGGCCCAGGGAATGTGGGGGATACCGCGACCGGGCGAGATTGATTACTCTGCGAACATCGATTTTGACCTTGCCAAGGTCGAGCCGTCTGTTGCAGGTCCGAAACGGCCTCAAGACCGTATCGGCTTGTCTGAACTGAAGTCACGGTTTCGCGAGCTGTTGGCGAAACCGGTGTCCGATGGCGGATACGGAAAGGCTGGTGAGACAGACAAACGGGTGGTGGTAAAAAGCCGGGTCGGCGAGGAGCACAGGGCAGAGTGGACGGTTGGCACGCGGCGGGCCGATCTCACAGCCAGTGAGAGCGAGATGCGCGATCAGCATCCCGCGCCCGACAATGTTGTGGTAAGCCGCGAAGATTTGAAGGCCGAGGTACGGCACGGGAGCGTCGTGATAGCCGCAATCACGAGCTGCACAAACACTTCGAATCCGAGTCTCATGCTTGCCGCCGGGTTGGTGGCCAAGAAAGCGGTGGAACGCGGATTGCGGGTTAACCCTGCTGTCAAGACTTCGCTGGCGCCGGGTTCGCGTGTTGTGACCGATTATCTCGAAGAGACTGGACTGCAAAAGTACCTGGACGAACTTGGTTTTCACGTTGTTGGCTACGGTTGCACAACCTGCATTGGGAACTCCGGACCGTTGGAAACGCATCTTGAACGCGCGATTGTTCAGGAAGACCTTGTTGTGGCGTCTGTACTGTCCGGGAACAGGAATTTTGAGGCGCGCGTTCATCCAACCGTCAAAGCGAACTTCCTGATGTCGCCGCCGCTTGTTGTCGTTTTTGCGATCGCGGGCAGAGTGGACATTGATTTGAGCGTTGATCCGGTGGGTGTGGATTCGTCGGGGCGCCCTGTGTTCTTGAAGGATTTGTGGCCTTCCGCAGAAGAGATTTCCGGACTGCTGCCTGCCACGGCCCGGCCCGAGGCGTTTCGCAGTCTGTACGGAAACATTCCATCGCAAAGCCCGAAATGGAATGACATACCGTCTGTGGCTGGCGATTGTTACGTGTGGGATCCGGCGAGCACTTATGTCCAAGAACCGCCGTTTTTCAATCAGTTCACGCTTCAACCGGGAACAATTGCCGAAATCAAGGGCGCGCGTGCACTGGCAATTTTCGGTGACAGTGTCACGACCGACCACATTTCTCCTGCTGGGGCGATCAAACCGAGTTCACCGGCGGGCCAATACCTGATTTCTTGTGGTGTGAGACCGACCGAGTTCAACAGCTATGGCGCGCGCAGGGGCAATGACAAGGTCATGACGCGCGGCACTTTCGCGAACGTGAGGATCAAGAACCTTATGCTCGGAGGCGAGGAAGGCGGTTACACATTGCTTCAGCCCGCGGGCCGCAAGATGACAATCTACGATGCGGCGATGGAGTACAGGCGCACCGGCACGCCTTTGATTGTGATTGCGGGCCATGAATACGGCACGGGCAGTTCACGTGACTGGGCGGCGAAGGGAACTGCGTTGTTGGGCGTGAAAGCCGTCGTTGCGCGAAGCTTCGAGCGCATTCACAGATCGAATCTCATTGGGATGGGTGTTTTGCCACTGCAATTCAGGGATGGCGATTCCGCTGAATCGCTCGGGCTCAACGGAACCGAGACGTATGACGTCTTGGGATTGGGGCCGGACATTGTGCCCGGCCAGGAGATCGCGCTTGTCATACACCGGGCCAGTGGCGTCGATGATAAAGTGGCGGTCCGGTGCAGATTGGATACCGAAATCGAGGTTGAGTACTATCGTCATGGCGGCATTTTGCCTTACGTGTTGCGCGAGGTTCTGAGGCGGGGAATTCCTGGGTCGGAAGCCGGCAAGACGATCGGGAAGATGTGATCGAGAAACTGAAGAAGCTGGACTGCGCATTTGGTTGACTTGTGGTGTAGGCGCGCGGTAAGCCGACCACACGAAGTGGAAGCAGCAAGATATCCGCGCCTGCTAAAACAACCTCGCGTTCATTCTTTTCAACAATAGCTCTGATATGCGCTGCATCGGCTGTGGTCGATGCGGGAGTGTTTAATGCAAACTTCAACGCCAGCCGATGGGTTCAGTTTTGTTGTTGCCAGCGGTCTTCCCGACTCAAGCTTCGGCGAACAAGGCACGGGCTCGGGCCTGATCGTCTCCTTTGACACATACGACAACGCCGGAGGCGAAGCGCCGGCGATCGACGTGTTCTACAAAGGCCGCGAGGTTGCCACACGCAAGTTCCCAATCGCGGTCTTGCGTACCGGCGACGCGTTTGTGCAGGTTGGCGTTCGACTTAACCGCAATGGGACAGTGGACGTTTACTACGGCGACACGGCGGTCTATTACAAACTGCCGCTGCCAAACTTCACTCCCATCGACAACCCAAGGTTTGGCTGGGGCGCGCGCACCGGTGGACTGAACGACAATCACTGGATGGATGAAGTCCAGATTGCAGTTAACACCCAACCGCCAGAAACCGTTTTGACCATCGGCTTGGTCGGCAGGAACGTCCAAGTTTCCTGGAGCGGCGGCGGTACACTGCAATCGGCTCCCAAAGTCACAGGAGATTACACGGACGTGCCCGGCGCCAGCTCGCCGTACGTGACACCTGCCACAGGGACTCAAATGTTCTTCCGAGTACGACAGTGAGCTTGTGGGGCTGGTGGCGGGGCCAGAATTGGCCAAACCAATAACTGGCCACCAGCCCAGAAATCTCACCGGAATGGCGCTTTGAATGTCTCGAACAGGTCAGGCGGTGAGATTTCCGTGGCGGACAAGTGTGTGCCGCATTCCCTGAATGTCCCTGGCAGAGGGCTGCGGTGTATTATTGTCGCAATCCTCAGACATCGGTGTATGTTTGTCCTATGAAGGCGCGAATTACGTATTTGCTGTTCGGCTGTGCTCTGGGTCTGCTCTCTGCCGGTTGCTGGACGAAAGCGCCGAGCGTGCCATTGCACGCAGCCGTGGAGCAAGGCAACTACGGAGTCATTCGGCAACACATCGCCGCCGGTTCCGATCTCAACGCGAAAGACAAGTCCGGTTGGACAGCGCTGCATGTGGCGGCTCGGAAAGGCGACTTGCCGATGGTGCGGTTGCTTGTGGACGCAGGTGCCGACATCAACGTGCGTGGTCCGCAAGGGCAGACGCCCGTTGATGTGGCGCGTGAGAACGGTCACACCACAATCGCGCAATACTTGCAGACACAAGTGAGGGCTGTACAAGACAAGACCGGTGGCGAGAAACGGGGCCGTCGGCTTATTGATGGAGGGCTCGGCGTATCAGATGCGATGGACGCAATGTGAGTTTGGCCGAAGAGCGCCACCGCAGCGTGGCGGTGAGGCGGAACAACTTAAGCCTGATTGCGGTGTTAGAAAGCTAGATTGACAAGCGCCGGCGCGCTGGTTTGTGGTGTCTCATTGACTTTGGCGCTGTGGTTGATATTAGAATTCCCCGGCGCTGACACAACCTCGTGCTTCGCCGGCCGAATCGGATGTAGCTGAGATTTTTGGACACGCGCTAATCCTAAAGATGCAATCTATGAAGACCGTAAGGAATCGAGTGTCGGGGTTCACCCTGATTGAAATCATGATCGTGGTGGCGATAATCGGGGTGTTGGCGGCCATAGCCGTTCCGAACTTTGCAAAAGCACGCGAGAATGCACAGCGGCAGGCATGTCAGATGAACCTCCGTGCCATTGACAGCGCCAAAGAAGCATGGGCTGCCGAGAATAGGAAGGGCAATGGGGAAGCTGTGGACATTCCGGCTGTGAACAGCTATTTGAAGAACGGTGTGGCTCCTCAATGTCCCGGCGGTGGCACGTACGATTACGGCGTTGTCGGATCGCCACCCACCTGCAGTCTGGCATCCAAAGGCCACACCTTGTGACACCCGCGCTTTAAGGGCGGCAAGAGCCAGTTGGGACCCAACAAGGCAGAGTCACAATGATACCGGACCAGAACGTTTTTTGTGCTGCGGGCCCAGCGGGCAAAGTCCGGTGTGGCAGGGTCTTCCGGTCTAATGTCGTTGCAATTTACACTGTTCTTCGTAGTTAACCACGTTTCAGAATCACAGGTTGATGGCAGGAGTTCAATTACCGGTGCGGCCCGGCACCAAATTGGTGCTGGGGGCGGTTTTGTTTTGTCTGTTTCTTTCTGGCGCGGCGGGCTTGGTATATGAGGTGGTTTGGTCGCGATACCTTGCGTTGTTCCTTGGGCACGCCAGTTACGCCGTTGTGGCGGTGCTGATGGCGTTCATGGGGGGGTTGGCGGCTGGGAATTGGTGGATTGGCCGTCTTGCGGACCGGGTGAAACGTCCGTTGGCAGTCTATGGCTGGTTGGAATTGGCGATTGGGTTATACGCGATTGCATTCCCAACGTATTACGAACTTTGCTACGGCTTGTACGTGTCGATGGTGCGTTCGTGGACGCCGGGGCCAGCAGCAGGTTTTGTTCTGAAGTTCTGTTTCAGTCTGGCTGCGATTCTTTTCCCGACGGTGTTGATGGGCGGGACGCTGCCGATGATAACCCGACTTGTGACGAAGACGTTGGGGGAGATGCAGGGACGGGTTGCAGCTTTGTATTCGGTCAACAGCGCGGGCGCAGTGTTGGGAGTTGTTCTGGCGGATTTCTGGTGGATTCAGGCAATGGGGCTGAGCGCAACAGTGCTTGCAGCGGCGTCCATGAACCTCGCGGTTGGTTGCATTGGCCTGTTCCTCAGTGGGTGGATGCGCGAAGGTGTCGAGGTCGGATCCGTGCAAACTCGAGCTGTCGAGCAAGCGGCGGACCCCGAAAATGGCGGGGCAAGCGAGGAAGTGTATCGGCCGGGGGACAGGTTTCTGGCCGTTTTTGCAATAGGGTTATCGGGTTTTGTGGCAATGCTTTACCAGGTGGCGTGGACGCGTGTTTTGTCGCTGGCGCTCGGATCCAGCACACACGCGTTCTCGATCATGCTGATCACGTTTATAGCGGGCATTGCTGTGGGTGCGTGGGTGGTAACAAGAGCGCGGTTTGCAAGACGACCTTTTCGGGCGTTTGGGTTTGCCGAGCTCGCTTTGGCGGTAACGCTTGGCGTTTCGATGTTCTTTTATGCCTATTTGCCTTATTGGTTTGTCAAGCTCGCCGGATTGCTTTCGAGGACAGAAGCTGCGTACCCGGTTTACGTATTGTGTCAGGCTCTGATTTGTTTCGGGGTGATGTTCATACCGACTCTGTGTTTGGGAATGACATTGCCGCTTGTCAGCCGTGTTGCGGCCTCAGCGGTCTCGGAGGCAGGGAGTGCTGTTGGCCGCGTTTTTGCCGTAAACACGCTTGGAACGGTGTTGGGAACCTGTCTGACCGGTTTTCTGTTTTTGCCCAAGCTGGGACTGGCCAGAACATTTGCATTAGGCGTCGGATTGAATGCGTGGATTGGGCTTGCCGTGTTGACCCGCACAAACGGGCTGCGAATCAGGATATCAACCGTGCCGATGCTCGTTGCCGTGGCAGGGATAGTGTGGGCGGCAGGACCACTGTTTGACAGGACCTGGCAGGGTGCTCTGACATTGGGAATGTGGCGGCCGGGCATCACTCCGCCAAGCCGGAGCGAGTTCCTGGAAGTGGCAAGAACTTCGAATATCAGGTTTTATCGGGATGGCGCAGGGGCGACTGTGAGCGTGCACGGTGACAGAGTTGATGGAACGAATCTTTTTTTGAAGGTTAACGGCAAGACGGACGCCAGCACTTTCACGGACATGATGACGCAGGTTTTGTCAGCCCAAGTACCGTTGGCACTGCATCCTGATGCTCGAGATGTCCTTGTGGTTGGCCTCGGAAGCGGCGTCACGGCCGGGTCCGTCCTGGCACGTAGCAGCGTGAGGAGTCTGGACGTTGTCGAGATTTCGCCCGAGGTAATTGAAGGCGCAAAGATGTTCTCGAACTACAACAGGGACGTGTTTCATGACAAGAGGTTGCGGATGATCATCGACGACGCAAAATCATTCCTTCTCTCCACAGACAAGCGATACGACGTGATTATCAGTGAGCCGTCAAACCCGTGGATGGCAGGCGTCGCAAACGTTTTCAGTCGGGAGTTTTATGCGAATTGCAGGGCGCACCTTGCGCCTGGCGGGCTCATGGTTCAATGGATGCAGCTCTACGAGTTTAGCGACGCTGCGTTTGACATTTTCCTTGCCACGTTCACGAGCGAGTTTCCTTCGGTCAGCTTGTGGCGGACCGACACCGCGGACCTTGTCCTTGTTGGGACGGTTGAACCGAGAAAGCATGATGTTGACAAGGTTGCGGCCGCTTTGGCTGAACCTGAAGTGAAAGCTGACCTTGAACGACTCGGATTGTCCAACCCGGTCCTGTTCCTCGGACGCGAAGTGGTTTCGTCGGAGTTCGGGGCTCTGATCCCGGCAGTCGGGACACGCCAGCACAGCGATTTTTACCCCGTACTCGAATACGTCGCGCAACGCGATTTTTTCCTCAGGCGCACTGCCCGGAGGTTTCAGCAGTTGGACGAAAACTTTTCGCGGCGAGCAGAGACGTTGTTGGGACAATACCTCGCAAGACACAAACTCACCAAGGAAGACAGGACCGCCTTTACCCGGTTCTATCTGGCTGAAGAACGCAGGTTTGTTGATATCATGGATTCATTCCTGTTGCGTTGGCTGCAGGATGAACCCGATGCACTCGAACCGCACGAGATCGCAACAAGGTTCAAACGCCTCGAAGCTTCGGCTGAACACGACGCGCTCAGATACGCTTCGCTGGGGCAAAGAATGTACGACAGGGCCAAGACCAACCCCACTCTCCTAAGGCACTATGGCCTGAGTCTTATGCGGACATACATGGAACAGCGGTCCGTGTTTTATGCGCCCCCCACAGATCACTTGTCGCAGGTGTTACAAACTCTCATAGATGTCGATCCCGACAACCAAAGGCTCTATCAAGCCTACCTTGCCGAACTCGCATGGGACAGGGGCGACGATCAATCCTGCATAAACTATGGCCGGCTCGCCCTTCTGTCCGATTTGCCCCGCGGCGCAAACAAGTTCAAGCTAGATGCATCGGCGCCGTTGTTGCTTGTGACGCGAATGGCCGACTCATACAGAAGACTCGGCCAGCTCAAAGAAGCTGCAGACGTCTGCGATCGCGCGGTGCAAATGGGCTACTTCAACGAGCGAACTCGATACGACGCGCTGCTGTTCGAGGTGACTCAGCGGCGCGTTATCGCCGAGCTGGCAGCAGCAACACAAGGAAATAAATGAGGGCCAGAGTTCCGCGCTTACGCGGAAATGCAGCGTGCTCTTGCCCCAGATCTCTGCAGAGCCGGTGGTTTTTCGCCGGATCCCCCCACACACCCGTGCACGCGGTTGGCCTGACGCTGCATCGGGATAATCCTTGGATTTGAGCCAGCCACGGTACGGATCGTAGTTCCAGCGTGTGGTGGCAGTGCCGCTGTTCCAGGCGAAATCGATCGCGTCAATGCGATTGGTATAAACCAGCAGATAGACCAGGTCGTCTGTTCGAGCGTACCAACAAAAGAATCCTTTTCCTGAACTCGATCGCCCTCACTCAGTAGAGGGTTTGCCCACACCTTGGCGGTTGCGCCAGGTCCCTTCCCGAACAGCCGACGACCACTTCTTCCATTCCAATCCCGGACCGTTACTCCATTTCGCGAACTCTCGCATTGCGCGTTCGGATCGGTTGCCATCCTTTCCATCCAAGGGCAGGCGGTGCATAATTGAAGCCGGATCATCACGAACCATGACCCTGCCATCAGCATTCACGCGCTCGGTATGGGCCTTAACCTGTTTTGCCGCAGGGTCAATCTCGCTGCCAATCCAACGATTGTCCGGCTTATTGAATTCCAAGTTGGATCGCGCGGCGATGAGGTCCGAAGTTGGCAAAAATCGGACCTGCGACAAGTCTGGGTTCAGAGCCGGGACCTGAACTGAGGCGTGCCTATCCGAGTTGAAGGCGCGGGTCTTCTGCGAGCTTTTTCCCGAGGTTTTGCCAGTCAGCACCGCCGGACGACTTTACGGTATTGAGGTAAACGATGACTTTCTCTTTTGGGTGTTTGGACAGCAGCAGCTCGATTGCCGCATCAAGCTTTGCGTCATCGATTTCCTTCGGAAAGTCTTCAACAAGCCCTTTCTCGTGGGGAATGCCGAGACTGTCGAGGAAATCGGTCACGATTGCGTTTTCAGCCTTCAGAAGCCATCCGCGCAACAGATTCGCAGCGGCCTCTTCGAGTCGCGGGCGACTGAGGGTTGCAATCATCTCGGCGTGCCGCTGTGTTCGAGGCTTCTTTTCAAGGAAAGCGGGCCGGACGCGGTGGACATCAGCCACAGCAGCCAGCACCGTCCGGTACAGGGGTTTGTCTTCTTTGAAAACAAACTCGATGATCTCCTGAGCTAGGCTCGGCGAAATAAAGCCCATCAACTCGTGACATTTCAGCATATGCAATGCGAGCCGCTGAAAATGCGCAGGCCAATCCCATGGCGATACAGGACATGGCGTCAGAATTGACCAATGCCAGTGCCGCGGCGTTTCCCGCCCGGCGAAGCGGCTGCGTCCAAGGCGATAACCGGCCGAACCAATTTCAGCAAGACTTTTTTGTGAAACTTTGAGTTCCAGAACCGTGTTTTCAGGGTGAAAATGAGCTCGAATTAGCACAGGCTCCCATGCCCAATAGTAAATCGGATGAGCGACCAAGGCCAATTCGAGTCGTTTATGCAAGATTACCAGGACATGGTATATACGACAGCGTTGCGCCTGGTCGGCAACGAGGCCGACGCTGAAGACATCGCCCAAGAGACGTTCTTGCGGGCTTACGCGCACTTTGACGAACTGCGACACAGCCCCACAGCAGGCGGCTGGCTCAAGACTGTCGCGCGGAATCTGAGCCTGAATTACCTCACACGCTACCGGGCGCGATGGCAGTTTTTTTCCGAATCCGTACAGGACGGCCACGAAGAGCGTGATCTTACGGAAACAATCTCGGCGCCGGATTCAGATGAGCGGGCTGGCGATCTCGCAGACAAGCGAACGATTATCGAGGACGCAATCCGCGCTTTGCCACCGGGACAACGCGCTGCTCTTGTTCTGTATCACTTCGAGGACATGAGCTACGAGGAAATTGCATCGAACCTCAAGGTGTCGTTGGGCAAGGTGAAAACTGACATTCACCGGGCCCGGGAATCGCTTCGGCGGAAACTCGGCCACCGGCTTGCCGCAGGAGGATTTTGATCGGATGAACCGGATGATGAACAGTTCAGATGACGAACGATGGGTCGAGGCCCTTGACCGGGAGTTGAAAAGCCTGCCTGATCACAGGGCACCCCCCACACTTGTTCCGCGTGTGCTTGCTGCAATAGCGGCGCGTTCAACCTGCCCATGGTATCGGCAGTCATGGCCCGCGTGGCCGGTCGGAGTTCGCCTTGCGGCGACGGCGGTTGTTCTGCTTGCAGTGGCGGCGTCGGTCTCGAGCTGGGCGAATCTTGTCAGAAACGCTGGCCTGCTCGGAGCCGCGGCTGAGGTTGTTTCGGATGTTTTCTATCTCGTGGGTGCGATTGTGAATTTGGTTTGTGTGGTTTTGACCGCAGTGGCCACGGGCCTTAGCAGAGCGTACGGTCCGTTCTTGATCGGATTGGCGGCTGTGATGATCGCCATGTATCTCTGTTGCATCGGATGTGGCACGCTGATTTATCGGTTGGCAAGAATTCCAACAGTGAAAGGAGTACCAAAATGAAAACAAACAAGTTTCGCTTTTATGCGTTTCTGCTGACGCTTGGGTTGCTGGCGGCCGGTTCATGGATCGCACCACAAACCACGGTTTTTGCGGCGACCACGGATTCCCAGAGCAATGCTGGTGTCAAGCCAGAAGACGACTCGGCTGAATCACGTGAACCATCTGCGCCACCCGTGCAAGTGCGGGCTTTGGGCGATATGGTGAAGGTCGGTGCTGATGCAGTAATATTGGCGGAAGAAAGAGTGAGCGACCTTGTTGTGGTGCTGGGCAACGCAAGAGTGGACGGCGATGTGGGAGGTGACATGGTCGTCGTTCACGGTGACGCCGAAGTAAACAGCAAGATCGCAGGCGATTGCGTTGTAGTCCTTGGAAACCTCAAGCTCGGCCCCAAAGCACAAATCGGTGGTGAAACAACAATTGTGCTCGGACATCTCGATCGCGACCCGGAGGCGAGACTCGCGTCTGCTCCAAAGGAGTTCGCATTCGAGAAATGGTCGGCAAAACTCAATCCCGTATGGAAATGGGTGAAGAGCGGGCTGTTGCTGATGCGGCCGCTTCCACCCACATCGGGCTTTGCGTGGTTCTTCGTTGGATTGTTTTTCCTGATCTATCTCATCATTGCCTTGCTGATGCCGCGTTCGATGACCCAGTGTGTCAAGGTGCTGGACGACAATTCACTGGCCGCTTTCGGCGTGGGTTTGGTGGCGCTGATTCTCCTTGGCCCGTTGATGCTGTTGCTTATCGCGTCAGGCATTGGACTGTTGGCTGTGCCGTTTCTGAAGCTTGCATTGCTGGCTGCCGTTCTGGTCGGCAAGGCTGCTTCTTTCCAGTTCATTGGCGCGCAATTGACGAAGCGATTTGGCATGGCGCTGGCACCTGAATCCATGGTGCACTTTCTCGTCGGAGTGCTTCTTGTGACCGTGCTGTACATGGTTCCGATTCTGGGTTGTGTTTTGTGGGGCGTACTATTCTGTCTTGGCCTTGGAGCGGCGCTCATGGCCGTATTTCGGGCTTTTCGAGTGAACGGCCGCAACGGTGGGAGGCCGGCGAGCGGAATGCCTGCCGGTGGCATCAGTTCCCCTGCCCTGACAACAACTGGCAGCGAGGCCACAAGCACTGCGACTGCTCCTGGTGCGCCAGGTCAAGAAAGCACAGAGCCTCGCGTGGGCTTGCGCAGTGTTCCGCCAATCGATTATGCATCATTGCCTCGCGCCGGGTTCTGGCTCAGGTTCGCAGCAACACTTCTGGACCTTGTCTTGTTGGGATGGTTGCTTGGCCATTTGAACGGCTTCGGTGTCATCCTCTGGATTGCTTATCACGTGGGAATGTGGACTTGGAAAGGAACCACAATAGGCGGTGTTGTGTGCAGAATACGGGTGGTTCGCGAGGACGGCCGCGATCTGGATTTCAGCCTTGCGCTTGTGCGGGCTCTTGCGGCGGTGTTTTCGTTTCTTGCGTTTGGGATTGGGTTCTTCTGGGCGGGCTGGACCCGCGAGCGCCAATCATGGCATGACAAGATCGCGGGCACTATTATCGTGAAAGTGCCACGGGAAGTGCCGATGCTTTGACCGCAGCCAAGTGAGTTGCTTCGGTTGCCGAGTGACTGCTCGACGGCAAGGTTCGATTATTTCAGAGCCGGATCCGGGATGAAGATTTTTTGGCCGACGCGCAGTGACTTCGGTTTCACATTCGGGTTTGCCTTTAGAACCATGTCAACTGTCACATTTACCCCGTTCTGACGATAAGCCTCAACAATTGCGCTCAGTGTGTCCCCCTCCTTCACGACATATTCGTAGCCCTTCTGGGGAACCGGCGGCTGCGACGGTTCGGTCTCCTTCTTTGTTTCTTCCTTTCTTGTTTCCTCTCTTCGCGGCTTTGGTTCTGGGATCGGCGCCTGGGCGAGCTTGCGCAGTTCCTCGAGTATGATCCGTTTGTCGTCTTCGCGCTTCTGATCGATTTCGCGGATTTTATCCGCGAGCTTGCGTAGGTCTTCGGGACGCACGCTCTGACCAGCGATTCGCGACTGTTCCTCGCGCAGCGCTCCAAGCTCGGCTGACAAATCGTTGATGCGCCTTTGGAGAGTGGCTTGGATGCCGAGAATATCATCGATCTTGGCCGAAATCGACCTGAACCGCGCCTCGTATTCTTCGCGAATTGCGTCGGCGGAAGCGTCTTGTGACTTTGCGTCCGACATCAGCCACGTGGATGCGGCCATCACGGCCGCGCCGAAAACGATGCGTGACACCAATGGCGTTTGCATGTGTGCAACATATGAACACGAGCGTTCATCTGCAAGCGAAGTAATTCCTTCTGTCCCGATTTCGGCCCGCGGAGGAGCCCACGTGCGCGCGTTCCATGAAATCCTGCATAAGGCAGGGCGCCCGCTTCGCACATGCCGAGAATAACGTGTCTGTCCGCATATCGCTCGGCACCGTTCTGTTTTCCAACGCCATGCGGGTCGCTCATCGACGCACCAACGGCGCGGTGCATACCAGTGTGTGGTGAAGCCCCACGACAAGGGCCATCCCGACATCACTTTCCACAATCCAAGGGCTGAAAGCCCGGATTACCACAGCAAAGTTTTCGTGTGTTTCGTGTATTTCGTGGTTGATACAATCTCCATCCAAGCCCACTCGGCCTGAACTCTCATCGGAACGAATCTTTGGGCGCCGTGGTCTGGTCAGGCGGTGAGATTTGCGGGCCGGACGGAATAGTGTCATGGAACCGAGCGGATTTGGGAAGGATCGACCGATGGTTTGATTGGTTTCAACCACTAAGAACGCGAAGTACGCGAAAGGGTTTTGACCAAGCCAGGCTTTTCGCGCTTGGGTTGCCGAAGGTGAAGCGTTGTTCCGTGTAAACGCGGAATTCCAAATGGGATGGGTTTCTCTGCACCTCGGGCGATGCTGCGCCCACGGCCGCTCGAGTCCCGCCTTTAAGTTGACATTTTCAGGGCTTGTCCCACCCTTCTGGTGTGGCAAACACGTTTGGCATTCTGTTCCGCGTCACAACATGGGGTGAATCACACGGCGCAGCCATAGGTGCCGTTGTCGATGGCTGTCCTCCCCGCCTTCCGCTCACTGAAGCTGACATCCAAGCACAGCTCGACCGACGCCGCCCTGGCCAGTCCGACATTGTAAGTCCAAGAACCGAAACCGACCGTGTCCGCATTCTCTCGGGCACATTCGAAGGCCACACTCTGGGCACGCCAATCTGTCTGGTCATCGAGAACAAAGACTATCGGTCCTCCGATTACTCGGACATGGCGACCAAATTCCGTCCGTCACATGCAGATTACACTTATCAGGCGAAATACGGCATTCGAGATTGGCGGGGAGGCGGGCGAACAAGCGCGAGGGAAACCGTCGCTCGCGTTGCTGCGGGCGCAATCGCAAGGAAGGTCCTTCGAGAGCTTTATCACGTCGAAATAATGTCCTACGTCGTGCGCGTGCATAACATCAAAGCGAGCGTAACTCCGGAAACTGTCACGCCTGACCTGATAGAATCCAATCCCATCCGGTGCCCCGACACCGCAGCGGCCCTTGAAATGGTCCGGCATATCGAGCAAATCCGCGATCAAGGCGATACTGTCGGTGGAATAATCGAAACCGCAGTTCGCGGGGTTCCGCCCGGGTGGGGCGAGCCAGTATTTGACAGGCTGGAAGCCGACCTTGCAAAGGCCATGCTCAGTCTGCCTGCAACGAAGGGATTCGAAGTGGGATCAGGCTTCAGCAGCGTCGAAATGACGGGAACGCAGCATAATGACCCGTTTTGCGTGAAAGAGGGTCGCGTTGGTACCACAACCAATTGGTCAGGCGGGATTCAGGGCGGAATCAGCAACGGTGAACCAATTGTCTTCCGTGTCGCTTTTAAGCCCGTCGCAACGGTGAAAATCGAACAGGAAACGGTCGATGTTTACGGGCAGCCCACCCACCTCAAGGCCAAAGGCCGGCACGATCCGTGCGTTCTGCCCCGCGCAGTCCCCATCGTCGAAGCGATGACCGCTCTTGTTCTGGTCGATCACGCGATGAGGCATCGGGCACAGTGTGGCTGACGCGTAGCGCGGCCGCACAACCGACTATCTCCCGGCATACCAGCGCAGAATCATGTCCCCTGCGAACAGCCAAACAATCGCAGCCAAAGCTATGTACGGCCCGTAGGGAATGCGACTTGACCATTCGCGTCGCCTTAGCGCAATAAGTACAATCCCAACCAACGATCCCAGCATCGCGCTCCCCAGCAGCGTAAACAGCACGCCGCGCCACCCGACAAACGCCCCAACCATTGCCATGAACTTCACATCGCCCATGCCCATGGCTTCACGGGGAACTGCCACCCGCCCCGTAACAACTTCCAGGCACGGAACCGACTCGACAGCAAATTGGTCACCGCCAACTTCCAGTTTCTCTTGAGTTAGGCGCACGGGCACGTCCCGATAACACCTGTCCGGCATCTCAACCAGTTCAGCATGCAGCTCGATCGCGTCTCGTTTCCGATAAAACATCTCTCCGTATGGCAGCCGCTGGTTCGGCAAGACCAGTTCAGTCTCCAAGAACACCACGCGACTCCCCGCCGGCAACTCGAATCGCTGCCGCCCAAACAGCAGTTTCCCGACCCGCAGGAAGGCGTAGATTATCCCCGCCCCAAGCCCGGCACCAACCGCACATCTTTTCAACCCAAGCGCAGATGAGCTTGCCATCTGCAACTCCGGCACAAGAAAGGAGCTTATGACACCCGCTGCCAACCCGCCTAATGTTATCACATCGGGGATGATGAAATGCTCGACATCAATGAACGTCGCTGCCACCAACAAGCCGACAAACACGCAATACACCAGTGCCACCGCAACTGAAATCATCCCATACTTCAGCCAGCATCCGGCAAACAACAAGCCCGTCAGCAATTCTACTATGAGATACCTGCTCGATATCCTTGCACCGCAAAACCTGCACCGCCCCTTCAACTGAAGCCAACTGAACAACGGAATATTCAAGTACCACGGAATCTCATGATTGCACGCCGGACAATGCGACCCCGGCCAAACAACGCTCTCTTCCCTTGGCAACCTGTGGATGCACACATTCAGGAAGCTCCCCACAGCGCACCCAACCATGAACATCACCACCGACCAAAAATGAAAGGGTAACCCCAAAAGAGCTCTTCCGAGCGGAACCGCTGCCACACTTGACCACGCCAACCAAAACTCAGCCATGCTGCCGCTCATTTCCCGTACACTTCGATTTCAAGTGCCCGTCTCATCTGGTCGATCGGCGCCCGCAAACCGCTCCACAGTTCAAGCGCAGACGCGCCCTGATACAACAACATCCCAAGCCCGTTCGTGCAACGGCATCCAGCAGCCCTGCCAACACGCAAAAACAATGTCTCAGCAGGCCGATACACCATGTCAAAAACCGATTTCGCTCTCTTCATGTCAAAAACCTTCGGGTCGAAAGGCAACGGATCATCCCGCCCTAACCCCAGCGACGTCGCATTGATAATCACGTCCACAGCACAGGCTGGATACCCGATTTGCACCTTCACCCCGAGCCATCTTTGACGGATTTCTGCCGCCAAAGCTTCAGCCTTTGCCACCGTCCTGTTCACGAGCCAAAGCTCCCCTACCCCTTCCGCGGCCAATTGCAACGCGGCGGTCCGCCCCGCCCCGCCAGCTCCCAAAACGAGTGCCACAGCTCCCCGAAGTTCAACTCCTAAATCACTCTTGATCACCCTGCTAACGGCATCGGCGTCCGTGTTGAATCCGACCGAACGCACTTCCAATCCACGCACTTCATCAAACTGACCCAAGGGCCTCCAAACTCCGCTTTCATCCCGCGCTTCGAACCGCACCGTGTTGACAGCGCCCAACCTCCGAGCAGTTTCATCAAGCTCATCCATCATCCCGACCGCTGCCACCTTGTGCGGAACGGTCAAATTCAACCCGATGAATTTCATTGCTTTGGCACCCGCAATCGCACTCGCCAGTCCCCCGGGCTCAACGTCAAAAGCCAAATACCGCCACGGCAAACCAAGCGCACAAAAGCCGGCATTCTGCATGGCGGGCGACGCCGAATGCCTCACCGGATGCCCTAATACCGCGCAATACCGCGTGTTTGCAGAAATCAACTCAGAAATATCCATAGACCCGCAAGCCAAACCGGCTCGAACACCACGCATTCGAGCCGATCACCCTTCGATCCCGCAGCAGCCGGGATTCAGCCCAAGCAGTGCCGGTGGTGGGACTCGAACCCACACGGCCAGTGATTGGCCAAGGGATTTTAAGTCCCTTGCGTCTGCCATTCCGCCACACCGGCAAACCGTGGAAGGCAATCAGTTGCGCTGGCACTCGTCACCCCGCTCGTGGCATCACGCGACTTTGACACCTTCAGACCTCCCCATGCTCAAATCCCATGCCTAAAAACTGATGTCAGCCCAACTCGTCATCGCCGACACTCCTACCAAAAAGCCTTCCTTGAACGCAAGCGCCCAATCCAAGCCTGTCCTCGATTTCCGTCAGTCTATCCATATCTCATTCTCCCGCAGCAAGTAAGGCTGTCATGACGGCACGATCGTTGGGGGTGACTTGGATAAAGTGACAGGCTCGATGTTTAGGTTCTTGCCCCGGATTGCGATGCGGCCGGCAAATTGTCCCTTGTTCAAATCGGCGGCTACTGAAGTCCATGCAGGAACCCCTCGGAACCGAGAAGGGGACAGGCACGTTGTTTGTGCATCGCCAGCCGGTGAACATTCGGGCGCAGGATTTGCATGATCGAAACAGGTCGTGGGATCGGTTGTCGGGTTGATGCGGCCGAGGACGGCCGCGCTCCCGACCGCCGGTGTTT
>JAAYVR010000163.1 GCA_012517065.1 Verrucomicrobiota bacterium | reverse complement strand
GGCTGCACTGATGTTGAAGATCAGGCACATAACAGACGGAGTGGCGTTGGGGAGCAGGGCGTTTGTTGAGGAGGTGTTCATGAGGCATCGGCCGCTGTTTGGTCCGAAGCGGAAGAGTGGTGCGAGGAAGATACCTGGGATGTTGTTGGGAGAGGTCTATGTGTTGCGTGATCTGAAGGTGAGAGCGATCGAGTAAGGGCTGGGAGGAGTAAGCCGAGCAAAGGGGGCAAGGGGCGTTTTCAGAGATCGGAGTTGTGGGATGCCGAAGTCCTGGTGAAGGTGATCGGCGATGGGGGATTGTTTTCGCATGTTGTAATTGCCGGCTTGGTCAGCTCGGTGATCACGGTGAAATCCACAGTGGGAGGGGTGTTTATCCCGGCTGAATAGGGATTGTCGCGTCAAAGGTGAAGTTTCCGGGGACTGTTGTGAGGGGTTAGCGGGGGTTTTGCTGGGGCGGAACAAATAGAGTGACAGACACGATATTGTGGCGGCCGGGTTGGGCTGGGCGGGGCGGGCATTGTGGCGTCATGAGCGAGGTTTCCGGGGATCGTCGTGAGGGGTTGGTGGGGTTTGGGGCATGCGGAGCAAATAGAGTGACAGACACGATATTTTGGGGGGTGCCGACGATCCTAGCGGTAGCCCGAACAGGAAGCAATTTCAGGCTGTCGGGTTTTCTACATGTTCGCGTCGAGGGCAGTGGGTCGGAAGGGCGCGAGACGTGGTGATTCTAGCGGGTACGCCGGCGGCCAGGCAGTTTGGGTGTAGGGGCGGGCTGTTGTTTTGAGGAAGAAATCGCGTTGAACAGCAGCGGGGCTGGAAACTGCAAGGGGCGGCGCTGCTGTGCGACTCTACGGTTGCGAAACTCCGGAACGCCGGAACTCCAGGACTTCGGAAGTTCGCCGTTGGATTTTGTCAACGCGGGTTGGGTCTATGGCGGGATGGGCGCGTTTGAACCTCGGACGAGATTTTGGAATTCCGGGAGCGGGTGGAGGGGGAGGAACCGCGGGTCGGAAGCGGCGAGAATCTGGAGGTTGGAGGCCTTTGGATCAGATGCGAGTCGCCGTTGATTGAGTGCGAGTGCCATGCTGAGTGAACGGATGGCATCGTTGGTTTTTCGGAGAGCGGTTTGTGCACCTGCGAGGTCGTACCAGATTTCGGGGCTGTCCGGGACCAGGGCAGCGAGTCGGAGCAACGCGGGTTCGGCGCGGGCGTACTGGCCGATTTGGACGTATGCGTTGGCGACAGACAGGAGCGTGCCGGGGTCGGCCGAAGGGCGGAGCATGATTTCGTCGAGGATTTGGAATGCTTGATTTGTTTGTTGGAGTTGGAGGTGAGCGCTTACGAGGTTGAAAGCGGCCTGGATATTATTTGTGTTAGTGCGGTATTGGCGTTCGAGGTCGGCGAGCTGTGATTTGAGCTGGGCGAGAGCGATCGTATTATCCTTTATTGCGCGGATTTGGTCGATGATGCTCTGGGCGATGGGGCTTTCCTCGTCGAGGCGCTGGGAGGTTTGGGCGATCAACAATGCATCTTCAGTGCGGCCTATAGTGACGAGGAGGGTGGCATATCTGGTGACGGTTTCGGGGCTGTAGGGGCAGAATGCGAATGCCTGTTTGAATGCGAAGTCGGCTTCGCGTATGAGGCGGTTGCGTTCCTCCTGGGTTTTGGCTGCATTGATTCGCCATGCATAGAGGCCGGCGATCGAGTTGCGGAGTTTTGAAAAGGCTTTTTGGGCGTCGTTATCGCGGACGAACTTTGGATCGCCTGTGTAACCTGTGAGATCGCCTTTGCGATATACTCGATCTGCGAAAGCGCAGACGTCTTTGATCGGTGTTTCGTAGGTTATCCAATTCCCGCAGAGGCGCTCGGAGTATTTGGTCCAGAACTCATGATCTTTTCTGACCATTTCCTCTGTGATTTCGGGGACTGGATTGCGGTTGATTTTCATTATGATGCCGTAAGGCGTGAGGTAAGGATACATCCAGTCAAGGGGGAAACTTTCCTCGACAAAGAACTCGTTGGTGGGGTTCTTGTCGAAGATGACCTTGGTGAGGAGTCCGTTGATTGCCATGACGGCGACCTGGCCGGCGACCTGGACGCGGCCGTCGGGTGTGAAATTGACGATTTCACCTGGGCGGATTTGTTTTGGTTCATTTGGGAACTGGGTATCGTGCAGGAGGCGTCGCTGTGCATCGGCGATGTACTCTCCGAAGCACTGCTGTGAATCTTCGGGTGTGGGCGTGGCGATTTCTTTAGGCGGGTAAACGCCCTGTCGGCGGCGTCTATCTTCGACTTGTTTTCCGAAGCTCATGATGAGGTTATCGAGTGGTGCGACGACGTTGGTGAGGCTACCGATGGTTTTTGCGAGAGAATTCATTCGGTAGAGTCGGCCGTTGGCTCGGTTTTCCGCTTCTTTTTTGCCCATGGCAATGTTTTGGAGGAAGAGGATGAAGTCGCGGAAGAACGGGGGGTCTATTTGGGTGCTGCGGTTGTAGTGTGCGCGGATGTAATTGAGGTAAGTGGCATCGGCGAGTGCGTTTTGTGTGATTATATAGACGTCACGCCTGTCGAAGGCCGGGTCGAAGCGTTGGGAGGGCTTGATGAAACTCTCGCAGAAGATCATGTAAGTGGGGCAGAAACGGCCCGGGTCAGTGCCGCCGAACAATATGGCGTTGTAGGTCATTTGCGGGTAGATGCCGAAAGGTGGGGTGAACATGTCGTGCCCGAACCAGAAGCCGAACCGGTGGTTGCGCTGTTCATTTTCCGCCCAGTGTGCGCCGAAGTGTGAGATTGGTATGACAGCGTAAGCCGCGAGGATGAGAATTGGCGGCAACCGTTGTCTGAGTAGGAGGATGGCCAGTAGAGCCAGCAGCGCCCATGCAAGCACGAAGACCGCTGCGTATATGGAATAGATCGGCGGGGTGAAGAAGTGGGCTTGTTTGATGGCGGTGGTTAGTCCGTGGTAGAAGAGACGGAATCCGGAGAAGTTGGATGCGGGGTCGCCATAGACGCTTTGTATTTTTGCCGCCAGAGCGTAGAGGGCCACTGCGGCAGCGACTGCCGACCCATAGAGTGCGAGATATCGTGATTCCTGGTAATAGAGGATCAGCGCGGCGCCCACCAGCGCGAGGCCGTACCCGACGAACATGGCGATGGTGACGTGGGAGGCGGTGAAGAACACCTTTGTCAGGTCGCGGCTTTGGCGGTCGGTGTTGGGGTTAAGTAGGATGAGCAGGAGGAAAGCCAGACAAGCGTATATGGCGGCGTTGCCGATGATCCATGCGCGTTCGCGTTTTTGCATTTTTGGCAGGAAGAAGAATGGCACCAGCGCGAGCAAGAGATAGGCGAAATGGAACTCGTCTATTGCGCCTTCGAAATACATCTTGAGCTGGAGTATGAACCGGAGTGGATCGGCGAGGATGTTAGTTGGGTTGGTTCTTTCGTACTGGCCTCTGGTGAAGGCGTGGATGAAGCCGTCGAACGTGCGCGGGTATGCCCAATTCATTGGCGGGTTTGTGGCTGACGCAATTGGCATGTAGAGGTAGAACGAGACGCCGGCGAGCCATGCGACCATCGTGATGAGGACAGTTTTCCATTCCGAGAGGAGACCGCCGGTTTTGTAGATGAGATAAACGAGAGCTGCGAGGGAACCGAGGCCGACTATGTTGAAGATCACGAAAAGCGGCATGTTCTGATCGAAAGTAGTCAGAAGCCGCGAGGATTTCATGACAAGGGCCGTGAGATAGAGGAGGGTATTAACGAGGAAAGCGTCTCTGCCCAACTCGGGTTTTGCGAATGCGATTGCGACTTCGAGGCCGATGGCGGCGACGATCAGGGTCTGATGATTGTTGAAACAAATACCGAACAAGAATCCGGCTATGTAGAGATACCGGCGTTTTTCGGGAAAATAGACCCAGTGGAGAAGGCAAACCAACACACCCATCAAAGACAGAACGCTTAGAGTGTAAACCTCGACGATTATGGCCTGGCTCCACATGAACCCGTTGAAGCCGATCAACATCGCAGCAACGACGCCTGAGACGAGGCACAATTGGTTTTCGCGGCGCGGATCGAGGCCTTTGAGTTGCTCGATGCCGTCGAGGATCATGCTGCTGCCGCGCGACACAATCAGGGCAAGGATGCCATTTGACAACGCGGCGGCGACGGCTGAAGAGACTGCCACGCGCCATGCGATGTTTGAAAACGGCAAAAGAACGGTGAACAGCCATGAATAGATCGTCCAGACCGGGTATCCGGGTGCATGGGGCACTCCTGCGTAGTAGGAGGCAACAGCCAGCTCGCCGCAGTCTTCGAGGGTGAGGTCAGGCGCAAGCGTGTAAAGGTACGCTGCGAGTGTGACAACAGTTGAGATCAAGAACGCCGCCCAATCGACCCCGCGGAACAGGGCGGTCTTAGTATTGGCGGGCGCTGTTGCGGCTGGATTGGGGGCGCTAGGACGCCGTGCAGGTGGAGCGGTTGATTTTGCCGTGCTCATTTGCTATTGGCGGGAGAAATTTGTTTTGCTGTGCACACCGAACGACTTACTTGATGGCAGGCTTTCGTTGTTTGTCCACTTCAATTTTGTGGGCAGCGACGGGTTCCAGAGGCTGTGAGTGCCGGGGAGGTACGCCGCGTAGAACTGGTTGCTGAAGGCGGCGGTGGCGAGCGAGTGCGTGTGCCCCGCAGGATTCCAGAAAAGGACTTCTGAGGTTGTCGAGCGTGACAATCCTGTGACGATGAGTGCGCACGCGGCTGCGGCGGCAATCCACGAAGCGGGCTGTGGTTGGGTTGCGGGCTTTTTCGGCAGAGTTCTGGGGTGGGTGGGTCCTTGATCGAACAGACGGCGTTTAAGCTCCGGGGATGGGCCGTGCGGTTTCAAGGAACGAAGCCACTGTTCCAATTGGGAGTGGTTGTTCATGGATTGTCTCCTGAATTGAGGGTGAGATTGCCTTTCGAATCTTTTCGATGCCGTATCTATATCGGGCTGCCACTGTGTTTGGGGAGGCATTGGTTATTGTGGCGATGGCTTCGAAGGTCAACTCGTGCCAGATTTTGAGTACGACGACCTCGCGTTGGTTTGGGGGCAGAGCAGCCAGAGCATTCACTGCAAGGAGCTCGAGTTCGGACTGATTGTCGGATTGGTCGAACCAGAGCACCGCTGCGTTCTCACGTTTGATCCTTCGCCAGAAACCGCGTCGGTGATTGATTGCGCGATTCCTATAAGCGCGCACTGCGAACCGTTCGGGGTCTGCGGGGGGCGTTTCGAGGCCCATCAGGGCGACGAAAGTGTCATGCAGTACGTCCTCGGCTTCTGGGTGAGAGAGGCCAAGGGCGCACCCGTAGAGAATCATAGCGGCGGCTCGATTCTCGTAGAGCCGCTCGCACCATAGTGACCTGTTTTCGGTTTCGCTCACAGAGCAGCGACGACTTCACATATTAGACACCGGTTGGTGCGGTTTTTGTGCATTTCGGATCAGGAAACGCGGACTCGGTGATGCACCTGAAGGAGCGGGGGTGTTCTGTCTATGAAACGGAGCTCGGCACAGTGCGTCGCACTTGCAACCGGCCCAGATAGGCATTGTCAAGCTTAAGTAGCAACTCACATGTTGGGCGTGGCTCAGCGACGGCCGTAGGCTGGGGAGGGCACGGTCAGGAAAAAGCAACAACGTCACCACAACCAGCGCTGGATTATGCCGGTTGGGAGCCATGCGGTGAGCGTTGGCCGACATCCGCTGCCGATTTGGGTTGGCAGCGGTTCCGGCTATTTCATGAGCAAAGCCTGCCTCGCGCGTTTTATTGCTTTTGTAAGGCGCCGCTGATAGTGCGCGGGCAAGCCGGTGTATTTACGCGGCAGAATTCGCCCGGCTTCGGTAACGAATTGGGAGAGCAGGGCGGTATTTTTGAAATCGAGCATATCGACGGTGAAATCGATTTTTGGCTTGGGCCGCGGTGTGCGGATTTCACCGGAGTAGGATGTTCTGGTTGGGCGATCCGGATGAGTTTTTCTTGGCATAACAACCTACGAGGATCAATTGCTCACTTGACTTCTTTATGAAGCGTGTGCCGGCGCAGAAACCGGTTGTATTTCATCAGTTCGACCTTTTCGGTCTGAGTTTTTTTGTTACGAGAAGTGATGTAACGGGAGGGTGGTTTACCCTCTTTTCTGGCTTCGGTGCATTCGAGAATGACCATCTCGCGTGGCATGTGATTACTCCTTATCTTTAGCTGGTTTCTCTTCCTCTTCGACTTCCTCTTCTACCTCGAGGGTACTGACGGCATCAACTGTGCCAAGGTTTGCGAGCCGTTTGTGGCGCAGGGCGCCGTCGCGTTCAAGCTGTGTTTGGGCTTCGACCGTGAACCGAGCCCATGGGATGGCGTCGAGTCGCGCTTTTGGGATTGGTTTCCCTGTTATTTCACAGACTCCGTAAGTGCCTCTTTCGATGCGCTTGAGTGCCTCGTCGATTTCGTATAGAGCATCCTGATCCGAGGACAACAAACTGAGCGCAAAATCGCGGTCGAAATTGTCGGTACCTGCGTCTGCCATGTGGAGACTGAAATTGTTGATTTCCTCGGCAGATTCTTTGGCGCGGCCCTGCATTTGCTGGAGAAGGCGTTCGCGCAGATCAAGAAGGCGTTTATAATACTTTACCCACTGGGGCTTGATATTGGGAGATGCGTCAGTTGCTTTCCGTGATGAAGGCCGGCCGAGGATTGTTTCGGTCGTTGCCAGAACGGTGTTTTTGGATCTGGCAGCGGAAGACTCGGCCGCAGGAGTGCTGCGGGCAGAATGGGTCTTTGCATCGGCCGGCTTTTTGGCCGGCGCGGACGCTGTTCCTTTTGCTTTTGTCTTCAGTTTTTTCTTTGTCACGGCGCTGATCAAGGTTTGTCTGCGTTTCTTGTACAACGATGCATCCCGTGGCACAGCCGTGTGCAAGGTAACCACGGGAGCCAGAGAATTTAGCAAAGAAAAACAAAAGTTCCACAAAAATTTTGAATTTTTGATCGTCGGGTCCACGGCGCTCCCGACAACACCGATGTATGCCGGGCCGACGCAGGAAGAATGAGCGACAGAATCACCAAGCGGCAGAAAAATGTAGGGCAGAAGAATGCTTCTGCCACGGTATTCCTTGCTTTGCGAGTTTGTCAGATGGCCAGTTTCTTCTTTGCCTTTGCAAAAGCGTTCAGGGCGAACTCCAAATCCTCTCTGGTGTGAAGTGCCGAGATCTGTGTCCTGATCCGCGCCTTGCCCTGTGGAACGACCGGATACGAAAACCCGATCACGTACACTCCTTCGTCGAGCATTGCGTCGGCAAAGCGCGTTGCCAGGGCTGCGTCCCCGAGCATGATCGGTGTAATTGGGTGCGTACCTGGCAGAACATTGAAGCCGAGACGCTCCAGTCCTTCCCGGAAAAACCGCGTATTGGATTCGAGCCGGTCGCGGAGTTCTGTCGAGCTGGAAAGCAGGTCGAGCACCTTGATTGATGCGGCAGCGATTGGGGGCGCGAGTGTGTTGGAAAACAGATATGGTCGGGACCTTTGTCGGAGCAGCTCGATTATCTGCTTGCGTCCGCTGGCGTAGCCGCCACTGGCTCCTCCCAAAGCTTTGCCGAGCGTGCCGGTTATGACGTCGATTCGTCCCATGACTCCGAGATGCTCGTGTGTGCCGCGGCCGCGTTTACCCATGAATCCGACGGCGTGTGAATCGTCGATCATGACAAGGGCATCATTGCGATCGGCAAGGTCGCAAATGCCGTCAAGGCGGGCGATGCTGCCATCCATTGAAAACACGCCGTCGGTGACTATCAGCCTGAACCTGGCGGCACGGGCGTCTTGCAACCGCGCGGCGAGATCGTTTAGGTCGTTGTTCTTGTACCGAAACCGCTGTGCTTTGCAGAGTCGAATCCCATCGATGATGCTGGCATGGTTGAGTTCATCGGAAATCACGGCGTCTTCGGGACCGAGCAAGGTTTCAAACACGCCGCCGTTTGCGTCCCAGCAAGACGAATAAAGAATCGTGTCTTCGGTTCCGAGGAACTCCGTTAGCCGCTGTTCCAACTGCTTGTGAACGGCCTGGGTTCCACAGATGAACCGAACCGACGCCAACCCGTAACCCCAATCGTCCAGGGCCTTTTTTGCAGCGGCGATTACTTCTGGGTGCTGGGCCAGTCCGAGGTAATTGTTCGCGCAGAGGTTTAGCACTTCTCGTCCATCGGCAAGCTTGATGCGCGTGCTTTGCGGCGAGGCGATAATTCGTTCACTTTTCCACGTGCCAGCCTGTTTTATCGCATCAAGCTGTTGCAACAGATGTTCTCTGAATTTCCCAGTCATAATATCGCGATTTTACAGTATGCTCATGAATTGTCACCAAGCGTCGATTGGCGGGGTTTCCGGGTTCGCTTTGGAAGATGCTACTGCCAGTAAAGAATGACCTTGCCGGATTGCCCTGACAACATCGCCTCGAACCCCTTTTCGTAGTCGGAGAATGGGAAACGGTGGGTTATCACCGGGCGAATGTCGAGGCCGCTTTCGAGCATGACGGTCATTTTGTACCACGTCTCGTACATTTCCCTGCCGTAGATGCCCTTTATGGTGAGGGAATTGAAAATGACGCGATTCCAATCGATGGCCATGGATTCCGGAGGGATGCCCAGCATTGCTATTTTTGCTCCGTGGCACAGATTGTCGAGCATGTCCCGAAATGCCGCGGGACTACCGGACATTTCCAGTCCGACGTCGAACCCTTCTTTCATTCCGAGCTTGGCCTGGACATCGCGCAGTTTCATTTTGCGGACGTCCACGGCAAGGGTTACTCCGACCCGCTTTGCCAGTTCCAATCTGTAATCGTTCATGTCGGTGATTACCACGTAACGCGCACCGGCGTGTCTCGCGACGGCAGCCGCCATGATTCCGATCGGTCCTGCGCCTGTGATGAGGACGTCTTCACCCAGGACGGGGAATGACAGTGCCGTGTGGACCGCGTTGCCAAACGGGTCGAATATTGCCGCAATGTCGCGGTCGATTCCTTCCCGGTGATGCCACACGTTGGTCATTGGCACCGAAATGTACTCTGCAAATGCGCCGGGGCGGTTCACCCCGATCCCGGTTGTGTCTTTGCACAGGTGCCGCCGCCCAGCAAGGCAGTTTCTGCACCGGCCGCAGACAACATGCCCCTCGGCGCTCACAACGTCTCCCGGGAAAAAATCAGCAACGTTCTCCCCGACGGCGACGACCTCTCCGACGAATTCGTGTCCAACGACCATGGGAACTGGGATTGTTTTTTGTGCCCATGCATCCCACTTGTAAATGTGCAGGTCGGTTCCGCATATCCCGGTGCGATCGACCTTGATCAGCACATCATTTATGCCGATCGACGGCACTGGCACTTCTTCGAGCCAGAGACCTGGTTTGGCTTCCTTCTTGACGAGGGCTTTCATCGTGCCGGGGATGGGCTGATTTGCGTGTGATACGGTGCCGCTGGCGCGCTTGGTACTGGCGCTTTGTTGCTTGCCGGATGACGGTTTTTCTTTCATGGTTCGACTGTATATCGTTCAACGAACGATGTCAGAGTACAGGATTGGCTCCAATATGCAAGACTTTTTTCCAATATAATGAACGAAGACGAAACAATGGCAGGTCACTCGGCGGATGGAGCGGGGCAACCGCCGGAGACGCTCACGAGGCATCTCGGGCGCCGGGTTCGACATTTGCGATCTGCTCGCGATTGGTCGCTTGAAACCCTTGCACGGATCAGCGGTGTGAGCCGCTCGATGCTGAGCCAGATCGAACGCGAGCGGGCGAATCCGACGCTGGCGGTGACGCTACGGATTGCGCGGGCGTTTGGGATGACCCTTGGCGAGCTGCTCGAGTCGCCCGGCTCGGCCTCGCGCCTTGTTGTTATTCGGGCGGACGATCGGACTTACCATTATCGCTCGGACAGAAACGCCCGAATTCGGACACTATCGCCATTGAACCTGGAGAAGGACGTTGAGTTTTACGAGGTTCAATTGCCGCCGGGCGGGGCGCTGCGCAGCGCGCCGCACTTTGCGGGAACGCGCGAGTTCGTAACGGTTCAGCGCGGGCGTGTGAGGGTCGAGTCGGGGGGGGATTCAGAAATCTTGCATACTGGTGACTCGGCGAGTTACCGGGCGGATGTTCCGCATGCGCTTGTCAATGTTGGGCATGGCCAGGCGCTGCTGTTTTTGGTGGATATTTACTGCCAGAGCCCTGTGAGCGGCGTGTAACCGGAGATACTGTTGCTTGTCATCATTAGGCAGAGCGTCATGCAACGACGATATGCTGTCCGCAGGCTTCGACGCGCACGCCTGCGTGGAACGTGCGCGCCATGGGGATGAAACGGCGGCTCGACTGCTTGTCGAGCGGCTGACTCCATTGGTGCTCAAGATCGTGCGCGCTCATTTGCCACAGCGGACAAGCGAGGAAGACCTGCTGCAGACCATCTTGATGAAAGTGTTCGCAAAACTGGACCAGTATTCGGGTGCGGTGCCGCTTGAACATTGGGTGTCGCGGGTGGCGGTTAACACCTGTATTAATGCGCTGCACCACGAACGAATTCGGCCTGAGCTGCGGTGGGCGGACCTGACCGAGGAGCAGGAGCAGGTGGTACGGCAGTTGGCTGGGTCGGAAGAAGAACTCCCGGCTTCGCATCAGATTGCCGCGAGAGAATTGGTTGAAAAGCTGCTTGAACGTCTTGAACCAAGGGACCGGATGCTAATCACGCTGTTGCACTTGGAGGGACGCAGTCTTGATGAATTGCGCCAGATTACGGGGTGGAACACCACCCGGATCAAGGTGCGGGCATTCAGGGCCAGACAACGAATGAAAAAGCATCTGGCCACGCTTTTACAGGAGTCCAAACATGAGCAGACTTGATCGACAACTGGCTCGGCTGTTGCGTGCGGCTGCGGGTGCACAGCGGCCGCGCGAGGTTTCACTGCCGCTGGGGTTCGAAGCGCGTGTTCTGGCTGGCTGGCGGGCATCCAGAGAGGAGTTGGACATTGCTCTGGTGTTTCGGATGCTGCGCGGTGGGCTGGCGTTGACGTCGATGCTGATGGTGTTGGCTGTGGCAGCAACGTATTTTGAGGTGAACCGGGTTTCGAGAGACCTCTGGTCAATGCCAAATGCTGTTGTGTGGTCTGCATCCGTCCAATGAATGCTCTTTTTCGTTACAAGACGCTCATTTACCTGTGCGCGGTGTTCCTGACGGGCGTGATAGCCGGAGGCGCTGTTGGGTATGGCCTTGCGCACAAAACATTCTTCCGTCCGCCAACAAAAAACGAAATGGCGAGGCACATTTTGTCTGATCTGACAAAGGAACTCCAACTGACCCAGGAACAGGTTGCCCAAGTCACGCCGTTGATCGAGAATGCAGCCAAACGCATCCACGAGGCGAACCAACGCGCATTTAACGAGGTCAAGGAAGTCATCCAGAGCACTGACAAAGAACTGTCCAAGTTTCTCACCGCCGAGCAAAAGAAACTGCTCGAAGAAATGCACAAGAGACGGGACCGCAACAGACCCGGTGGTCCACCCCCGGGACCGCCGGGTGAAGGTCCACCTCATGGTCCACCGGGGGGAATGCCTGGTCCATTTCCTCCGGGGCCGCGGGGTGGCGGACCTCAGGGTGGGGGATCACCGCCGGGCGAACCGCGTTGATTTTCAGTGCATCGCAGGTGGAACCGGATGCTGCGCTTGAGAGAAAATGCTTTGGGTGGGTGGATTGCGCGTTGTCGCGCCGAGCTGAGTGCGAGCGGATTCGTTAGGTACTGCGAAGGGAAGTTTGGAACGGTGGCTGGACAGTTTGGACTTTGGCGATTGAGTGGAATTGACATATGGGTGCAAGATCAAGATCAAGGTGGCCGGTATGGGCCGTGGTAGTGATTGGTTTGGCTGGTGCGGGTTACGCATGGTACAAGCGCGGGAAACCCGCGAGCGATCCTGCCCAGGAATACCGGACGGCCGTGGTTACGCGCGGCAGCGTTGTTCAGGCTGTGACTGCGAATGGTCAGATAAGCCCGGTGAAGAGCGTGCAGGTCGGCAGCCAGGTCTCAGGCATTATTCAATCGATTTACGTTGATTACAATTCTCCGGTCACCAATGGCCAGGTGATTGCGCAGATTGATCCCTCGACTTTCAAGCAAAACCTCACGCAGGCGGAAGCCGAATTGTCCAATGCCGAGGCGGCGCTTGAACTGGCACAACTGAACCACAGGCGCGCCAAAGAGCTGCACAGCAACCAGCTCATTACGCAAGCCGACTACGACAAGACGATCGTTGATCTGCATCAGGCCGAGGCTGCAAAGAAGATGCGCGAGGCCGCCGTCGAAAGGGCGCGGGTCGAGCTTTCGCGAACGACGATCACCGCTCCGGTGAACGGGATTGTGATCAGCCGCAACGTTGATGTTGGCCAGACAGTTGCAGCCAGCTTCAACACGCCGACGTTGTTCCTGATAGCGAATGACCTTGCGAAAATGCAAATCGAAGCGATGGTGTCCGAAGCTGACGTGGGTGGTGTCGAGGAGGGCCAGCGCGTCGAGTTTACCGTTGATGCTTTTCCAACGCGCAAGTTCGAGGGATTTGTCAAACAGGTGCGCTATGCCCCGATCACGAACCAAAACGTCGTAAACTATGTGACCGTTGTTGATGTTGAAAACCCTGATTTGAAGCTCAGGCCCGGCATGACTGCCAATGCTTCGATCATCACCGCAAGGCGCGACGGAGTGTTGCGCGTACCGACGTCGGCATTCCTGTTCCGCCCAAAGGAGACACCTGGTTCGACTGTTCGAACGAATCTTGCATCCATGCCGCTGGCCGCAGCACAAGCTCGAACCAACAGCGCTTCAACCAACCAAGTTCCTCGACCGGCTTCATCTGACAATGCTGCGCCCACGCCCCCGTGGGTTGCCGAAGGCCGTCCACCCAATGGTTTCGAAGAGGTCCGCAGGTGGATGGACACTCTCACGCCTGAACAGCGCGAAGCCGCCCGCGCTCGGATGCGAGAACAGATGGGCGGGGCAGGGGGCGGCATGGGCATGCGCCGAGGACAGGGCATGGGAGCTCAGGGGGGATTTGGGTCGGGAAGAACTGGACCGGGTCAGCAGCCTGATGAGGGGCCGGTTTCCCGAACGGTTTACGTTTTGGACAAGGGGCCTGATGGCAAGCCCGCTGGGACGCCGCGGCCGGTGAAGGTTCTGACCGGCATAAACGATGGCTCTTACACCGAGGTGATTGAAGGTCTGAATGAGGGCGACATAGTTGTTCTCGGGCTGAACGCGACAACATCGACCATGGCCACCGGGATGCGCCCGGGCGGACTGTTTGGTCCGCCGATGCCGCCGATGCGTGGGCCGCGATGAGGATGGTTTATTGCGCAAAGCAGGGCTGATTTGCTGATTCTCGAGTGTGACATGGAGACCGTTGTCAAACTTGAAAACTTTGTAAAAACCTACCGCACGGGCGAAGTCGAGGTCCATGCCGTGCGCGGGGTCACGCTGTCAATCGCGCCCGGCGAATTCGTTGCAATCATGGGCGCAAGCGGCTCTGGCAAATCGACCTTGATGAACACCCTCGGCTGTCTGGATCGGCCGACTTCGGGCCGGTACCTGCTTGATGGCATCGACGTGAGCGAGCTGGACAGAGACGAACTGGCGGAAATCCGAAACCGGAAAATCGGCTTCGTGTTTCAGGGGTTCAATCTTCTGGCGCGCACGTCGGCAATCGAGAATGTTGAGCTGCCGCTGCTCTACAATCGCCCGCCAGTGCGCACCCGCGAGCAACGTGAACGCGCGTTGCAAGCGCTCGAGATGGTGGGTTTGGCGGACCGAGCGGATCATCAACCGAGCCAGTTATCTGGGGGCCAACAACAGCGTGTTGCGATAGCGCGGGCGCTGGTCAATCGGCCCACGCTTCTTTTGGCGGACGAGCCCACGGGGAATTTGGACAGCGTAACGAGCGTCGAGATCATGGGCATTTTTCAGCAGCTCAACAAGCGCGGTATGACCGTTGTCATGGTCACTCATGAGCTGGACATCGCGCGGTATTGTCGGCGGACGCTTGTTATGCGCGATGGGCACGTCATCAGCGATCAGCCTGTAACGGACCAACTGGATGCGGCGGTCCAACTCGAACTGCTCAAGCAGGAGCATCGAGCGATCAATCTCAGTTAAGGCATATGATGTTCCTTGCAACATTCAGAGTTGCTGTTCGCGCTCTACGGCGCAATCCACTTCGCACGCTTTTGACCATGCTTGGCATCATAATCGGTGTCGGTGCAGTCATCGCAATGGTAAGCATCGGCAATGGTGCCAAAGCACAGGTCGAAGCGCAGATTGCGACCCTCGGTCAAAACGTGCTGCTGGTTCTCTCCGGCAATGTGACGCGCGGCGGGTTTGGCATGGGGTTTGGCAGTGCGGGAACTCTCACAAAGGAAGATTACGAAGCTCTAAGGCGCGAAATACCCGGGATTGCGGGGGTTAGCCCCGAGGTGCGCGGTTTTGCTCAGATCGCCGCTGGCAACCAGAACATCAATACTCAAGTGCTTGGCGTTGGGACTGATTACATCACGATTCGCGCATGGCCGTTAGCCAGCGGCGTCAATTTTACGGAACAGGATATTAGGAGCGCGAACAAGGTGGCTCTCATCGGCAAGACAACAGCACAAACCTTGTTTGGCGACATGGACCCCGTCGGCCAAATAATCCGCATCAAGAGCGCGCCGTTTACCGTCATTGGTGCGCTTTCTTCAAAAGGAATGTCAATGATGGGGAGCGACCAGGACGATGTTGTGCTGGTGCCGTACACGAGCGCGATGCGGCGGCTTACCGGAGCGACGACATTCAGGTCTCTGACAGTGCAGGCATCAAGTGCCGCTGTGGTTCCCGAAGTCCAGAATCAGATTACGGAACTACTGCGTTTGCGGCATCGCATCCAACCGGGACGGGACGACGATTTTCTGGTGCGCTCGCAACAGGAGATTACCGACATGGCAACTTCCACGTCGCGCACCATGCGGCAGCTTCTTGCTGCGGTGGCCGGCATTTCTCTGCTGGTTGGCGGTATTGGAGTGATGAACATCATGCTTGTGAGTGTGACCGAGCGCACGCGCGAGATTGGCGTGCGGATGGCGGTTGGCGCGCGCGGACGTGACATCATGCTGCAGTTCTTAACGGAAGCCATTACGTTGAGCCTGACTGGCGGTGTTATTGGTGTGTTGCTTGGCGTTTACACTCCGGACGTGCTGAATGCGTTGTCGGAAACAACGACATGGCCGGCGCTGACATCGCCGGATTCGATCGTTCTTGCTTTTTGCGTCAGCGCCGCGGTTGGAATCCTGTTCGGATTGTATCCGGCGTGGAAGGCGTCACAGTTGGACCCGATCGAAGCGCTCCGTTACGAGTAACGAGTTGAAGTCTAGGCGCACCGTTGTAGCAGGGCAGCACTCCCAAGGAAGGCAAGCACGCTCGACGCGCAAGTCTCGGGTGTGCTTCTGCACTGGACTTCGAGCTCGAGTAGTGGTTGGATTTGGGCACTCGAGCCATGACATGGTTGCAGCATTATGATCCGCTGAATAATGTCTGGTTTTCCACTTCGGTTGCCGCTCTTCCCGTTGTTGTCCTGCTGAGCGCAATCGCTGTGTTCCGCATACGAATTCATCTGGCCGCGGTTTTGGGACTGGCTGTGGCTTTGGCTGTGGCGCTGTTTGCCTATCGAATGCCAGTGCAGCTAGCCTGTGCATCGGCGGCTTACGGGGCAGCATACGGCCTGTTCCCAATCGGGTGGATAATCCTTAACCTGATCTTCTTGTATCAGTTAACGGTGGAATCGGGTCGTTTCGAGGTGCTGCGGGCGAGTCTGGCGACGCTGGCGCCGGACCCGCGAATTCAGGTCATAGTGATCGCGTTTTGTTTCGGGGCATTTTTCGAGGGGGCTGCTGGGTTCGGCACGCCCGTGGCTGTCACTGCGGCGATTCTGATGGGCCTTGGTTTCAAACCACTCGAAGCTTCGGCGCTTTCGCTGATCGCGAATACGGCGCCGGTGGCTTACGGGTCGCTTGGCACGCCCATTATTGCGTTGAACGCGGTAACCGGGATCGATCTGCACAAGCTGTCGGCAATGGTTGGGCGACAACTACCGTTTTTTTCGATGATCGTTCCGTTCTGGGTTGTGGCTGCGATGTCCGGGTTGCGTGGTGTGCGAGATGTTTGGCCCGCCGCATTGACAGCCGGTGTCGCGTTCGCCATCCCTCAGTTTCTCGTGTCGAATTTTCACGGGCCGTGGTTGGTGGACGTGATTGCCTCAGTCTGTTCAATGGGCGCGGTGGCGTTGCTGCTTCTGCATTGGAAACCCGCGACCGCGGGCCGACATGGTTCGAACGGGCCTCAAGCTGATCCCCCGAAACTTCCCGCGAGGCCGAAAGGCAGCGACGTTATCCGGGCGTGGATGCCTTGGATCGTTCTAAGCACTTTTCTGTTTTTCTGGGGACTGCCGGGAGTGAAAACCTTCCTGAACGGCGAGCGAACTGTTATCGCCGCTGGCGGACAGACGCGGACTGAATACGCCATGACAAGGATTGATGTGTCGGTTCCGCGATTGCACCTTATGGTGCAGCGCACGCCGCCGGTTGCGCCTGTTGGCGCGCCTCCGGAAAAGGCCGTTTACTCGTTCAACTGGCTTTCGGCATCTGGAACCGGCATTCTCTTCGCAGCTCTTTTGTCTGGATGTCTGATGGGGCTAAGGCCAAATCAGATGGCAGCCATTTATTGGAGGACAATTGTTCGGGTCAGGTTCAGCCTTCTGACCATCATGGGCATGTTGGCGATTGGCTATGTCACAAAATACTCGGGCACGGATGCGACGCTGGGACTTGCACTGGCGCGGACCGGTGGGTGGTACCCATTTTTTGGGACGCTGCTTGGCTGGCTCGGAGTCGCCCTCACCGGTTCTGACACTGCATCGAACGTTCTGTTTGGCGGGCTTCAGAAAATCACCGCTGAACAGACCCAGATCAGTCCGGTGTTGATGTGCTCGGCAAACAGCTCGGGGGGTGTCATGGGCAAAATGATCGATGCCCAGAGCATCGTTGTTGCGAGCACAGCAACCAACTATTTCGGCGGCGAAGGCGCGATTTTGAGATACGTGTTTTTCCACAGCATTGCCTTGGCTTGTCTTGTCGGAGTGCTTGTTTATCTCCAGGCGCGTGTCGAGCCGTTCGCGTCAATGGTCGTCCGATGAATTGACAGCCCAACGAACTGGTTGCATTCATGCGTGCACGATACTGGCCGGGCGATTCCGCTTTCTGCTGATTGGGGTGTTTTCTCTCGACAGGGTGAACGATTCGAGCTGCCCCGCAACCTGGCAGAGTATGGGCGCCAGATTTGCGCGATTGTAGGAGGTCGCAAGATCGGGTGTCGGTCTGATTCAGCGGGGGACACCCGAGGTTTCGGGTTTGCGCGAGAGAATCAAGGAGACCGGTGGCAGGAGGTACATCTGAAAATTAGCATCAGATAACCCATTGACCACATTCACTCGATGGATTATTCTGGTTCTTGTGATTTGGAACCGACTGTCATTCCGTTCTTGCAGGGAAGCGAAGAGAAAGAATGCGATATCCGGCTACTACCCATTGGCGTGCTAAGGAGGAATCATGCCCAGCAAGGATTTGACAAGCAGGCAAGTTCCTCCCGATTTCTCGAAGCGGATTCTGGAAGTCCGTGGAAAGCTGGGGCTGACCCAAGTGAGCTTTGCTGAACGCCTTGGCGTATCGCATATTTCTGTCTGCCGGTGGGAGAAGGGAAAGGCCAAGCCCGGGTTTTCGCTATGGAAGCAAGTCTTGAAGCTCGAGGAAGAAGCCTACGGCGTTACTGGTCCCACCAGCCAGGAGTTGTTGCCGACGTTCCGCGAAGACGGCACTGCGGCCGAAGCGCCGAGTTTTGCGTGCAAGGCGGATGTGGTAGCGTCGGTGGTTGAGGCGGAGCGGTTGGGGTTCGGTCATTTGGCCAACCCAGGATTTGCCGCCGAGCTTTCCCTTATTGATCCATTGCCCCACCAGCGGATGGCGGTTTATGACGTCATGCTGAAGCAGCCCCGGCTAAGATTTCTGCTGGCGGATGACGCCGGCGCGGGAAAGACGATCATGGCGGGGCTATACATCCGTGAAATGCTGGCGCGGCGACTGATTCGGCGGGTGCTGGTGGTGTCGCCTGCCGGTCTGGTCGGCAGCTGGCTCCGGGAAATGCGGCGGCTGTTCAATCTGGCGTTCCGGCTGGTCGTAGGCGGAGATGTGCGTGCTGGGAATCCGTTCGTGGGCGAGGACGCGGACTTGGTGATCGTGAGCGTGGACACACTGACCGGAGAAAAGATGCTGTCGAAGATAGGCGCGCCGGAAGTGGTTCCATACGACTTGGTGATTTTCGACGAGGCCCACAAGCTGGCCGCACGACGGAACCCCGATGGCACCATAACCAAGACCGATCGCTACCGGTTGGCTGAGGCGCTGTGCGGGGCGGCGAGCGATGATTCCCTGGCTTTACCGTGGCAGGCGCGGCATGTCTTGCTATTGACAGCGACGCCCCACATGGGGGTGGACTACCCGTATTTCGCTCTGTGGCGGTTACTGGAACCGAATGTTTTGGCTACGCCCGAAGCGTTTGAGAGTTACCCGGACGAAGCCAAGCGTGGGCACTTCATTCGGCGAACCAAGGAAGAGATGGTGAACTTCGAGGGGCGGCCGCTTTACCCGGTGCGTGAATCGCACACGTGGACGTTCGATTTGAGCCCGGCGGAAGAGGATGTCTATAAGGCCACGACTGAGTACATGCGGACCGTTTACAATAGGGCCAGGATTCTGAACCGATCGGCGGCGCGACTAGCGATGAGCGTGTTTCAGCGGCGGCTGGCGAGTTCGTCGTATGCACTCATGCGGTCGTTTGAGCGGCGCATTCAAAAGTTGGATGAACTTATCCGGCAAATCGAGTCAGGTGAACTCTCGGCAGAAGAACTGGCCAACCAGCAGCGGAAGCTCGAGTCGAGCCGTGGTTTCAGGGACGTGTTCGAATCGGAAACGGCGGACGAAGAAGAAGCCGAAAACGGCGTCGAACAGAACGAGCGGGCTGAAGACACGTTGCTCGCGGGGGTAGTGGCCACATCGCTGGCGGAACTGGAAGAAGAACGGGCCCAGGTGGAGAAACTGCGTCGGGCGGCAGAGGCGCTTTACGAGTCGGGCGAGGAATCAAAGTTTAACCGGATGCTGGAAGCATTTCGCGATCCACAGTTCGCAGACGAAAAATTCCTGATCTTTAGCGAACACCGGGACACGGTTGAATACATCGTGACCCGGTTGAAAGGCTTGGGCTACCAGGATCAAGTAGCGAGCATTCACGGCGGGATGGACTACCGGGAGCGGGAACAGCAGGTTGATTTCTTCCGCCGGAAGACGACCGAAGGCGGGGCGCGCTACATGGTTTGCACGGATGCTGCTGGAGAAGGCCTGAACATGCAGTTCTGTCGGTTGATGATCAACTACGACATTCCGTGGAACCCGGCGCGCATCGAACAGCGCTTCGGGCGCATTCACCGGTATGGGCAGAAAGCTGATCGCGTGGTGTTGTTCAACTTGGTAGCGAGCAAGACACGTGAGGGCAAGGTGCTGAAGCGCCTGCTGGAGAAGCTGGAAGCCATTCGCAAGGCGCTGACCTCGGACAAGGTGTTCGATGTGATCGGGGCCCAATTCGAGGGGATATCGCTGCGGGACCTGATGATCCGGGCGGTGGTGGAAGACAACGCGGATGAACTGGCTGATGAGATTGACCACAGACTGACCAAAGAGAAAGCACTGGAAACGTTGCGCCGGGTCGAACAGCGGTATCCGCGCACGGGTGATGTGGCCACCCACCTTGCCGAGCACCGCCTGCAACTAGAGAAAGAAGACTTGCGGAGGCTTCTGCCGGGCTATGTCAGGCGGTTCCTGGAAAAAGCCTGTCCGTTGTTGGGTCTGCGGCTGGAAGGCGATCTAGACGGCCGATTTCAAATCGTGGCCGAACAACGGGGGGCGGCGGACTGGATGCTGCCCTTGTTGGAAAGCTACCCTGAAGAGGCACGGGGGCAGTTCACAGTGCTGAAGCCGAAAGAGGGCGAGGCGGCGGTGTTCCTGCACCCTGGCGAACGCGTGTTCGACCGGCTGTGCTCGCTGGTGCAATCAAGGTTCGGGCCACTAGCCCTGGCGGGGAGCGTGTTCACCGACCCGTGGGCGGAAGCGCCCTACTTTGTGCACGTGGCGAGGGTAAAGGTGGGACGCAATGATCCCAGCCCGACCCTGGCTCTTGGCGGTGGTGGTGCAGCCGAGGCACGAGCGTCACACTTTACTCCGCTGGATTGCCGGCTGGTCGCGGTGCGGCAATCGCTGGCGGGTGAATGCCGGGAAATGGCCCTCGAACAACTCCTGCTGTTGCGTGGCGTCGAGTCCGGACCTGTGACGTTCGATTTTGCTCGACAGCAAGGGCTTTTGGCCGTGGAGCGAGCCAAGAAGTGGCTGATGACGGAACTGCTCGAACCGCAGGTGGAGGCACGCCGGAAGGAACTGAGAGCCACCCTGCCGCAGCGGCTCGAGTTCTTGCAACGGGGCTTTGCCTATCATGAAGCGGAACTGGCCATCGAGCGATCGCGCCGCGCGGAGAAGGCGCGTGGGGGGGACCCACGGGCACGGCACCTGTTGGAACGGGTGAAGGAGCGCCAGCGGAACTTGGCAGCCCAGCGGGAACGGGCGATAGCCGAGTTGATGATGGAACCGGACTTGGTGCGGGCGGAGGCCCCGGAGTTCATCGCTCACGCGCTGGTTGTGCCCTCGACGGACCCGGAAGAGCGCAAGCGCCATGACCGGGAAGTGGAAAAGATCGCCATGCTCAAGGCGATTGGTTTCGAAGAAGAGCATGGGCGACAGGTGGTGGATGTGTCTGCGCCGGAGAAGGCGGTCCTGCAAGGGCTGGAAGCGTGGCCGGGGTTTGATTTACTTTCGCGCAACGGAACTGATGCGCCCCGGGCAATCGAGGTGAAGGGCCGGGCCGGCGTGGGGGAAATCGAGGTGTCGGACAACGAGTGGGCGAAGGCATGCAACCTGCGGGATCGGTATTGGCTTTACGTGGTGTTCAACTGCGCGGGGTCACACCCGGAGTTGCATCGCATCCAGGATCCGTTCGGGAAACTGATTGCTCGGGCGAAGGGCGGCATCGTGCTGGACGCGGCGAGCGTGTTGCAGGCCGCGGAGAGGTGAGACCACGAAACACACGAAATGCACGAAATGAAGATACCGCGAAACATGCAAAAAGCGCAGAAGGGATGCCCGCGAACGACGCGAATGTACGCTAAAGGTGAACACATAGACCATAGCCCGCCAATCCTCGGGCAATTTCAAACTCAGAAGTGCGTGTTCCTCTCTCTGGATTTTGGTGTGTTTCATGGGCTCTCCGTATATGAATGACAAACCGCGATTGATTGAAGTGGCGTTTCCGCTCAAGCAGGCGTCACTGGATTCAGTGCATGAGAAGAACGTGCGCCACGGGCACATCTCGACACTGCACATCTGGCCGGCGCGGCGACCGCTGGCCGCGTGCCGGGCGGCGCTCATCGCCACCCTGCTGCCCGATCCCGGCGACCCGGAGGAACGCGCCAAAATCCTCGAGAAGCTCGGTGGGCGGGTGCGCAAAACGGTCAAGAAAAAGAAGATGCCCAACGGCAAGATTGAGGAAATCCAGGCCGAGGAAACCGTCGGGGGCATCCTGCATTGGGGCCGGGAAAACGGGCCAGACCTGGAATGGTTCCGGCAAAAAATTCGCGAGGCCTACGGCGGCCGCGCTCCCCGGGTGCTGGATCCATTTGCGGGGGGCGGGGCGATTCCGCTCGAGGCGATGCGGCTGGGATGCGAGGCCACGGCCATAGACATCAACCCAGTGGCGTGGTTCATCCTGAAATGTACCTTGGAATACCCGCAGAAACTGGCGGGCAAGAAACTGCCGCTGCCGGAGTTCATCCTGGAAGACCGGGAGTTCATGGAGGCCTTCTGCAAAGCCCACAAATTGCCGTTGCCCACGAAACACACCAAAGACACGGGAAGGAAAAGAGAAATCCAGCAAGGTGAATTGAAGGACATTTCGTCTGATTTCGTGCCTTCGGTGGACCACAAATATGAGGCGGATTTGGCGTGGCATGTGCGGGCGTGGGGGCGGTGGGTGCTAAAGCAAGCGCGCAAGGAACTGGCCGAGTTCTATCCGACGTATGCCACGTGGGAGCCGGTGCTGGAAACCGAGAAGCGCAAGGTGCCCAAGAGCTGGCTGGCCCAGTGGAAGAAGGAGCACGCGGCGGAAATCGAGGCCAAGGGATTGCGGCTGTGCCCGCTCACGCCGGAGGGCGAGGTGGATGAAAAGATGCTCAACGAGGAGTTCACGGCGGATTATTTGGCGGAGCCGACGAATCCGCGCTGGGTGCCCAAGCCGACGGTGGCCTATCTGTGGGCACGGACGGTCAAGAACAAGCACCACCCCGAAACGATCATACCACTGCTCAAGACACGCTGGCTGTGCAAGAAAGACGACAAGCGGGTGTTGCTGACGATGACGCCGAAGGCGGATGGGACTGGTGTCGAGTTCGGCATTCAGGAGGACGTGCCGAAAGTTGGTGGGAACACAGCCCAACGAAGGGAGCATGACAGAAAGATTGGTGCTGGGACCATGTCTCGGTCCGGGGCCAAATGCCCGGTCCACGGCAACATAATGACCATGGAGGACATTCGATTGGAAGGGCAAGCAGGCCGGCTGGGGGCGTGCATGACCGCCGTGGTTGTGGACGGACAACTTGGCAAGGAATACCGTCTGCCGACCGAACTGGAGCTGCAAAAGGCAACCGAAGCGCAGGCGCGCATCCCGCAGGTGTTTGCGAATATTCCATTCGGGGTACCAACCGAGCCGCTACCGAACAAGGAAGCGCTTGGATTCCGGGTACCCCTTTATGGTTTCGACCAGTGGCACAAACTTTTCACGCCGAGACAATTGCTGGCGCTGGGGATGTTTGTGGCAAAAACTAGGCAGACGGCTGAAATGCTCGGGGAGCTTGGATACCCGCAACAATGGAAAGAAGCTGTGGTATCCTACTTGGTACTACAGGTTGACAAGATTGCCGACTACAATTCGCAAATCTGTGTCTGGCACCTTTCACGTGAACTAATCGGCCATACTTTCACGCGATTTGCGCTACCGATTACTTGGGATTTTGTGGAGTTGGCTTTGACAAATAACGTCGGTGGCGCCTACGAGGCCCAATTAGACTGGCTGGCGCGTTTTATTGAGCACGCGCTTGTTGCTGCCAGAGGCGCGGAGATGCCGACGGTGCAACAGCAATCAGCGATTCAACTTGATAAAAGTGATTTCGATGCGGTGGTTACGGATCCACCTTACTACGACGCAATACCCTATTCAGACTTGATGGATTTCTTTTATCTTTGGCTTAAGAGGTCATTACGTAGCCTGGCCCCGGAACTGGATGAGGCATTCAAGGAAGAACTATCACCTAAATGGGATCATAAGAATAATGACGGCGAGCTGATTGATGATTCAGGACGCCATAATGGAGACAAGGAGAAATCCAAGGCGGTTTATGAGGACGGCATGGCCCGTGTATTTCAAAGGTGCGCCCAAGCGCTCAAGCCTTTGGGCAAGATGGTCGTCGTATTCGCAAACAAGCAACCGGATGCTTGGGAGACCCTGGTCTCCGCCCTTGTTAGATCTGGATTCGTTGTGGATGGGAGCTGGCCTATTCAGACAGAGATGAGCACGCGTATGCGCGCGAAATCATCTGCCGCTCTGGCTTCTTCCGTGTGGCTTGTGTGCAAGAAGCGGAATCCGGCAGCGCGGCCTGGGTGGGACAATGTGGTGCTGCAGCAGATGCGGGAGAAGATTACAGGGCGGTTGCGGGACTTTTGGGATGCGGGGATTCGGGGGCCGGACTTTGTGTGGGCGGCGACGGGGCCGGCGCTGGAGGCGTACAGCCAATACCCGGTGGTGAAGAAGGCGAACAAGCCGAACGAACTGATGAGCGTGTCGGAGTTTCTGCGGCATGTGCGGCGGATGGTGCTGGATTTTGTGGTGGGCCGGCTGCTGAGTTTTCCCCACGAAACACACGAAAGAGACGAAAAGAGCAGCACACAGGGGAGGGCAGAAGACCTTTCGTGTCCTTCCGTGCCTTTCGTGGGCAATGAACTGGATGACGTGACGACGTACTACTTGCTCCATCGAAACGATTTCAAGATGGAGGAGGCCCCAGCGGGCGCGTGCATCCTGTACGCGGTGTCGTGCAACCTGTCGGACCGCGACCTGGTGGACACGTTTGATCTGCTGGTGCCGAGCGGCGGGACCAGTGATGTCGATGAGCAAGATGAAGAGCCTGGGGACGATGATGAAGAGATGGTGGAAGGGTCCAGCAGCACCTTCAAGCTGAAGCCATGGAACAAACGGAAGCGGCCGGGCATGGGCTATGACCCGGTTGTGGATAGTCCCAAGGCGCGGCTGGATGCGGCGCAAGGGAAACTCTTCGAAGAAGGGGCAGCGGAGAAGCCGCGAACGCGAATTATTCCGTTGATAGACCAGATTCACCGGCTTATGCATCTGTGGCGGGCCGGGGATGTCGTGAAGGTGGACGAGTACCTGAACAGTCGCGGATTGCGGACGAATGCGCTGTTCCCGCCGGTGCTGCAGGCGCTGATCGAGATGGCGGACGTTGGGTCGGAAGAGCGAGCCATCCTGGAGAGTCTGAGCAATCATGTGCAGGGGAGGAGCGCGCGAGCGGCCTACCAGCAAGAACTGCCCGTGAATAGCCCGAAGGAACGCGAATGAGAGGACCAACAAAGGCATGGAACACACAAAAAAGGCTGCCTTGGGACGTCAATTGTGAGAAAACGAACCCGCATACTAAAACACCACTATGATAACGGCCGTTGAAGCAAGGCGTTACCGTTGCTTGAAATACATCAGACAGGACCTTGGAGGCTTCCACGTTTTGGTTGGCCCTAATGCCAGCGGAAAATCAACCTTCCTGGACGTGGTCAGTTTCCTGGGAAAGATGGTGGCGGAGGGTTTGGACGCAGCGATCAGAGAGCGCACCCAGAATTTCGAGGATTTGATGTGGGGGCGCCAGGGGAACGGATTTGAGCTGGCCATTGAGGCAATGATTCCGGAAGAACGATCTGCCATTGTCAATGCCGGGAAAAGTCGGGGATTTGATACGATCCGGTATGAGGTGCAGATCGGGTTTGATGCTGAAACCCATGAATATGGAATCAACCATGAACGAGCGTTGCTCAAGAGCGGACGCCGCAACGCAACCATAGAACGAAACAGGGTTTTCCCATTCGCCCGTGAAGAGCCGGCCACTATTATGAGCAAGAGAGCCTCCCGGCAGGAACGGTCTGTGTTGATGAAGAAAAAGGGCGGAAACGACAATTTCTACTCGGAAGTGACTGAAGCCTCTGGCAAGGGGTGGTTCCCTTCGATCAGACTGGGTCCGAAGAAATCCGCATTGGGAAATCTGCCTGAAGATGAGGCGAAGTTTCCGGTGTGCACCTGGCTCAAGGCGTTTCTCAGCCAAGGAGTGCAGCCGTTGGTGTTGAACAGTCTGCTCATCAGGAAAGCCAGCGCTCCAGGGCAGGGCAGGGGATTCCGACCCGACGGTTCAAATCTTCCGTGGGTGATAGATGATTTGAAGAAACGGGCGCCTGAACGGATCAAGGACTGGATTCGACATGTTCAAACGGCCTTGCCCGATCTAGTGGGAGTGGACATTCATGAGCGAGAGGACGACAAACACAAATACTTGGTGCTCGAATACGCCGGGGGGTTGGAGGTGCCGTCCTGGATGGTTTCGGACGGGACGTTGCGGTTGTTGGCCCTGACGCTGCCGGCTTACCTTCCGGATCTCCAGGGAGTGTTTCTGATTGAGGAGCCTGAAAATGGCATCCATCCGAGGGCCGTTGAAACCGTGTTCCAATCGTTGTCGTCCACTTATGGTGCCCAAGTTCTGCTGGCCACTCATTCACCGGTTATCCTGAGCATTGTTGAGCCAAAACAGGTACTCTGTTTTGCGAAGACCGGTGATGGGGCGACAGACATCGTCGCTGGACATGAGCACCCGGCGTTGAAAGATTGGCGCGGGGAAACCAACCTTGGAGTGTTGTTTGCTGGAGGGGTGCTTGGATGAACCCATCACCGCAGAAAGACTTGGTGGTGCTTGTAGCGGACAAGGACATGGAGTACGCCGTCCGTGGGATTTTGACCCGGCGACCCGCCCTGGGGATAAGGCCAGTGACAGCCGATATTTTTACGCATTCCGAGCGTGACCCGGGATGCTATTTGAGATCGCATACTTTTTTGCGTTCCATGCTCAGTGAATACAGCAAGGCAATCGTGCTATTTGACCATGATGGTTGTGGGGCGGAGGAGAAAACGCGAGAGGAGCTGGAGGCAGAGGTTGAAGGCAAACTCGCAGCGACTGGATGGAAAGACAGGTCCCGGGTGATTGTGCTGAACCCGGAGCTTGAGGTCTGGATATGGAGTGATTCACCCCATGTGCCGGAGGTGTTAGGATGGAAATCCCCTGCCTCCGAATTACCCTTGAGGCTCAAGCAGGAGGGATACTGGCGAGAAGGAGAGGCCAAGCCGCATGCTCCAAAGGAGGCAATGGAAGCGGCCCTGCGCACAGCGCACCGTCCAAGATCGTCGTCGATTTACCTACAACTGGCTGAGAAAGTCAGCCTCGAACGGTGCACGGACGCGGCATTTGTGAAATTGAAGAATACCTTGCGAGAGTGGTTCTCACAGCAATAGAGGCTTCTATGAGCAACGGAACAATCAAACCCTGGCATGAAGTGGTGAAGCTGCGCGAGGACGTGAAGTCTGGCGAGCTGACGCTGGCGATGTTCGCAGCCGATCTTTACGACGTTAAGATGGGCACGGCAAAGTCGGCCTATGGCGATCCGAAGGAATTTTTCACGCTTACGTTTCCCGCCAGCGGCATCCGGGTGCTGGCGCGTGATGTCGCCTACCGACTGGCAGGCAAGAGCGACAAGGCAGTGCGACAACTGTCGCTGACCTACGGCGGCGGCAAGACACACGCGTTGATCACCGAGTATCACCTTCACAATGACCCGGCGAAGCTGCCGAATGTGCCCGCCGTGGCAGAGTTCCGCGCGGAAATGGGTGGGTTGCAGATTCCAAAGGCTCGGATCGTGGTGTTGCCCTTCGACAAGCTGGACGTGGAAAAGGGGATGGAGATGATCTGCCCCGCCGGGAAAAAGCGGTGGCTGAAGCAGCCTTGGAGTCTGCTGGCATGGCAAATTGCGGGCGAGGCCGGGCTCAAGCTGCTGCACGCCAGCGGAAAATCGGAAGAACGGGAGGCCGCCCCAGCGGAAAACCTTATGCGGTCGCTGCTCGAATTGGGGGTGAAGGAATGCGGAGCGCTGCTGGTGTTGTTGGATGAAGTGCTGATGTACGCGCACGAGAAGGTGCGCCAAGATTCGGGCTGGCTGGAAACATTGAAGAACTTCTTCCAATACCTGACCCAGGCGGCGACCAAAACGGACCGCTGCTGCGTAGTGGCGTCCCTACTTGCCTCGGACGTCGAAAAGAGCGACTCGGCCGGACGCAGGATTGAATCGGAGCTATCCCAGATATTCCAACGCGAGGGGGAACACGAAATCCAGCCAGTGACGAAAGAGGAAGCCGCAGAGGTGTTGAAACGGCGGCTGTTCGATTTGGAGTCCATCAAAGATGCGGAGAAATTCCGGCAGCAGGTGATCGCTGCACTTCAAGGGATCGGAAAGCTGGATGAGGCGACGTCCAGGGGCGGGATCGGCGTCGAACAAAAATACTTGCTGAGCTACCCGTTTCATCCGGAACTGACAGAAGTGTTTTATGCGAAATGGTCGGGGATGCCCGGCTTTCAGAGGACGCGCGGCATCCTGCGCACGTTCGCCCTGGCGCTGCGGGACGCGGCGGGGTCGGACCCGTCGCCGTTGATCGGACCGAGTGTCTTTCTACCCAAACCGGGGGAAACGAAGATTCCCGAAGGGCTAAGAGAACTGGCAGAAGTGGCTCGGAAGGAGACCTACGAGGGCGCCCAGAGCAACTGGCCGTTCATTTTGGACACAGAACTGGCGAAGGCCAGGGAGATCGAACAGTGTTTTGCCGCTCTCAAGGGACGGGAAGTCCAGCAAGCGGTCATAGCCACGTTCGTGCATTCGCAGCCGATCGGGAAGGCGGCGAACCTGAACGAACTGTTCGTGCTGGTGGGGGCGACCAACCCGGACCGGATCACGCTCGAGAAAGCGTTGCGGCGGTGGGTGGATGTGTCGTGGTTCCTGGACGAATCGAACTTCCCGCAGGATGACAAGGCGCTGCCGAAAACGTGGCGGCTGGGGTCGCGCCCGAATCTGCAGCAGATGCACGACGTGGCGTGCGCGGACCGCGTGAAAACGGAAACAGTCGAGTCGCTGCTAAGTACAATGATCGGGAAGACCAAGGACCTGACGGCTGGGGCCTCGGCCGCCGGGGCCAGAGTTCATAACCTGCCGATGAAGCCGAGCGACATCGAGGACGACGGCGAGTTTCATTACGCCGTGCTGGGCCCCAAGTGCGCATCGATGTCAGGGAATCCGAGCGCGGAAGCGAAGCGGTTCATCGAAGAGACCACCGGACCAGACCGCCCACGGGTAAACAAGAACGCGGTGGTGCTGGCGGTGCCGTCGCGGGATGGCTTGGAGGTGGCGCGGGCAGCGGTGAGGAGTTACCTGGGATGGGAAGAAGTTCGGGACATGCTGAAAGGGCAGGAACTCGATGAGGTCCGCCGGGTGCGTTTGCAGCAGAACACGGAGAAGGCGCGTGAGGAGATCATGGAAGCCATCAAGCACGCCTACTGCATCGTGGTGACCCAAAGCGCGGCGGGCGATGTCCAGGCGTTCAAGATTGTGCCCAGTGACGAGCCTTTGTTCCTGACCATCAAGAAAGATCCTCGTTCACGGATTGAGGATACTCCGGTGAGTGCTGATGCGCTGCTGCCGGGCGGGCCATATGATCTGTGGCGTCCGGGCGAGACTGAACGGCGAGTCAAGGACTTGGTTGGGGCCTTTGCGCAGGTGCCCAAGCTGCCCAAGATGCTGCGACGCAGGGAGGTTTTGGAAACCTTGGTGGATGGTGCACGGCAGGGGTTTTTCGTGCTGCGCCAAATGAGGCCGGATAAGTCGTTCCGGACGATCTGGCGGCAGGAAGTATCAGTGGATGACATCGAGAAAGACCCAACCTGGGAAGTAGTGCTTCCGGAATCAGCACGACTCGAGGAGATTCCGGCGTCATTACTTGCGCCTGATGCGCTGCCGGAATTGTGGCCGGCGCACAGACAGATCACAGTCGCCGACGTGGTGAATTACTTTGCGGGTGACAAGTACGTCATAACCAAGCGTGCGGCAGCGGATGGCACGTTGTACGACGAAACGGCACCGATCCCATCGGCCAAGCGCGAAGCGGTGTACGCAGGGGTGAAGGCCGCGGTGGAAACGGGGAAGCTGTGGCTGGTGTCAGGGGTTGCGAGCATCTGCGGTGAACCGATCCCGACGGGTGTCCTGGCCGACGCAGCTTTGTTGTTTCCGCCGCCAGAACCGATCGACGTGAACTGGCTGTTGCCAGAACAACTACCGGCGGCATGGAACGGGAATGAAACCACGGCACTCGGCTTGGCAAACCAGTTGTCGGTAGCGAAGGGAAAGGCACTGCCGTGGCCGGTGGTGCGAGATGCGATTGACGGGGCTATCCGGGCGAGGTTGCTCGAACGGACAGCGGATTCCGGGCCATGGCCCTGCCCGCTGAGCGGGGCCGCGGCGGTCAAGCTTCAACGCCCGAAGAACGTGCCCGTGCCGGTCACACCACCGCCGTCGGTGAACCGACCAGGTACGTTCACCTTGGAGGATGAAATGGAACCGCAGGAGCTTATGGACTTGGCAGACTCGCTGGGTCAGTTGCTGAAAGCGGCCGTACCCAACACGTTGAAGTTGCGCGTGCGAATTGAGTTGAGCGGGGAACCCAAGGCCGGCGAGGCGAAGCTGAAGGCAATCAATGCCATCTTGGCAAAGGTGAAAAAAGGGCTGGAATTGCGATAGGACTGGGAAAATGTGTAGCAGCACAATCGCCTGACCTAGAAATCTCACGGGAATGAAGCTGCGGGTGTCTTGGCTTGGTTAGGCGGTGAAATCTATTGACCGGCAAGGACATTTACAACCCTCAGACCCCATGACGTCGCGGAAAAAGCGCTGAACCTTTCCTGACCCACTACGACGATGTTTCCGCACATAAACCGTTGGTAATAATGCAAAGTTTTGGGGAATTGGTATCAGCGCAAATTCTGGCTCGAGGACCTCTGTGCGGCGGTATAAGGAAGTCTGAGCCTGCCGCCGGGGTGGCAGTGTTCGATGCAACACGCGGCCACTTTGGTTCCGGCTACGCCGGGCTGCATTGCTAAATTGAAGAATCATTCATATTCGCGCAGATTTTTACGCCGCGAGTTCCGTTAGTTCCTCTGTGTCTGCTTCTCTGCCAGCAACTAAGGCCGTCAAAACAGCACGGTCTTTGGGGGTGAGCTAGATAAAGTGACAGGCTCGTTGTTTGTGCATAGACACAAAGCGGCAGCAAGCTGCCGCACTCCAAGCGCTTCGCGCCTACCAACGCCCACTGCATCCGCGGCAGCGGGTGAGAAACCATCGGGATCAGCGGCGAGATCGGGTGGGCCCGTATGGGGACAGGCACGTAGTTGGCTCGGGGCGCCACAGGTGGCCCCTTGGCGCAGGCGAGAAGTGGTCGGGTCACAATCAAGACCAGAAAGGTTTCAGTTTCCCGCGTAAACGCGGAGCTCTAACAGCGATTGGTTATTGGGCACATTGGACGATGTCGCGCCCACGGCCGTTAGAGTCCCGCCTTTAGGCGGAACAGTTCCGTGAAACTGAGCATGAGCACTGTTGAGTGAACTGCCTGTGTTCCGCGTAAACGCGGAAGTCTAGCGGCGATGGGTTGTTCCGCGCATCGGGCGATGCCACGCCCACGGCCGTTAGAGTCCCGCCTTTAGGCGGAACAGTTTCATGAGCCTGATCATGAAGCACTGTTCAGTGAACTGCCTGTGTTCCGCGTAAACGCGGAACTCTAGCGGCGATGGGTTGCTCTGCACCTTGGGCGATGCCACGCCCACGGCTGTTAGAGTCCCGGCTCCAGGCGGAAGCGTTACATGGGGTCGGGAGTTACGCCGGTAGCGCCGCGTGCAGTAGAGCCTTGATCAGGAGGCTATTCCCGGCACCGGAGTCGGAACCGCGCCAACTCGCAAATCTGAAAGGCTAACCAGTAGAAAACACCGGAAGTCTCGTTCGGGTGAGATTTCCGGGCCTCGGGTGTCGGTCTAGTTTGCAGGCTTGGCAAACAGCGAATCTGAGACCGGCACGTTGTATTTCACCTCACTGACTTTGATAGTGAATTCCGCCGGGTCCTGGCCTGGGGCTTCGGCTTTCACCTTCAGGAGAAACGGAAACTGGAGGCCGTCCACAGCCCGGTAATCGCTCATGCGCGCCTCTGTTTTAACGGCTCCTTGAGCGGTCTGGAACTGTGACTCTTGCCTAACCAAAAGGCCGGTCTTGTTGCTGAAAGAGAAACGTTCTGACGTGGTGGGTGTTGGCTTCGTCTCGAGCACGACAACTTCTTCGTTGTCCATTTTTTCGGTGCCCTTGTAGGCCAGGTCCGGATAAATCGAAAGGAACCGGAGCTCGCGATCCAAGCCGGCTTCGCGTTTTACCTTGGCGAGTTCATCGCCTTCTTTTACGCGGACGCCGGTGATCGGGTTTTTCGACCATGCCACCTGCCCGTCAAATCCCTCGAGCACAGCGCCGAATCCGGTCACCTCGACTTTGCTTAACTGTTTGTTTGGTGCGGCGGCATAGAATTCCCAGGGCAACCCCGCTGGCATTCCCATTCCTTCCGCTGTGCCCTTGATGACGCGGGATTTGACTTTCTCGATGGCTTCTTTTCCGCCCAATGCTTTCACGTAACGCGAAAGCACCTCATTCACCTTTTCCTGTCCTTCGGCAGCCTGCAAAGCTGTTAGACTTGCAAAAGCCAGTGCCGCCATCCCAACCACCCGTATCGCCGTCTTGTGCATGCTATTTCTGGAGTTTTCGATTCGTTGAACTGCAACGCTTGGCGCAACGCCGGATTCAAGCCGAACATGCGCGTCCTTTTCCTCCCACAAGTGCGCATGAGCGTCAACCAGAATCGCGTTGACAAGCACATATCGGGCCTGGCGTAGCCGGAACCAAAGTGACCCGGCGGGCACTGACCCGGCTCCTGTGCCCTCCTGAGGACTGTTGGCCATGCCGGGCTGCGTTGTAACATTGAAGAATCATTCGTGTTTCCGCGGTTTTCTGCGTGCGCGTTCGGTCAATTTCTCTGTATCTACTTCTCTGACTGCGATTAAGGCGGTCACAATGGTACGGCCTTTTGGAGTGAGCTGGATAAGGTGACAGGCTCGGAGTTTCGGTTTTGCCCCCAGATTACGGCACGTCCTGCAGATTGTCCCTTGTCCCAAGCGGGGCTGCCAAGTCTGCGGAGGAACCCCTCGGATGCCGATATGGGGACAGGCACGTTGTTTGGCCATAGAAACAAAGCGGCAGCAAGCTGCCGCACTCCAAGCGCTTCGCGCCTACCAACGCCCACTGCATCCGTTGCAGCGCGTGAAACGCCATTGGGATCAGCCCGCTCTTCCTTGCGACTCCCGCGCCCGGAAGAACGCCCTGATCAAGCCCCACACAGGACGCAGCGCTGCCAGAGTAACTTCCAACCAGATGCAACTCTTTGAATGCACGTTACAAAGCCGCCTAAAAGCAGGAGTCGCACGGCGGCGGGGACAACGCCACTCGGTTGGCAAACCCGCGGCGCAGTTGAACGTTGTAAGTTGAACGTTGTACGTTGAAAGTTTTCATAGGTTTATCGGCTTGGTCGTCTTCTCGAGAACGTTCAACGTGCAACGCTCAACGTGCAACGTTCAGAGGTGATACTGCTCGATGAATGCTAGTTTCAAAGCCGCCTAAAGGCGGAACTCTGACAGCCACGGGCGCGGCAACGCCTGGTGTGCAGGGCAACCGATCGCTGCTAGAGTTCCGCGTTTGCGCGGAACACTGAAGGCTTTCTGGTCCTGATTGTGGTGCCCAAGCGCTTTACGCCTTCGCCAAGGGACGGCGTGCGGAGCCCCGAGGCGACTTCATGTCTGTCCCGATATGGATTTCTTGATAGAAAGTGGCGAACGGCGATTCCTTGCATACTGCGCAGGCTCAGTGTAGCGTCGCGCTGCTTATGGTTATTAAGAGTTACACATTTGAAGCCGAGCCGGTCCTGATGGACTTTCACGATTTCAGACACTGCACGTTCAAACGATGCCGTTTGATCTTTTGTGGCTATTCAAATCTCAGGATCGACAGTTGCCGTTTTGAAGATTGCCGGTGGGAATTCAGCGGTCCGGCCATGGCAACCCTCGAGCTTCTTTCGAATTTGAACCGAAGTGGCACTGAACTTGGCCGTCTGATCGTTCAGCAGGCGATCGCCATTATCACCCAACCGCCTCCGGGCGGACCCGCCCAGGCTCCGGCTTTTGTCCCGCAACCACGGACAAATCCGGCCCCCACGTCCCAGCCACCGAGTCCTAGCTTGCCTTCTGCGCCGACGTCTGAACCGTCCCATGGCCAGGGCCAGTAACGGGTTTCTTGGCGTAGTGGATGCTCATGGTTCCGAGCAGCAGGTTGATCACGGAAATGTTCTCGAGTTTCAGCCTTTTCATTGTTTCAGCTACGCCGTGCTGCGCCGGGTAGTGATCCAGTGAAGTCGCGATGTATGCGTAAGCTTCGGTGCCTCCTCTCGAGAGCTTGCCCAGAATGGGTACCACTTGGCGGAGAATGAAGCCATAGCACCGCCGCAACAGACTCGAGTCCGGCTTTCCGAAATCGAGGACCAGAATTCTTCCTCCCGGCTTGGCAACGCGCAACATCTCGCGCAACCCGTTCTCGACGCTCGCGAGATTGCGCAATCCGTAGCTGATTGTTACCGCATCGAAAGTTGCGTCACAAAACGGCAAGCGGAGCGCATCGCCTTGCACATACGCCACTGGACCTTGCGGTGTGGCACGGTGCTGTTGTTTTCGTCTTTTGGTTCGGGTGCGTGCGGCTTCGAGCATTTTTCCGCTGAAATCGAGTCCGACGACTTCAGCGCCTTCCATTGCCAGAGCGAACGTGACATCGCCGGTCCCGCAGCACAAATCCAATGCGCGGCAGGACGGGCCAACGTTTGCCATGCGCGCGAGGCGTTTCTTCCAGAGCCGGTGCAACCCGAAGCTTAGCAGATCGTTCAACAAATCGTACCGGCTGGCAACTGCGTCGAACAAGGACTTGACCTTTTCCGCGCGCTGCGGGCCCGGGACGAAGTAGGGGTTTGAAGTCACAGCGAACCGCTAAGCAAGGACTTGTTTATTTGCAATCTTAGCCTGTAAAATCTCAACGGCCTCCTGATGAGGGCTGTCAACCACGCCGGGCTGGGGAACATGCGGGCTAAGGTTTGGGGCTTGGATTGGCCGTGCCCAGTCTCTGATTCACCTTGTCGAGATACAAATATGCCAGCTCGTTGTTCCAATCATTGATCTCGATTGATTTTTCGAGCCACTTCTTTGCAGAGGCATAATCGCCCTTCTGCAATTCGTGCCAGCCACGCATCAAGGTCGTATAATAACTTACCGGGTCAACCTTGAGCGCCCGATCGAAGTATTCCGTCGCTTCATCATGTTTGCCCAGCCAGTCGAGGCACATTCCGTAGCGCAGGTAACAGTACGCGTCGAACGGATTGAGTTTCATCCCGAGCTTGAACCATTCCATGGCGATCTCGGCGAGTTCGCGCCACTGGGGTGCGCCTTCCCAACTCTGCAGGCGTATGATTTCCCCTATCTGGGCGACTGTCTCGGGGTTGTTGCGTTCTTTTTGGTAAGCCTGCCTGAGCAGACGGAGAGCATCGACCGATGTTTGTGCGGCGGCCGCACGTGTCAAGAGAACGCCTTCGCTGTAACGCCTCCCGACGCTTCCTCCCAGATAGACAATCAGTGCCAGGCCGGCAACCATTACAATCAACCGGCGCCAGCTCATGATCGGTACCCAGTATCGGTCGGTGGCAAACCGCATGTGACTGGTGAGGTTTGCGATCAGCACGATCGCCAGTAACGCGTTCGAAGGTATCTGCATGTTGAAATCGACGATCGAGTGGACCAGAATCGCAATCATGCCGGTGGAAATACCCAACACGCGGGCGGCTCTGTCGCTGCCCTTGCCGCCAAGGTCATTTCCGCCCCGGCCCACGTACCGCCATGTGCGAGCGACGCCCAATCCCACGCCCACCAGAAACGCCCCGATTATGGCGGTCCCAACGACACCCCAGTCAACCAGGGCATTGAGATAATCGTTATGCACCCACAACGGCCGGGATTGCATTTCCTTGGTCCGATACGCCGGGAATCGGACATCAAAATGTGCTGGGCCGACTCCAAACCACGGATGATCTTTCCACATCCGCCATGCAGGCTTCCACAAGAACGGTCTGCTTCCTGCGTGTTCGAGCTGTCCGGCAACCCACATCAGGCCGAAGCGTCTCTGCGGATGGGGCGACTTCCAAACGAACACTACGACTGCAACACACACTACCAGCAATGCAGCCAACGCGCGTTTGCGGTACTCCCGATACCGAATCAGGAACCCGCTCATCAGGGCAAGTGAAATGCCGCACGCCAACCATCCCCCGCGTGAGACCGACACTCCGATGCCCGCCAAAATCACAAGGGCGAGGTAGGCATAACCGACCCGGACCAATGCTCCCTCTCTGCTCACCAGCACAATTGCGAGTGCGATCGGCAACAGCATCTCGAGGAAACCGGCAAGATGATTTGGACAAATGAATGTTCCTGAACCGCGCCCTATGTACTGACGCGGTTTCGGGAAATGCCATACCCATTCGGAATCCGTAATGAACTGGTAAACCGCGTAAGCGCTAATGAGAGCCCCGAGGATTAGCAGAGCCAACAACGCAAGTCGCGTCGCCCTTTGTCTGTGCAGATTGTTCAAGACCACGAAAAACGCCGCCGCATACACAAGAATCCGCATCAACTCGTTCCGGGCGACGTACTCAACGTCGGCCATCATGCACCGCACTATTGCGTAAACGACGAATGCGAGAACTGCCCAACTCGCAGGGACCCATTGCAGCCTGTGCCCGCGGTTCACCCACAGCCGCACCAGCCACAACACCACTGCAAGAACAACCAGGGCCTGTACCACTGCAAAGTCTTGCAGCCGGACCGCTCCCATTGCCAGTGCCCCGAAAGACACCGCACCAATCACCAATCCGACTATTGCCCGTTCCAACCACTTGTCAGCTTTCTCAAGGTCCATGATTCCTGATGCCCTTGCTGCGTCTAATCTGGTGTTTTTCCGGCTACTGTTCGATCCGTTCGACTGTGTTCTCGAGTAGGCCGAGTGGCCCGATACCTATTCTGACGGTGTCGCCGGGCTGCAACGTGAACTCCGGGGGTGGAACAATGCCCGTGCCGGTCAAAAGCACGACGCCGTTGGGGAACTTCTGGCATCTGAAAAGGTGTTTTATGAGGTCATCGAACCGGCGTTGCATCCGCCCAATCTCAACCGACCCGCTGAAAACCACAGATTCACCCCGGCGAACCGTCATTTCAACTCGCCATGTCCGGACGGTGGCCTCGTCAGCCCCGACCAAGATACCAGGGCCTATGGCGCAGGATTTGTCGTATATTTTCGCCTGTGGCAGATAGAGTGGATTCTGGCCTTCAATGTCTCTTGCGCTGACGTCGTTGCCGATCGTGTAGCCGACAATCCGTCCTCTTGAATGGCACACGATGGCCAGTTCCGGTTCCGGCACGCTCCAGCGCGAATCAGCCCTGATACCGATGCTGCCCTGATGTCCGACGACCTTCTCGGCAACTGACTTGAAGAACAGCTCCGGTCGGTCCGCCTTGTAAACCCGATCGTAGCAACTGGCACTGGCGGGCGACTCCTCCATCCTTGCCACTCGACTGAGCTGGTAAGTTACGCCGGCGGCCCAGACCTCTTGCCGCTCGACCGGACACAAGAGGCGGAAAAAACCCGGCTGTCTCTGTTCGGGCTTTGCTCCACCAATGAGCGCCCGCAACCACGGCTCGGCTTCGTCCATCTCCAACACGGATGTCAGGGACGTGACACCGCAATTGCTAAGGTCAAGAACAGACCCGTCGTCGTGCAATAGACCGACGTGCACTCCGCCCGTTCCCAGTTTAAACCGACACAAACGCAATAGCATGCTCGTAATTCAACACAACTATCTGTTCCCTCGACAAATATAAAAAGTCACTCTTCCATGCCTTCAAGGCGCAAGTGCGCACCCATGATCAAGCCGGTTGACAGGCTGTTTCTTTTGACTTTCGGCCCCAAACCAATCACGTGCCAGCTATGATGGCATCCAATCGCCGGCTGTGCTCCTCGAGGCTCAAGTTGCCGCCCTCGATCGTCATCCAACCGTTGTATTCAACAGCCTCGAGCGCAGCCCTGACCACTGGCCATCGCACGCTTCCATCCCGGATATTGACAAATTCGCCTTCGCCTTTTGGGTCCGATTGATTCAACTTGAAATCTTTTACGTGGCATTTGGCCAGCAAGTCACCCAAACAAAGTATCCATTCCTCAGACCTTTGGTATTTCACGTGGTTGCCAATGTCAAAGTAAGCCTTGACCCACGGGCTCTTGAACGATGCCACAAAATGCCTGAAAATGGCCGGCCGAACCCAGAGGTTGTTCCACACGTTCTCCAAAGCAATAACAACGCCGCACTTCTCAGCCAGAGGTATCAGCCTGTTCACCGCTTCGCGCGAGGTGTCAGTTGCGTGATTGTGCGCTTCGATGTAATCGCGATAAGGCGTGTTGTCTCCGTAAACCACGCGCGTTAGATGACCTGTTTTCTCGTCGAACTCGATTTGGAACTCCCACGGCCGCGGCATTCTCATTCCGCCGATCCGGCATGGCACCAGCAGAACCGCGTCTGCGCCGTAAGCTTGTGCCGCCCGAAGAGCGTCTTCTGTGACCTTGTAACTCGCTTCTGCTTTCGCGCTGTCGCGGCTGTTGAACTCGGCCCAACCGCGCAATACTGAATGAACCCGCATCCCGAGTTTCTCCGCTGTGGCTCGGCACTTTTCCGCATCTGCCTGCGGCTGCGGGTATGCCTCGACACCGTCGAACCCGGCGTCTTTGAGCTTTCTGAAGTCGGCTTCGGTCGGTTTATCGATGATCATTGCCTTCTTGAGCTTGGTTTTGAACTGAGATTCAGCGGCTTGCACCCGCGTGGTTGAAAAGCCGGGCGCAAACCCCGCCAGCGTTGTTGCAGCAGCCGACAGCCCGATAAAGCTCCTGCGATTAAGTTTTGTTGTCATAGATGGTTCCCTCAACAAATCCACACGACAGACTTCATAGTAATAATTCCTTTGCGCAAATGCACGCGCAATGTCTTTCTGTTCTCCCACCAAGGCCTCAGCCTTGGCGGGAGAACAGAAACGCATCCCAACTCAGCGCTGTGGAGGTTTTCTGCCAGGACATCGAGACAAGCGGGCCTTGAGCGGCTGTTCTTGATGTTGGCGTTCAGCGGGATTCCACGCTATGATTTGGCCATGACTGAACGGACAGCAAGACTTCGCCGAGAAAGCCTTGATGCGCGAGCGTCGATCTCACCCGAACGCGCTCAACTGGTCACTCGTTTTTACAAGGAGAACAACGGCCGCTACTCGGTTCCCGTGATGCGCGCCATGTGTTTCCTCGAGCTTTGCAAATCCAAGACAATCTACATCGGCGAAGGCGAGCTCATCGTCGGCGAACGCGGTCCACGGCCCAAAGCCGTTCCAACGTTTCCCGAACTCACATGCCACAGTCTCGAGGACCTGGAAATCCTCAACACACGCCCGAAAGTCAGTTATCAGGTCGATGATGAATGCTTTCGGATATACAAAGAGGAGATCATCCCTTATTGGCGCGGGCGGTCACTACGGGACAGAATCTTTTCCGAACTCGACCCGGAATGGCACAGGGCTTACTCGGCGGGCTTGTTCACCGAGTTCATGGAACAACGCGCCCCCGGCCACACCGTGCTCGATGACAAGATTTACTCGAAGGGCATGCTCGATTTCAAACGCGACATCGCGACGGCGATGGCTCGTCTTGATTTCGTGAATGATGCAGATGCTTACGAGAAACTTCAGGCGCTCAAATCATTCGACATCGCCTGCGACGCGCTCATCGTATTCGCAGAACGGCATGCCGCGCTCGCCCGCCAACTCGCACAACGCGAGTCAGACCCGCGCAGGCGCGCAGAACTGCTCAAGATCGCCGATGTGTGTTCGCACGTCCCCGCTCACGCTCCGCGGGATTTCCACGAAGCCCTGCAATACTATTGGTTCTGCCATTTGGGCGTGATCACGGAACTTAACGGCTGGGATTCGTTCAACCCCGGCCACCTTGATCAGCATCTGCTGCCTTTCTATGAGCGCGGTCTGTCCGAAGGAACGCTCACAAAGGAGTCCGCGCGCGAACTTCTCGAGTGTTTCTTCGTCAAGTTCAACAACCATCCCGCGCCGCCAAAGGTCGGAGTCACCGCGGCGGAAAGCGCCACTTACACCGATTTTGCAAACATCAATATCGGTGGCTTGCTCCGGGATGGCACTGACGGCTCGAATGAACTCTCGCACATGCTTCTCGACATCGTCGAGGAAATGCACCTGCTTCAACCCAGCACCAACATCCAGCTCTCGCGTAAGACACCGGACCATCTGCTCAAGCATGCGCTGCGCGTCATCCGACACGGGTACGGTTTCCCGTCCATTTTCAACGCCGACGCTGTGGTTCAGGAACAGTTGCGACAGGGGAAAACATTGGAGGACGCGCGTGCCGGTGGGTGTAGCGGATGCGTCGAGGTCGGCGCTTTCGGGAAGGAAGCGTACATTCTGACTGGCTACTTCAACATGCCCAAGTGCCTTGAACTGGCGTTGCACAATGGCGTCGATCCCATGACCGGCCAACAGCTCGGCCCGCGCACCGGCGATCCGGCCTCGTTCACGTCCTTCGATCAGGTGTTCGAAGCGTGGCGCGCCCAATTCCGCCATTTCCTCGAGGTCAAACTGCGTGGCAATCAAATCATCCAACGGATGTACGCCACGCTCATGCCTGCGCCGTTTCTGAGCGTGCTGATTGACGACTGCATCGCCAAGGGCCGCGACTACAACGCCGGCGGCGCCAGATACAACAATACTTACGTGCAATTTGTCGGATTGGGCAGTCTAACCGATTCGCTCAGTGCGCTGCGGGAGGTGTGTTTCGACTCGAGACATACAAATAGCTCTGGCCGCGAGCCGCTCACGAATCTCGAAAAGAAACTTTCGCTGCCTGAGTTTGTCCGGGTGCTCGACAGCGACTTCCATGGCCAAGACCAATTGCGCCAGTATGTCCTCAATCGGGTTCCAAAATACGGCAACGACGATGACCGGGCCGACAGCCTTGCAGTGCGCGTGTTTAACACGTGTTTCGAGGCATTGGATGGCCGACCCGACACCAAGGGCGGCGTTTATCGGGTCGAAATGCTGCCCACAACCTGCCATGTTTATTTTGGCAGTGTGACTGGCGCACTCCCTGACGGCCGTTTGGCGCACCGTCCATTGAGCGAGGGGATCAGCCCGGTTCAAGGCGCAGATCGACGCGGGCCAACAGCCGTGATCAGGAGCGCAGCAAAGCTGGATCACATCAAAGCGGGCGGCACGCTTCTCAACATGAAACTCACGCCTGCATTGGTTGAAACGGACGACGGCCTTGACAAATGGGCTGCGCTGATCCGTACGTACTTCAGAACGGACGGGCACCACGTCCAGTTCAATGTGGTCCGCGCAGAAACATTGAGGGCAGCACAGGCGAGCCCCGATGAGTATCGCGATCTGATCGTCCGTGTGGCCGGATACAGCGACTATTTTTGTGATCTGCCTCTCGAGTTGCAGGAGGAAATCATTGCAAGGACCGAACACGCAGCCTTTGCTGGATCGGCATAACGCGAGCCTTCTCCACACCAGCAAATAACGCGAACGCCGTGACTGATATGACAACACAGTCGTCAGGGCTGCGGCGCTGCAAATCCTCGACGGCCGAAGGCACACCACGCAGCACAGCAATGCATGTGTCCGTATCCAGCAAGTACTTCATGGACATAACCCCTTACAATGCGCGCACGGGTGGAAGATTGCCTTGCGGCAGCCGCTGAAAGCGGCTGTCGGCGAGACGGGTGGACTGAAAGAAAGCTCGTGGCCAACGGCGTTTCTCTTTCGGCTCGAGAATGACCGCCCGGTTTTCGCGCCGAATGCACACTTCATCCGTGTCAGATCGAAACTCTCTTGGAAGTCGGACAGCCTACGACCCGCCGGTCCTGAAGATTTTGGCTGTCTTCATGTGGCTACAGAACACACATGAATCTGGATGTCAAATATCAGCACTTTCGAGCCTTGGAACTCGACGGGCGTGATGCGGATTTCCGATGTTGGCATGTTGACACGCGCACGGGGCTGGAAGAGGATGCGGTCGGCCACATCGAACTTAGGGGCATGCACTTTCTGGATTGATATCATGTGGGGACAACTGCGCGGTTTTTGATGCGGCTGCGAGTGGTTGTTAAGGGTGTGGTGGCTTGGCCAGAACCGGTCCAAAATGTAATCTGGATGCATTGGGCTGATGTCATAGCTGTTACGGTCTGCTTCGCTGTCTTCGTGGGCGTGGGCGCGTGGTGGTCCCGCAAATCAGCATCTACCGAGGCATATTTCGTAGCGAACCGGTCGTTCCCGGGCTGGGTGACGGGGCTTTCGATGATGGCGAGCACGATCAGTTCGATCACTTTCATTACCTATCCCGGATCGGCGTATGCGGGCAATTGGAGCAGGCTTGTTCCTGGTTTGATGCTGCCCATCGGCGCCGTGATTGCTGTGTGCCTGTTGGTTCCTTTTTACCGGTCATGCAATCTTGTGAGCGCATACGAATACTTGGAACGCCGGTTTGGCCCGTGGGGTCGCGTTTTCGGGTGCGTCACGTTCGCGATTGCGTCAGCGGCAAGAATGGGTGTTGTGCTGTTCCTTCTTTGTTTGCCGCTGCAGATAATGACCGGCTGGAGTCCTGTTGCGACGATCCTTGTTGCGGGCTCGGTGGTGACTCTGTACACGGCCACGGGTGGCATCCAAGGGGTGATGTCGGTTGACGTTTTGCGGTCCGTCATGCTGTTGGCCGGAGGAATTCTGACGATAGCAGTTGTAGTGTTTCGTGTGCCGGGTGGCGCGTCTGAAGTGTTTTCCGTGGCTCAAGCTGCCGGCAAATTTGATCTGACGGTGTCATTCGATTGGAGCCTTGCCCGTGACACGTTTCTTGTTCTGGTGATCAACGGCGTCGCGCTCCAGTTGCACGGGTTCGCCACGGACCAGACCCGCATCCAGCGTTACTGTGCTGCCAAATCGCTTCACGCGGCGCGGATGGCGGTGTGGATTGGCGGACTTGGTTGCATACCGGTCTGGTCGCTGTTCATGCTCGTTGGGACGTGCCTGTTCGTCTATTACAATGCTTTTCCTGCGCATTTGCCCGGCATGATCGAGAACGACAAGATTCTGCCATATTTTATCTTGAAAGAACTGCCGCCGGGCTTGGGTGGTATTGTCATTGCAGCGCTGTTTTCGGCCGCATTCGCAATCGCCTCTAACATGAACGGCAGTGCAACGGTGCTCACATCCGACATCTATCGGCGGCATCTTGTTCCTGGGCGCGGCGACGCGCACTACGTTCGTTTTGCGCGCGGTGCGAGCGTTGTGATGGGCATTTTGATGATCACCATGGCACTCACGCTCACCGCTGTTAATCTCAGTCAGCAAACGGTGCTGGACGTGTGGTTCGTAATCGAGGCTGTTACGGCAGGCGGTTTGGGCGGGCTGGTTTATCTTGGCCTGTTGTCAACGCGCGCAAACAGCAAGGGCGCTGCAATCGGCGTGGCGATGGGCGTCGTAATTGTGTTATGGCTTGCCCTCGGCGCAGTCAATGCCCTGCCGGCCCGGTTGTGTCCGCCGCTTCATCCGTTTCTGATCGGCGCGATTGGCAATGTTGTCGCATTGTTTGGGGGTTATCTGGCCAGTTACTTGTTTCCGCCAATCTCTGGCGAAAAGCTGGCCAGATTGACATGGTGGACACGGCGAGACAAAACCGGTTATGATTGCGGTCAGTGAAACGCTGTTTGTTCAAACCGATCCTCAACCGATGAAAGCGAACCATCACCTTGCGTTGATTCTCTTTGCATTGTCGTTGCCGATGCAATGCGTCATGAATTCTGTCCATGCCGGCGATGCGGGAGTCTTGTACAAGGCGGAACTGATTTTTCCCCTGCACCCAAAACATAATCATGCCCCGGGCATTGTTGAGTGTCCAAACGGTGATTTGCTCGTGTCGTGGTACCGCGGCTCGGGCGAGCGGACCGCCGACGACGTGGCCGTTTATGGTGCGCGTCTGCGCAAAGGTGCTGACGCATGGAGCGATTCGTTTCTCATGGCAGATACACCCGGGTTCCCGGATTGCAACACGACAATGCATATCGACGCGCAAGGCCGATTGTGGCTTTTCTGGCCCGTTATAATCGCGAATACGTGGGATTCGTGCCTTACGAACTACCGAATCTCGACAGATTACCAACAGGACGGGCCGCCCAAATGGTCGTGGCAGGGCATCATCTTGCTGAAACCGCGTGACTTTGAAGAACGGATGCTTTCGGCTCTCGATGCGCGCCTCAAATCGCCCGACACACGTTTGCCCGATGAAGCCAACATCCCTGAGCGAGTCGAGAAATTCAAAGGCCTCATTCGCGATAAACTCTCGAGCCGGCTTGGATGGCAGCCGCGCTGCAAGCCGACCGTACTGCCGTCAGGGAGAATCTTGTTGCCGCTGTATTCGGACACTTACTCGGTGGGCATCATGGCGGTAAGTGATGATCAGGGCCAAACATGGTATGCCAGCCAGCCCTTGGCAGGCTTCGGCAGCATCCAGCCAACTGTGCTTCGTCGCAACGATGGAACGCTGGTTGCGTACATGCGCGAGTCTGGTCCGTACAAATGCATTCGTGTGGCAGAATCGCGCGACGACGGCATCACGTGGGGGGACGTTGGTACAACCTCATTGCCGAATCCAGATGCCGGCATTGACGGCATTCGACTTGCCAATGGACACTGGCTATTGGTGTACAACGACACCACACGCGGCCGGAACAGCCTCGCTGTGTCATTGTCCGATGATGAGGGACGGTCATGGAAATGGACACGGCATCTGGAGCGGCACGACACCGGCCAATACCATTATCCGGCAGTGATCCAAACTCGTGACGGCAACATCCACGTCGTTTACAGCTATTTTGTCCAGGGAGGAAAGAGCATGAAACACGCGTGTTTCAACGAAGCATGGATCAAAGAGGATTTGAAACCCGCGAGCTGAACTTGAACCACACTAACACTGACTGTTATTGCGTATGCAATTGCTGCGACTGAGTGTTTGCGCGGTCTTGGGCGGGCTGTTTTGGCTCCAGACCATCGGCGCACCCGAAGGTCTCGAAAAGGAACTTCCCAAGTCCATTGACTTGCGGCCTGATCTCGATCGGTTCTGCCTCGCACCGCGGCAGCAAGGATCGCGCCCGACATGCTCAGTGTTCACCGTGGTGGGCGCAATCGAGTTTGCCGTCGCCAAACGTCAGGGGCAGACACCACGCCTGAGTGTAGAATTCCTGAACTGGGCCGCGAACAAGATTTGTGGCAGCAACGACGATGGCGCTTTCTTTTCGGATCTCTGGAAAGGATTCGAAGCCTACGGCGTCTGCGCCGAGAAAGAGATGCCTTACAGCCCTGCATTGAATCCGAATCTATCGCCGCCACTGGCAGCACTGGCTGATGCCAGAACAAGGTTGTCCCTTGGCCTGCGCCTGCATTGGATAAAAGAATGGGATGTTACCACCGGCCTCACAGCTGGCCACCATCTTGCTATCAAGCGGACGCTTGCTGACGGTTGGCCAGTCTGCGCGGGACTTCGCTGGCCGAAACAAGAGCGATGGGTTGACGGCGTGCTGCAAATGTGCTCACCGAATGCGGTTCGGGACGGGCATAGCGTTCTGCTGATCGGATACCGCGACGATGCAGACCAGCCAGGAGGCGGGGTGTTCATTTTCCGCAACACTGCAGGGACCGGACAAGACGGCATGATGCCGTACGCTTACGCTCAGGCTTACATGAACGACGCTGCCTGGGTCGATTTTGAGGGGCGATCAGCCCGCACGTTTCACAGCCCGGCGCAGCCCGAACCAAAGTCGCCCAACGAGTACTCTCCCGGCTCCTCCGCTCCCTGACGAGGGCTCTCGGCCATGCCCGCGCTGCGAAATATCTGCTGCATCTCTGTCGCCGTAAAGAGTGCTCTGATCAAGCCCGCACTGGACACAGCGCTGCCAGAGTAACTCACAAACACACGAAACTGTTCCGCCTAAAGGCGGGACTCTGAACCGCCGCGAGCATAGCATCGCGCAAGGCGTGGACCAACCCGCTGCTGCTCAGAGTTCCGCGTTTACGCGGAACATAGGCAGTTCACCGAACAGTGCTCATGTTTGGTTCCACGAAACTGTTCCGCCTAAAGGCGGGACTCTGAACCGCCGCGAGCATGGCATCGCGCAAGGCGTGGACCAACCCGCCGCTGCTCAGAGTCCCGCGTTTACGCGGAACACAGGCAGTTCACCGAACAGTGCTCACGGTCAGGTAGATGTAACCTTGCACGAAGCAGGCGGACATTCCGCGCACATCACAAACCACGTGTCTGTCCCCATGTGGCCCCGTTGCCTTGCGCCGCTGATCCCGATGGTTTTTCACGCGCTGC
>JAAYVR010000162.1 GCA_012517065.1 Verrucomicrobiota bacterium | reverse complement strand
TCAACATGCTCGACGACTGCAGCCGTGTCTTCACCGGCGCCAAAATCTATGAACGCGAATCCCCCTTGGCCTATCTCGATTTCCTGCCCACCGCCTTCACCGAATATGGCCTGCCATTGGAAATCTACGTCGATTACCACAGCCTGTTCTTCACTCACGACCCAGAGGCCCTCACCCAATTGGGCCAGGCCCTATTCTTCTACGGCGTGAGCTTCCGCTACGCCCCAAACCCACAGGCAAAAGGTAAAGTCGAACGCAGCCACTTCTTTTGGCAAGAGCGCCTCCCCGCATACTTCGCAAGCGAACAGATTTCTGACATCGACCAAGCCAATCCACATATCCAGAGCCTGCGCCTCCATCGCAACCAGCACGAAATCCACCGAGAGCTCCAGATGACACCCCAGCAGGCCTGGAACCTAGCCATCAAGCAAAACCGATCCTCCCTCCGCCCCGTGCCACGCTGCCCTTGGTGGCCTTTTGTCTGGAGCCTCCGCACCCCCGTCAAAGTCGGCCCCGACGGCCGCGTCCCCGTCGGCACTCAGCGCATCCGCGTCCAACCACGCCCCGGCGCCACTCTGATCCTCTGTCACCATCCCTCCGGAAATCACTCCATCCTGACCTCACAACCCCATCCCAACACCAAACCTGTCATCCTTTTCACAAACCTTCCAAAATAACCTCGTCTCACTTTGCTAACTACAATACCCCCAATTTGTCTCGTTTTGAAAACTACACGACAGCCGCGAGCCGGAGGCTCAGACCCCATGACCTCGCGGAAAAAGCGCTGAACCTTTCGTGACGCACCACGACGAGTTTTCCGCGCATAAACCGTTGGTATTGAGGCAAAGTTTTGGAGAATTGGTATCAGCCCAAATTCTGGTCCGAGGAACTCTTGTGCGGCGGGATCAGGAAGTCTGAGGCTCAGACCCCATGATGCCGCGGAAACAGCGCTGAACCTTTCCTGACCCACCAAGACGAGGTTTTCCGCACATAAAGTGTTGGTAATAAGGCAAAGTCCTAGGAAATTGGTATCAACCCAAATTCTGGTTCAAGGACCTCTGTGCGGCGGCATCAGTAAGTCTGAGGCTTGACTGCGGGCAGGGATCGGATAGACCGAAGGAGCCCAAGAAACGGGAGCGAAAGAGGGCGTAGGGCCATGAGTGTCCCGCCTTCCTTCGTTTCCAAATTGACGGGCAATTTGGGTAACACCGTTTTTGAGTCAACTGGTGCACTTTCCGGCCTGTCTCAGGGTAAAACCCATTCTTGAGTCACGACGCGACACTGGGGGGAGGGCGTACGGGGACCTCGATGACGAGACCGGGATCGAAGCCACCGGTATCGTCGAGGTCGCTGTACCCGCGCTGGTTGCTGAGCAGCCGGGTGTTGCCGATCCTGTAGTCCGAGCAGTAGTGGGTGTGGCCGCTGATCCAGATCGCAGGCTGGTGATCGAGGATCAGATTCTCGAGATTGTTGACGAAGGCTGCAGTCAGCGGATCGAAACGATTTTGAGGATGTGTGCTCATGATGCAGGGGACATGATGCGTGACCACGACCGTCGGGCCCTCGTGCCCCTCGGACAGTCGCGCACGCAACCATTGGACCGAACGGCGATGGGCTTCGGCCACATCGGCCGGGCGCAGGAGTTCGCCGGTTGCCTTTTTGATGGCCCGGAAATCGTTGATCCCATGCTTCGCGGTGGCCATGTTGATCGCCTGTCTGGCATGCCCGTTCAGCGTGAAATCGGTCCAAAGCGTCGTGCCAAGAAACCGGACGCCGCCAATCACAAACGCGTCGTTCTCCAGGAACACGACATTGCTGCCGTCCGCCTCCGCGCGAAGCTCGTCGAGCAGGTCCGGGAACTGACGGCGATAGAACTCGTGATTCCCAGCTACGTAAACGACCGGTCTTCCCGCAAACTGCTCTTTCGCCCAAGCAATCCCTTCTGTCCCGACATCGATGTCTCCGGCCAACACAATCACGTCTCCGACAACGGGGACCTCGCATGAATTCATCTCGAGGTGCAAGTCGCTGAGTACTTGGATTTTCACGAACGGCTCTCCTTTCATGGTCGCGCAGCGGGAATATGGCGAAACAGAAGCTGGCGCTCGATCTCGGTCATGGGTTCAATGCTCTTGGCCTGCTCGCTGTTTGGGCCAAAGGAGGCCACCAGTCGCATCGCGTGCGAGGCTGCACGCGGGTCCAATGGAAACCGTATGTCCGAATACGGGTAGTCATCGAACTCCAACCATTTGACCACGGGGCGAGGGGTCCCTTCGCCGTCAAGTAAAAGCTCCCATGCTCCGGCACAGATGGGAGTGTCGTTCGCCGCCAGCTTCGAGTGCTGGCTTTGAGGCGGTTCCGTCCAGAGCTTGTGATCGCTCAGCTTCCCGAGGAACAACACACGCTCGACATCAGTCAAACGGCAGCCAGGGCCAGAATGCAGCAACGCGAGGGCCTTGAGGGCTTCTCGAACAGTCGCAGCAGACCTGTCGTCAGCGCTGCGGAGCAGGCTGGCCATCTTGGCGGCCAAGCCCACCGTATCCACATGAGTGGCCTCTAAGAAGCCTGGAAAACCATCGCTAGCGGTAAACGCTCTCAGAGCAGGCAAATTCGGGTGATCGGAATCTGTCCACTTCCACAGTCGAGCGAGAACGTATGGCAACAGAGACAACAGGTCGCCGAATCGTTCCGCCGCGGGCAGACACACAACCGGATGTCCGGCATCCAAGTCCCGGAATGCATGATACAGCGTTCTGGCGAGGGTCAGACGCTCATCCAGCCCGACGAATCCTCCCGCCGCTTGAACCACGCACTTAGACGCTGCATCTACCCCTTCAGATTCGATCAGCGCGAGAAGCGTCGCGATGTCGAGCGGGGCCGCCAAAGCCGTTTTGCGGATGAACTCGCGATACCTGCTCCGGTCCGACAGCGACAAAGCAAGCAATGCGGATGGGTCTCTCGCGGCCGCCTCCTTCAAGTATGCCTCGGTTTTTGCCTCCAGGTTCTTCAAGGCGACGACCACAGCAGCCATTGCGGTGTACCGTGCATCATAGCTGTCCAAGGCGTCATATTTCCCGGCGATCTTCTGGATGATGTTGTGCTTCAGACGGTCTCGACATTGGGGTAACCATTGCGCCAGAAAACACCGTTCCAGAGCGTCATAGCGATCTGAAGCAAGCACCTGAACCACAGCCATTGGCGGAAATGTGAAGCCGCGGGCTGACAACATCTCCGCAACGAGCAAGAGCTGTTCGTAACATACTGTCCACTCCCTGGTGGTCATCAAGGCGTGGATTAGGGCACTCACGGCGGAGGGAGAATCGGCTGCCACCAAAGGCAGCCAGAGGATATGTTCATAGCCGCCTCGCACAACCATCCTCATGAAAACTTGCCATGCCTTCGGAGACCCCATCTTTCGGAGTGCTTCCAACGCGCGGTCAGCCGTTTTATGATTGCACATGCCGATGCTGAATAGATACTCGGCCAGATCGTCAGACTTTTCCAGAAGCGCCACCGAGATCGCGGCTTGCAGTTGGCCACCATTCGTGGTCGCGTGTTCAAACACCACCCGGGCCAATTGTCTGTCCTCGGTGGTGCGCGCCAAGAGCGCAAGGGATTCTTCGGCAAGGCCGGGCCTGTCTTCCAGGCGGACATCCTCTTTGCTGCTCAACGGCGGCCAGATGCCCAACTCAGCGAGCAAGTTCACGCACTCCCGGCCGTGTTTGCGCAGCGCATCCGCCACTGGCGGTAACAACCCTGCCTCTTTCATGCATGCAGCGATGGGAATCTGGGGGGTCGCCCACGCTCGCATGGCACCCGCTTGCCACGGCCTAATGCCATCGTCATACCAAAAGACGCCCGACAGATTGGCCGGGCTTCCAGTGAAGCCGAGGGGTATCCCGATCCGTTGCGCCAACCGTCCACAAAAGGCGTCAATGGCTGACGCCAATCGCTCGCGGATGGCTCCTGCAACAACTTTGTCACCAACAACGTAGGTTCGGTAACCGATGAGCTTGTAGTTGGAGCTGATGCAGACCAGTTTCCGAGCCAGCACCTGCCCGCTTGGCCCCAGGGCGAATATCACCGACTTGTTGGCGTCGTACGCATTGGCCAGGACGGAGTCACGGTTGCAATCATCCAGACTCAGACATGTCCCGAAGTAGTGTCCCATCAGAAATATCCTGAACGGATCGGGGGAAGGACCGATTGTCACAGACAGGCCGTCAATATCCATTGCGCACGGTTCGGGGGCGAACCACGCGTCGAGGCTCATCCGGCGCGAAGCCGAACTGACCCAATTCCGGTTGGAGGATAGTTCTCGGCGACACCCCATTCCCTGCAACCCCCAAGCAACGATCAGTTCTCGAAAACAGGATCGAGCTCTCTCATCCAAACCCGTTGACCAGGCTGCGATAGCGGTGATTTCTTCTTCCGTCAAGTGGAGCGGAGGAGGACAACCGCACAGATGTTCCCAAATGCGGCATCCTTCCCGGTGTGCCAGGTGCTTAACTGCATCGAGCGCGGTGCGCGCGCACACTTCCTGCAACTGCTTTAGCAGCCGTGTTGGGGACGCGACTCGAATCGATCCGTCATGGCGCTCCAGAGCCGTCAGTCTTGCGGCCATCGATTCATTCAATCGACCATTGTCTTTAGCCTTGCGGAGGTATTCAAGCTCCCGCTCCTGATCGTTATCGAGTCCGAGCAACTTGGCCACCGAACGAGGCAAAGCAGGCTGCCTGCCACAAAGCTTCTGATAATAGATTAGCTTGGAAAGCCACACTCGCGCTTCGGGTGGTGCAGCCGCAAGGAGCGGGTCGCCCGTGTCGGACATCGGTGGTCTGGCCCAGCGCTCGAGCGCATTTGCGAACGACTGGCTCGCGCCCTCGAGAGTGAGCAATTGCCACAGGCAGTTCCATGCCCAACGGGCCAGCTTGTCGTCCAGCGTGCCGGGGCCAAGCGACGACAGCCACAATGCGAACGCCTCGACGATGTTCGTGCTCTTTCTCTCTGCGACCCTCGCGACCACGTCGTCCAAGTCGGTGTCCTGCCACTCTAAGTTGTCACACTTAAGTCCGGCCCGCTCCAGGGCCGAGATCAGGTCACGAAAGGGTCGCGGCGATAGACCCTTTACAGCCAAGTCTCGCGCGCTCCATTCCAGGTGTTGAAGTCCCCAAGCGATGTCGCCCAGGTCAACACCGGCCACCAGAAATTGGCGGATGATGCTGAAACTACCAGCAGATACGCCCGGCATGTCCCGCAGAGCGGTAAGAAGTTTCTCGTAGCCTGTCTTGAGGTGTTCATCGTACAGCGACTCGAACGCTCTGAGCCGCGCTTCAATCGAGTTTCTGTCGCAGGAATAGAAAAGCCACGGAGGCAATGGCGTTTCCGCCCCGTCGGTTGCATACAGAGCGGCAGCTGAACCAACAAGAGACGGCTGCAATGTCTTCGCAGCAACATGAGAGCAAGCGGCGACGATGTCGGTCAGATTGCGCTTGGAGAGTCGGTAACGAATTGGAAATCCGAACTCGGCCAGGATCCCCTCGGGGATTTCAGCTAGCACATTGCGAACGGCGTCCGCTATCTCCTCGTCCGAGAATGCCTTAGATCGATGCTCCAGCGACCTCAGGCGCGAGAGTGCGCAGGAGAAGTAGCGCTGTTTTTCGAAGTGGTCGCGACGCCCCTCTGCGGTTCCTAGTGATTCATGGAACCGGCGTCCAGCAGGTTCCCCGGCTATCCAGATCACCAGTCGTTCCAGCCAGTTCCACAGTGGATTGTCAAAGGAATCGGCCGTGTCGTGGCCCGAGCCGGCTACGTCAACCCGCACATACGGTGCTTCGTCAATCCGTTCTTCAGCCTCCCATTTACGGAAAACCTGCCACAGTCTTTCCAGCGCATGCGAAAGCTGTTCGATCTCGGCTTTCCAGAGTCGGTACTTTTGGCGTCTCTCGGTGGTCTTTTGGCGCGGCTTTTCATAGTCATCCAGTATCTTGCGCCATTTCTGCAACGCCCGTCCCCAGGCGCTCAAACATTCACTGTTCAGCAGGGTGATTTGATGCGGTGCGAACCCCAAATCGACCGGGGTTGGGGCCGCTGACATGGGCGGCGGTTGAGACAGTCCGGCAAGGCACTGACGAAGTCTGCCGAATTGAGGCAAACCGACGACCAAATAGGGGCCATTGCGCGACACGAATACCCGCCCGCTAATTTGGCGCGAGATATCCATCGCCCTTCGGGCAATTTCCTCGTCGTTCGGTTGGATCACTCGCTTTGCCATTGCGTCGAAGCTCGACTCCTCCGTTATCTGCGTTCATTAAGTCCAGTCACGAGTG
>JAAYVR010000161.1 GCA_012517065.1 Verrucomicrobiota bacterium | reverse complement strand
CTGACTGTGTTCCAGACCGTTGGTGTTCATCGACCAGTAACTCGAGGGCCGAAGGCCCGGCTCCATACCAGCCTGGGCCAACGGCCCAGGTGCGAGGCGCCAGATCAGTATCAATAAGGGCTGAAAGCCCGAATCGTGCACGTTTTCCGACGAGCAACTGTTCGAGAACGTTCAACGTAGAACGCTCAACGTACAACGTTCAGAGGCATTACTGCTCGATGAATGCTCGTTTCAAGGCCGCCTAAAGGCGGGACTCTAACGGTCGTGGGCGTGGCATCGCCAGATGCGCAGGACAACCGATCGCCGCTAGAGTCCCGCGTTTACGCGGAAACAACAACACTGCCTCTCACAGCTCCAGCGCGCCAGGGACGGCGCGCCCTGCTTCTTATGAAATGCTCCGTAAGGCAGGGCGGGTGGTCCGCGCCCACGACAAACAACCTGCCTGTCCCCATATCAGCATGCGCGCGGCTCGCGCCTAGACTTCAGGGGCCGCCGATCGGAACAAGGGACAATCTGCGGGCCATGCCGTAATCCCGGGGTGAAAACCAGATAAAGAGCCTGGCACTTTATTTGGGTCAACACCCAAACAACGAGCCTGTCACTCTATCGCGGGCCATGCCGCAATCCGGGGGGCGACATCCAAACAATGAGCCTGTCACCCTATTTGCGTCCTCGTTGGATGTGCGCTGGTGGCAGGGACTTGTACTGGATTGATTCGTTGGCCGGCGCATCTGGTTGTCGAGGGAGGAAGTGGCCGCGGAGCAGCCACATTCAAGCGAGGCGGGCCATGCGCCGTGGGCGGCGGCGACCAGTTCGCCACTATGGCGCTGCATGTTTGGCGGAACTAAGGCTGAGCCCTGCTAATTCAAAGGCGCTTCAAGAATATGTCTTTGAACTGCACGCACATGGGTGGGCCGGTGTGAACCTGCAGTCCGAGCCAGCCGCGGGTAATTCGCTCGGGAGCGCGGTCGTCAAGCTCGCACATGGGCACACCATTGATGGCGAGCTTAACTTGGGTGCCCTTTGCGATCACAGTGTAGTCGTTCCAGTCGTTGGTTTTCACGGTGGCCAGCAACTGGGCGGGATCACCAACAGTGCCCGTGACTCGCTTCGTGCCGTTGGTCTCGATGAGCACTTTTTGACCGCGCTCGGCGAGCACTTCGCGCAGGGTGTACTCCATGATGACGCCTGTCCACCGTCCATCGGCTGAGAAATCGGCTTGGGTTCCCACAAGGGCTTCGCCCTTGGTCTGCCCGGGCGGCCGCTTGCGTGCCCGGTAGTAAATGCCCGAGTTTCCGCCATTCAGCCGAAACTTTAGTCGCAGCTCGAAATCCTCCACTTCGTCTTTCCAGATTAGAAAACTGTTTTCTGTGATGCGGGCTTGCTCGCTTGTTTGTCCGGTGATTGCACCGTCGAGCACGGACCAAACCCGCGGGTCGCCAAACCAGCCATCGAGGTCGCGCCCGTTGAAGAGGCTGACGAACCCGGGCAATCCTGGTGCGGGTTCGGTGCCGGGGATGTGACGGATTGGACGATCAGGACGCGGAGCGACAGGCGCATCGATGTCGCCGGCCGCAAACTGGATTGCGTCGAGATAGAACGCCAACACGCGCGGGTCGCAGAACAATTCGGTGCGGTGCCCGAAAGACGTGTTAAAGACGCGGCCGTCGCCAAAGGTCTTTACCCATGCAAGGGCAAAATCATTGTCTTTTCGGTTGATCCAACGGACACCCATGTTTGAGCGCGCCGGATCAAGAGAGAGCAGGACTCGCAACTTCGAGCGGTCATATGGCGGACCGTACTCGTAAATCTCGTCTGCGATCCAAAAATCCTTGGCATCGAAAGCCGCCACGAGTGGATGATCGGGCTCTTCCACTGTGACAGCGATTTCCTCGTTCCATGGATGTCCGGTGAACTTGGCGCCGATTAACTCCTGGAACTCCGGCCAATGCGAGTTAGCGGCGATGGCATAGTGCAGGCACACAAGGCCGCCGCCGTTGCGAACGAAATCGAGCAGGCTGTTCCGAAGCACCTGTTCCAGCGCGGGCTTGTCTGTCCCGTGTTTGCGGAAGGCCTCTTTCGCAAGGTCAGCGTCGGTTGGCGTGATCCACGGTCCGGAACTGTTGTTCAACACTATGGCGTCGAAATGGCGGATATTCTCGGGCAAATAAACGGACAGATCATCGCTCACAACGGGCTCGAACGCGCCGGTTTTCCGGCCGATTGCATCCAGTGCTGCGGAGCCGTACGGAATGCAGTAACCCTTATGAGGATCTTTCTCCATGAGATGCGGCGGGGTGTTCCAAACGAGCACGCGGCGCGGTTTCCGTGGGGCGACGCGTGCCTTTGCCGGGGCAGCGCTGAGAATGCGCCGGGCTTGGTCTTTCGGGATTTCATCGGCAGCGCGAGTGTTCACCAACAAGCTGAACAGGAGTGGGAGTAATTGAATCGGTTTCATACAGGCCTCCACAGTCAGAGCGTCCATCCCTGTCTGTAATCGCAACGCAAGAGCGCATCTGCAGCGGGGTTGTTGGTTATTCTCATGGCAACAGGGTCGAATTCGAGCATGGTACCGGGTTCGATCTGGGTGGCGACGTTGCCAAGCATGAGAAACTCGTTCAAGGCATCGGCGTAATCGAAATTGGCCCATGCAGGCGGCCCTCCCCGGCATGCACGCAACCAGTCGCGCTCATGGCCTTGCGATGCCTCCACTTTCTCTGGACGGTCGGTTTGAATTCCCTCGAATTGATCCTTGGGCAACAGGCGGAATGTGGCGTTGTGCTCGGTCGCGCGGACCATCCCGCGGGTTCCGATGATGATTGCGCCGCCGTGGTCCAGCCATTTTTTCTCCTTCTTGTCGCCCCAGTCGAGTTCCTCGCCCATCGTATTTTCGAGGAAATCGCGCGAACCCGGCGCCCGACCATTGTGCCATGTGAAGGTTATGGGCGGCAGGCCCGATCGCGCTGGGATACTCCATTTCACCACCTCCCACTTTGGGAATGAAAGCCGGTTAACGCCCGAGTGTTTTGCCTCGATTCGGATTGTTGATCGTTCGGAGTTTTGGGCTGGACTCGACCAGAGTTCGTGAACGCGCAACGCCATGAACGCCAGATTGACGCTGTGCGATCCCCAGTTTCCAAGCTGGCACGTCCCAAAGTCGCGCCATGCGTTCCGATTCATCCACTCACGGTGGTAAGGACGGAACGCTGCAGGTCCGAGCCAAAGGTCCCAATCGAGAAAATCCGGTGCCGGTCCGCCGCCTTTGGGCGGTTCCTTGCGGTCTGCGCCGCCTTCACTGTTCCAGACATGTACCTCTTTCACCTCGCCGATGGTGCCGTTGCGGATAAGTTCAAGAGCACGCCGGAACGGATTTGCGGCGGTGCCCTGATTGCCCATGCTGGTAGCAGCCTTGTGGGATCGGGCCAGATCACGGAGTGCGCGGGACTCGTGCAAAGTGCGTGTGAGCGGTTTCTCGCAGAACACGTGCTTGCCGGCTCGAATTGCGGCAGCTGACGCGACCGCATGGGTATGATCAGGCGTGGCGACGATGACGGCGTCGATGTGGTTGCCCATGCTGTCCAGCATCTTGCGGAAGTCGCGAAACCGTTTTGCCATGGAAAGGCGCTCGTAGGCTTCAGGGTTCTTGGTGTCGTCCACGTCGCAAAGTGCGACAATGTTCTCTCCCAGCCTTGGGATTGTGGTGGTGAACCAACTGCCGCGGCCGCCGACGCCGACCAGCGCGATATTGAGCTTCTGGTTGGCCTCGGCTGAGCGGGCCGAGCGCGCATTTTTGAGGATTACCATGGCGGTTCCGCCCGTAACCACATGACGAAGGAATCGCCGACGAGGAAGCAATGCGTTCATAACGGCACGAATAACAGATTAATGTCGAGCGCCTCTCAGATTTGCCGATGGGCACGCCGCCGGCAAGACAGCGCCAACATTCTTGCCTGCTTTCCGTCGAACATCAATCACTAACCCGGAAATCTCACCACTTGACCAACCCAAGACACCCAAAGCTTCATTCCGGTGAGATTTCCAGGGCCCGGATATTCCTTGGTTGCTTGAAGACACCCGTTTCGCAGACTGCTCAGGGTATGAAATATGCGGGCTAGGACGGCGCGCCCTGCTTCTGAAATGCTCCGTAAGGCAGGGCGGGTGGTCCGCGCCCACGACAAACAACGTGCCTGTCCCCATATCTGCCTCCGAATTACCGCATGGCCAGTGAAATGCCCCCCGTTCCAATCGACGACTGCAGAAGTCTGTGGAGAAACCTCTTGGATGCCGATATGGTGACAGACACGTTGTTTGTGGGTAAGAACAAAGCGGCAGCAAGCTGCCGCACTCCAAACGCTTCGCGCCTGCCAACGCCCAATGCATCCGCGGCAGCGCGTGAAAAACCATTGGGATCAGCACGCTTGCCCGGTGACGTTCATCTATTGCGGGGGCTACCCTGTTCCCTGTTAATCCACAACAGCTTTGCGGGTTGTGATTACGGCGGCGCCTTTTCCGTTTATGACGGCTTTGATGCCGCTGTTGGGTTGTCCCCCAAGCCGGATTGTTACCATATGGTGCATTTTGACGTCTGGTGTCTCGGGCGTCTCGATGGCGTTGTCGGCGACGACCGGTGCTGCGTAGAAGACGCAATAGACACCAAGGCCCCATGCTTCATGGGTTGCGACTGTGTCCGAAACCTTGTATGAGGCATACCCGTTAACATCTCCATGTTTCCAAGCTTCCTGACTCGGAGGATCGTAGGGCATTTCGGACTGGTAGAAGAAAACGCGACCGCCATTTCCGTTCCAGATTGTCTGGTATTCCTGAGTATGCTCGACGAACAGGCCGTAGATGGTGACGTTGTTGCCGTTCACAACGAGACCGTTCTTGTTCGGATTCGATGTCCATCCGACGCCGCGTCCGTGGTCGGCGCGCCAGAGCCAGAAATTGTCACCCACGACGTCGCTCGAATTGATCGTGACCATGCAGGTGGCCTTTGCAGGGTGTGCGCCGCCCACCCGGCAAAACAGGTCCCAGAGAAAAATCGGATCAGCCGCGTGCGAGGCGAGGCTACCCGGTTCGCCCACTTGGACCAGCACATCGGAGTTGATAGGGCCAGCTTCGATGAGCAGGCCGCCCACTTTCACTCCATCGACATCGGATATCGACAGAGCGGCGGTGCCGTTGTCCACTTCGAGCGTGGCGTAACCCAATCCCAGCACGATTGTATGGGGGCGGGCAACGCGGATGCTTTCGGTCAAATGATAGATGCCGGGCGTAAACAACAGATGCTTGCCCGAGTTCAACGCGGCATTGAGGCTGGCGGCGTTGTCCCGGTCCGGCCGTGCAAGGTGAAACTGGTCGATCGGCAACGCCACGCCGGGAGATGTGCCTGAGTTCCATGTGATTCCGCGTGTGCCCTTGCTGTTGAGGCTCGGAACCCACACAAAGAAACGTCCGTCATCATTGACGAAAAGGAACGGCTTCTCCCTGATCACAGGTGTTTCGTCGATGACTGTGTACGGCGGGTCGGGCCACCGCCCTTGAGGCGGATTTGCGACGCCGACAAAAACCATGTTCCAGTTTGCACCTTTCCAACTGTCCCATTCGGTGTTTCTTGAAAACCATTGCTGCTGCGACCCGGAATTGACCTGTCCGTCGATTTTGGAGTCGGCGATGAAACCGCCACTTGACCATCCGCCGTCCCACAAGTTCAATGCGCCTTTGACATGGACACGTCGCAGCGCGGTGGCTTGGGACACAGCCCAGACGTTGATGTTGTTGTCCATGGTGGGTGTTACTGAGAGATTCTCCGCGCATCGCCAGAAGTTGCAGGTCGCGTTGTTATTGGCCATCCACCGGGCTTTGGACCTGACCGCGCCAGTAATGGTCACGTCATCGGGCGATTCTCCCAGACCCAGCACCTGGGTGTAGAAGCCCACTTGAACATCGAGATCGTACTTGCCGGGTTTGAACATGATCGCGTAACGGTTCGGGCCGAACTGACTGCGTTCCTGCTGTCGAAAAACGTCGTCAATCCGGCTCTGGATATCCGTCATCGACGGATCGAATATCAGCACGTTCGGGCCAAAATCCGGAGCTGCCAGTGTGCCGGATTCAGAAAGGGCTCGGCAAATGGCTGTTGTGGAACTGGTTATCAGAACAACGAGGGCCGTGATGAAAACTCTGGCTTGCATTTGCGTCAGGACAATTCTGGCATCTGGCGCCGCTCAAGGCTAACGAAAAACTTGTTGTTGCGCCGCGCAATGCCATGCTCTAAACACTGACTGCGCTCGACTGCGAAAAGGAACCCGGGGTGAAAACTCAGATTGCGCGATTGTTCCTGATTCGCCAATTGGTTTACAGGCATGATCGGCGGATGGTCTTCCACTATCAGCTTGTAAAACAAAGGGACGCGGTTCAGTTCTATGTTGTTTCTACGGATTTTGGTCCGAAACAGGGATGAACATGCGACACATGATCAGCCCGCCACGATGTGTTTAACCATCAACGATTCTAACGCAATGCAAACGCGCAACCAGGAAGGCAATTTACTACTGAAGTTGTTTGTTTTTTTCGTTTGTGTTCTTCCGACGTTCGCGTTGGACCTGGATCACGCCGTGATCGTTTTTCCGCCAACCGCTTCCGCTCGAGAAAAGAAAGCCGTTCAGATGCTGTCCGAGGAAATCGAGAAACGTTCTCGCGTGCGGTTGACGACAACCAGTGCTTGGCCCTCGTCGGATGTGCCGGTGATTGTGGTGGGCAGCCGGACAGGGTTGGCGGAGTCGGGGGACCTGCACTTGAACGTGGTGTTGAACACAAACAAAGCGGTTGGACCGGAGGGTTACAGGCTTTTTATCAGGCGAGGCGATGGCACGCCGGCTGTGTGTGTTGTCGGTGAAGACGAACGCGGCGTTCTGTTTGGCGTTGGGAGATTACTGCGCGAACTGCACCTGGAACGCGGTCATGTGCGAATCGACGACGCCCTTGATGTGGCCACGGCGCCGAAATATCCATTGCGCGGCCACCAGCTTGGCTACCGGCCAAAAACCAATTCGTACGATGCATGGGACCTGCCTGTCTGGGAGCAGTACTACCGCGATCTGATCGTTTTCGGCTGCAACGCCATCGAACTGATTCCTCCGCGATCGGACGACGATGCCGACAGTCCGCATTTCTCGCGCCCGCCCATGGAAATGATGGTCGGCATGTCAAGGCTCGCTGACGAATACGGGCTGGACGTGTGGATTTGGTACCCGGCCATGGACAGGGACTATTCCGATCCGGCGACCGTCGAGCGCTCATTGCGCGAATGGGGCTCAGTATTTTCAATGCTGCCGCGCGTTGACGCGGTGTTTGTGCCCGGTGGCGATCCCGGACATACGCCGCCCAAAATTTTGATGGCATTGCTGGCCAGACAATCCGAAAACCTGCACCGATTTCACCCCAAAGCTCAACTCTGGGTTTCCCCACAGGGATTCAATCAGGAATGGATGGACGAGTTCCTGGCAATCTTGCGGCATGAGTCACCCGCCTGGCTCAATGGGATTGTCTTCGGGCCACAGGTACGGCTCAGTCTCCCCCGCTTGCGCGCGGCTGTGCCCGAACAGTACCCGATCCGCCATTACCCTGACATCACCCATTCCAGGCAGTGCCAATACACGGTGCATGACTGGGACACCGCATTCGCAGTCACGCTGGGCCGGGAATGTATAAACCCGCGGCCGATTGCCCATGCAACGATTTTCCGGAAAACCCAGCCGTACACAATCGGCTTCATCACGTATTCCGAAGGCTGCAACGACGACGTCAACAAGATGCTCTGGAGTGCGCTCGGCTGGGACCCGGACGTCAACGTGACCGATATCCTGCGCCAGTACAGCCGCTACTTCATCGGTGAGCGATACACGGAGGATTTTGCACAAGGCCTGCTCGCCCTCGAGAAGAACTGGGACGGGCCGTTGATCAAAAACCCGGGCGTGGAAAGAACGCTCGCCCATTTTCAAAGGCTCGAAAAATCGGCCGCACCCGCCGATCTGAAGAACTGGCGGTTTCAACAGGCGCTGTTCCGCGCTTACTACGACGCATACACGCAGCACCGGTTGATTTTGGAAACTGATTTGGAAACCCGGGCGATGGCAGAACTGCGGAAAGCGCCTCAGGTTGGATCGGATTCTGCGCTTGCTGCGGCTGAAAGTGTCTTGAACCGTGCCATCGACGAACCTGTGAAGCCGGAGTGGCTATTGCGCATTCATCAGCTTGCCGAGGCCTTGTTCCAGAGCATCTCGATGCAGTTGAGCGTTGAGAAATACAAGGCAATCGCAGTTGACCGTGGCGCAAGTCTCGACACCATCCAGTTCCCGCTCAACAACACCCCATGGCTCAAACATCGATTTGCTGCCATTCGCAAACTCGCCACTGAAACTGAACGGCTCAAGGCGATCGAGGAAATCATCAACTGGGATAATCCAGGTCCGGGCGGTTTCTACGATGACCTCGGAAACGTGGGCCGGCAGCCACACCTTGCTCAGGTCCCGGGCTTCGATGAAGACCCGAGCCGCATGGAATCGGTGCGCGTCGATTTTGAAGAGGATTTGGTGCTCGACTCCCCGGAAGAAGGCGCAGGTGCGCCCCGCCGGGTTTCGTGGATCGACCATGCGGAAAGCCTCTACGACACCCCCTTGAGAATGCGTTACACCGGACTTGACCCTGCAGCGCGCTATCGCGTCCGCGTCGTGTACGCCGGCGACAATTTCAAACGGAAGATTCGCCTGATTGCAAACGGCGCGATCGAGATTCATTCGTACATCGCCAGACCCGTTCCGGTCAGGCCGATGGAGTTTCCTATTCCGTCGGAAGCCGTACGTGACGGTGAACTGGTGCTGAGCTGGTTTGGCGAGACCGGTTTGGGCGGGAACGGTCGCAACTGCCAGGTTTCGGAAGTCTGGTTGATCAGGGAATGACTCTGCGCTGGAGTTCGTCAAGGAACCCGCGTTGGCCCCGCAGCAGTTTTTTCCGTGCTTGCTCGATTGTGAACCAACCGCCTTTGTCAACTTCGGGGCATTTGATCCATTTGCCGGATTTTGGCGGCCACTGCATGGAAAATGAGTTGCTCGTTATTGATGCCGGGTCGATGTCGCCTTCAACAGCCCATGCATAAACAACCTTGCCGCTCGGCTGGGTCAGCGGTGTCAATTCGATGAACTGGCCTGAAACCTCGGAGCCAGTTTCTTCATGAAACTCGCGCCGGGCAGCGTCGAGAGGCTCTTCGCCTTCATGAAACTCACCTTTGGGGATTGACCATGCACCGTCGTCTTTGTTCTCCCAATAAGGGCCGCCTGGATGAACGAGGAACACCTGCAATCCCTGGCCGGATTTGCGATACAAGAGGATTCCGGCACTTTTCTTTTGCTTCTTGTACATTCTTTTGCTTCTTGTACAACATGAACGAGTCACAATCTGCCAAAACCCGGCTCAAAATCGAGTCTAAATCTTTTTGCAATTCCAAGATTTTGGTCAACCTTATGGGCCAAGCCTGAGAATTGTAGGCAAAGGAGGCGAATCCTTTGGCAATTCCGGAGAAGCCGTGAGCGACAGACAAACTGAAAGATTGGTAGTGAAACGAGTTGGACGGAACAGTGGCTGTTCAGTGTGTTTCGTTCACTTCAGGGTTAGAAAGGGTCAATCGAACCAAGTGAAAACATCAAAAGTCAGTGAAGTCCGTTCGGCTTGTGAGAGGGCGGAGGAATGCGGCGCCCGCAAACGGACTTGTTCAGCCATGAGATCGGTTGCAGTTGTTGTGGCGGCGTTGTTTCTTCGGTCATTTGCATGGGCTGACACGCACACATTGCTGCTGCCCGAGTGGGAAACCGCGTGGTGGACTGTGTACGCCCAGGTCGAGGGGCAGGATGTGAAGTTTATTCAGGAGGGCAACACCGGCAGCGGAGGTCAGACCATACTTTACACTGCGCCCAAGGAAGCCACTGTGTCGGTGTACACCGATTTTCACGGCGAACTGCCGCAGGGCGTTGAGCCAGTCTGGCTCGAGCTCGAAATCCATGGAGACATACATTCCGAATGGACAATAGATGGCGGCGTGGCGACCACGGTGATCAATATGACCACAAACAAGGAGACCATGAACGAGTTCAGGATTATCGCAGGGCGCGCTGTGCTGCACACAACCGATCCAAACTGGGAACCTTCGGCTAATTTCCTTGCAACTCTGGACTTGGTGCGGCCCATCAGTGTTAGCGCCAGTGGCGCCTCGGGTGGTTCGTTGCCAATCTACGCCTATTCCAACACACCTGTCATCCAAACAAACGTTGGTGGACAGGCATGGGTGGATTACAAATTCGATCCTTTACCCGATGCGTCGGTCAAGGTCGAGCCAATCCTGGGATTACAGTCGGGCTCAGGCTGGTTGACAACGGACGACATCGGGCGCGCGGTTGCGACAGTGTGGGCCGACACCAGCTCGCCGGTTGACGAGGGGGGATATGTGTATGGGAGTGTGCGGATCAAGGGTGTCAAAGATCGCGCGACCGTCGAGCGCGAGACCGAACTGCGCATTCCTTATGCGCTTGTGGTCGGAGTCAATGGAGCCTCGCTGGTCGGGCGAGCCGGAGCAATCATTGAACCGCGCCGAATCATCGACGGCGACATTTTGAAGCCTGGCGATGTGGTTCAAGTGGGGAATGAACTAATTGGCTCTGGCACTTATTTGACCCTCAAGTTCTGTAACGGCCAACAGTTGACGCTCCAGTCAGACACAGTTGGCGGCGTGCGGGCCATCGTCGGCCAAGGCAGCTTCGATCACCGCACACCTGTCCTCACCGCCACGTTGCAGAATGTTGCCCAGGAAATCCAAAATGACCCGCGGCGTTACGGGCGGTTTCTCGTTTACAAGGCGGTCGGAAACGCAGTGGACAAGTTCCTCGGAATGCCTGATCCGGTGGGATGGACGGTGACCACCCCTGGCGGCGCAGTCGAGAAATGGCTTGCCGAGTTCGGCGAGTCAGCCTACCAGCCAAAGAGCCTGACCGGTTCGGGCCATGGCCCCGCTTTGGCAGGCGGAACCCAAACAGCCTCAGACGCTCCGTGGGCCAGTGGCGCAGTGGACTTTTATTCGGATGGCACCGCGCGAGTTTACAACCGTGGCGCAACAGTGACTGTTCGCAGTCCGTCGGAATCGCGCACAGTTCCGCTCGGCGGCATGACAGTCGGGCAATTGAACACACCAGGCGGCGCACTGGCCGCCGTCGGTGCCGCGCCGGTCACTGGAAACTCGCCGATGATTGAGTTGGCGCCTGCGCAGGGCGCAACCGATGTTCCGATTCGTCCCGATTTCAGGTTGAAAGTCACCGAAGTTGGAGGAAACACGGTGCTTCCCGGCAGCGTTGTTTGCCGGGTGGACGGGTATTTGTTGCCGATAGCGGCCAGAGAAGAGAATCAATTTGTCCTTACGGTGCCGCCCGGCATGGCCTTGGCGTCAGGAACACATGTGTGGGACGTTGAACTTGCACTGTTAGGCGGCGCCATACTTCGCACGAGCGCAACGTTTCAGGTCACAGCCAATCTGCCGGCTCCACAATCGGTGCGCGCAGTTGCTGGCGCGCAGCGAGTGAATCTGCGCTGGGACGCTGAAGCGTTGGAATGGGCGCACGGCGGTTTTCGAGTGTACCGGACCGCGCCCGGCGGAACGCCAACACTGATAAGTGGCCCAAAGCCGGTGCGTCAGCCGAACTTTGTGGACCTCGCGCCGATACCCGGTGCAGTTTATGAAGTTGCAGGGATCGATGGTTCCGGGCGCGAAAGCGCTCGGAGCACGGCTGTGGCGGCTGCGTTTCCGGGAGCTTCTCCCAGTGCACCGAAACAGGTGACAGTCACACCCCAGGCTCTCGAGGCCGGAGCCGGGCTTGCACTTCTGATCGAAGATTCCACGCCGGGTTTCACCCTTTGGCGAATCGAGGCGTCAGAATCATCCACCGGTCCTTTCGCAGATGTGCTCGATGGCGAATTGACCAGCGTTACGCCGTGGCCAATTCCCCGTCCGTTCGAAGAAACGCGCCGGTGGTTCCGTGTTACGGCGGTCAACGTGGACGGCCAACAAGGTCCCGCCACGGTGGTTGGCCCGGTGTCATTGCCGGCTGCTCTGCCGCCGGTTACAGGGCTGACTGCATGTCCGAATCCAGATGGTTCGGCTACGCTGCGATGGAACCCGTGGACGGCGCGCTCAGTGGTGGGTTACCGGGTCGAGCGCTGGATCAACAACTCGTGGACCACGGCAGCCGAAGTTGATGCCGCAGCCATTTCCTGGACCGATGCAACGCCTAACACGGGCGAGCTGCGGCAATGGCGCGTAAAGGCGCGCCTGACAAGTGGTGGTGAGTCACCGGCCTCCGTGAGTGTCGCTTTGCGCGTGCAGCCGGTCCCTGCCAACAGGGGCATCGTTCGTTTTGCCAACGATTCTCTGACCGGCACTGAAGGAGAAACTGTAGCGGTGCGTGTCATCCGCGAAGGCGGCGGCCTTGAACTGCCGGGGTTTGTCACGTGGTCGAGTTGGGGCTGGGCCGGCACGGCGTTGCCAAACTACGATTACACGGGAGGATCAGGCTTGTTGATTTTTGCGCCGGGCGAAACTGAAAAGACCATTTCAGTTCCTCTGCTGGCGGATGCGGAGCGCGAACGACCCGATGAAGTGTTCTACGTTTACCTTCGCGGGGTCGAAGGCGGCCCCGAGCTGGGTGAACCATCCACAGTGCAGATCGCCATCAGCGAGGGGCCTGAGCTGGCGTGGGAACAATCATGGATTTACACCACTGAAGACGGCCCCACGGAGATTGAAATAGCTGCGGTGCTCGCCAGCCCTGTTGCTCATTCTGTTCAGGCTGACTACGAGTTTGTTCCAGACAACAGCACGGCCACTCCCGGAGAAGATTTCATTAGCCCCCTCTCGGGAACGCTAACTCTGGCACCGGGCCAGACAAGGGCGAGTTTCACCGTGCTCATCATAAACGACAACCTCAAGGAAGGCACGACGCCCGAGAACGCAGTGTTCCGGCTGTTCAATCTGCGCGGCGCTGCAATCGACGACACCGACCCATTCCGGCTTCGTGCGACGCTTCAAATTGCCGATGACGACACACGCCCCGGCCATGCCGTCTTTGCCGAAAACGCCATCCGGCTCCGCGAGGGCGAAAGCCGCACTCTCAAGCTTCGCCGCCAAGACGGCAGCGACGGCCCGCTTCAAGTCTTCTTGTTCCCGATGGGCGGCAATGCCACCGAAGATCAAGATTGGACGTTCACACCGCGCTCCCCGCAGTTCGAAGACGGCCAGACCGAGATCAACGTCACCTTTAACGCGCTCACAGACGGCCAGGTCGAAGGCGCCGAACTGGTTGTGCTCGGCCTTCACGGCGGCTTCGGTCCGGGCCAGATGAACACGCTTCTGATAACAATCGAAGACGCCGATGGCGCTCTCTCGGGCTTCTCTGCATGGGCAGATGAGCAGCTTGCAAATTATCCGCCAACGGCGCGCACCCCTGACGCCGACGCCGACAGCGACGGTCTGCCAAACTGGATAGAGTATCTGTGGCGTACCAACCCGGCCAAACCGGACCGTCCAACACCACCCCAACAGTCTTTCAGCGAATGGGGTGAATGGCAGGTGCGCGTGACCGTGCGCGAGGACCCTGCGGCATTGGTTCTTGCCGAGTTTGCAGACGACGTCTTGTGGTCTCGGCCCACATTTGACGCCGGAACGTGGCAGTCGAACGGCGATGGCACCCGAACAGGACTGTTCAAGTTCTACAGTTTCGGCGCCAACTCCGGCTTTGTCCGATTCCGCTCCGAATGGCAGGGCGGCCAGTAGCGATTCAGCCCTTGGACCTGATTGGAATTGTGGTTTGTGTCTGCCGGGCCGGTCAACCGGTGAAATTGCCGGGTTGAAGCAACAATTGCAGAAGTCAATTGCGGCTTGGCGGCATGTGATGATCAGCAGTTGCATTCTCGAATAGCCCGGTCACACTGACTCGAGATGCGGCGTGGCTGTTCCTGTCGGTGCAACCTGATGTTGATTCCGGCACCGGAGTTGGGTGCAGTCAAGCCTGGGGAACTCGATAACATGGACAAAGATGAACTGAGGTACGCCCCGATTGAAAAGCTCTTGGTCACCGGACCGGTCGGCAATCCGAGATACTGGGCTGGCAACCTGGTACTGCAAATGCTGGACCGTCTGAGCCATCCAGCCTACCGTCACGATGACCGATTCACCGGCCAAACATACAGAGAAGCGGCCATCAACTCTCTCAGAGCTGCAGCATCTGTGATGACTCCCTCAGAACAGGGGCTCTTTGTGCTCGCAGCGATTTTCACGACATGGATAGAGTTGAGCAGGAACACGGGCTTGACAGTGAAGATGCGCGATGCCATTGACGCCCTTGCGGAGGAAGTTGGAAAGTCTGCGTGTATTGCCGCTGCAAGGTCAGTTCTTGATCACGGCGAGGTCGCAGTTCGCCGGTACAAACTTGACGGTTTGTTCCCGGAAAAACGAAAGCCCGGCGAAGGGATAATCGTCAGTTTTGGTCCAGAGCAAGCTCGGCGGCTTGGTCTTTCGTCATGCATGTTCGAGTTCGACAGGTTGGTCGCTACGTCGGAGTCATTTAAGCGGTACGGGTGGGAGGTGAATCTGCGTCCATTGACAACATGGTGGCTTGAAAACTCAGAGCAACCGCAGGTCGATCGCGAGGTTAATCTGCTGGTCGCCAAAATGTCAAAAAAGTCACTGACCGATGCGGATATATGGCGCGCTCTTGGCCTGATGGATTGGTTGACTAATAATCCTGACCACAACCGAGCCCAAGATGCTGTGAAGGCCGCAGTGCGCATTAAACATGCGCCTCTCCGCAAGAGCGCTGCCAAACTGGCTGCACTTACGAAAAGCTGGGACTTGATCGAGTCCCTCGCCCAGCGTGACCCCGACAGGGGCGTCCGCAAGCTGGCGGAACAATTGTTGGCTAACAAAGGCCCGTCAGAAACGCCGCCGGCCAATGAAGAACCACTCGAATGACACCTTCACGGTGTCTGAACCGCCAGGCAGAACCTGCGCGGGACCGGGACACCTGCGTGTCCATGCCAACGGACCATCTGCAAAGGCATGACGTTGGGCTGCTGCTGCTGGACTACTGCGTTAAGTACAATCGCTAACATTTGCTGGTCGATGCGGCCGAGCGGATTGGCCGGGGTCGATTGCAGCGCAAGCCGCGTTGGACGAAAAGCCGGGCGCTGGGCAGCCGCCAATTCGTAGAAAGAATTCAGCCACTGATTCTGACACGGCGCGAGATGGAATATGTGATGACAACCGACAACACCCGCAGGCTGCGGGAAGTTGGGCCGCTTTACGGGCAAGATTTGAGGCCCAAAAACTGCTCCCAAGGCCTGATACTGAGCCGGTTTCCTGCCTTTCCCTTTGTGGCGGCTTCTTCATCACGTGCGTGTAGATCATCTTCGTGTCCATATGCCGAGCTCGTCCTGTTTCCAGTGCCGGTTCTCGACACCTTGCTCGAACGCATCCAGGGCAACGCGCACCTGGTCCAACTGCCACGTCGGCGTGGTGGCTTCACTGCTTTCGACCTCGCGCAAATACCCGGCACGCAGGTCGGCCAGGTTGCCATAGCCCGGCT
>JAAYVR010000160.1 GCA_012517065.1 Verrucomicrobiota bacterium | reverse complement strand
AGCCGGGCTATGGCAACCTGGCCGACCTGCGTGCCGGGTATTTGCGCGAGGTCGAAAGCAGTGAAGCCACCACGCCGACGTGGCAGTTGGACCAGGTGCGCGTTGCCCTGGATGCGTTCGAGCAAGGTGTCGAGAACCGGCTCTGGAAACAGGACGAGCTCGGCATCTGGACACGAAAATGATCTACACGCACGTGATGAAGAAGCCGCCACAAAGGGAAAGGCAGGAAACCGGCTCAGTATCAGGCCTTGGGGCCGGTTTTTGACCTCAGATCTTGCCCGTAATAAGGCACCCCCGCTTCCCGCAGCCTGCAGGTGTTGTCGGTTGTCATCACATATTCCATCTCGCGCCGTGTCAGAATCAGTGGCTGAATTCTTTCTACGAATTGGCGGCTGCCCAGCGCCTGGCTTTTCGTCTAACGCGGCTTGCGCTGCAATTGACCTTGGGCAAGACAGCTCGGCCGCATCGACCAGCAAATGTTAGCGATGGTACTTCACGCAGTAGTCCGGCAGCCCAACATCATACCTTTGCCGATGCGCCCCGTTGATAACGCCGCACCACTCGGAACCGCATACCCTCCTCGGCCCGCGTCACTCAGTTCACCCCGCGTTTGAACAGCTCGAACAGGTGCAGCAGGTCCACCTAAGCTTTGTCAAAAATCACAATCCCCTCCACTTTGGTTTCCCGAGCCAGCTTGGGCACCAAGTGATTGGGAATAAGGTGCAAATCTGGCGCAGGACGGACAACTCAGACGCCGTTGGCTTTTGTTTCGTTCTTTTGTTCATCGCCGTGCCTTGTGGCACGGGACCAGGCAAAAGCTAACGATTCCTTCATGCGAAAACTCCTCGTCCCTGTGGGATGGCTGTGATTCAGCTTCGATCCTCACACTGGCTCACTGGCGCTCTTGCCCGGGAAAGGTCTCATGGACAGCCCACCCACAGTGGTGGCAAGCCACCGCACTCCATGCGCTTCGCGTTGGCAGGGCGCACCGCCTGGCGCGCAGCGTTTGGAGTGCGCCGGCTTGCCGGCGCTTTGGCTTGAAAGAACCGTTGCACCAGTCCAGGTGAAAACCATTAGCGATTCAATCCTGAAAAATCCCTTGACGGATTACCTCAGAGGTGAGCTCAGCAACCGCCGCCGGAAACGCCCGGTCGGCTGCAACCATCGCTGCCAGATTACGTGAACCGTCCAACTGCCCAGCGGGGCAGCGGTTCGCTGCAGCGCCCCGGTTAGGCCATTCGTGTCTCATGTCTGTGAATCCTGCTCCAGAGACGAGTGACGAGCGAAATCAAAAGCAATGCAGGAACGCCGAGCGCAACTGCAACCGTCGCGGCAGCGAGAGAGGAGGGAATGGCCTCGCTGTATCTGTCACCAAGCGCAAACATGATGAAAGACTTCATATGGCACAATCCATACTCCCCGCTTCCAATCTTCACCGTCCACTGAAACTGCGACGCCGGAATGTAAAAAGAGGCCCAAACGAAAACGGCGGCGGTGAACAGGAACGCCGCAACAAGAATGTGCCGATTCGTTTTCATGGCGTCGATTGGCCTAACGCAAAGGCCAGCGACGGGAGCCAGCCGCCGATGACGTTGAATTCGTCTCCGAGCGAATCGGCTGGCTCCCGTTCGCTGGACCGGATGGTTCGCCTTCGAGTCGTTCGCGATTCCGCACCGCTCGGTATATGCGACGCAGTGTCGCTTGGAACACGAACGGGTAAAGGCAATCGGTAATCGTGTCCATGCTGGCGTTGGGGATCAACTCAGCGTCCTTGGTGGATTCCCATATCGCGCGCCTGGTTTCCTCGCTCAGTTCGCCAATGTAGCGCCGCACCTCGGTCCCCACGGCACGGTGCCAGGAAAACGCCCCGCAGCGTCGTCCGTCCAGCAACTGTTCGATCACCGCGTTCCAGGCGGTGATGGTCACCCCTTTCTGATACGGCCTCTGCCGGAGTCGTTGGCAAATCACCCGAGATGCCGTCTGGAGTTCCTTGATCATGCCTTAAATGCCGAACGATTAAGCTCAGGCACAGCCGCCGAAAGCGGGCGTAGCCTGCAATGATGATGTTCAAGTTTCATAAATCGGTCAACTGCCCAGCGCGGGCGGCTGTGGCCTGCAGCGCCTGGTTAGCTCTTATCCTTCTCACCCGTCTCGTCAGAGGCAACTGAACGAAGCAGTCTGACAACCAACCGGTCGCGTCGGTCGCGCCTCCACTCGGAAACAGCGTATACAAACAAGGCTGTGCCAATACCGGCGGCGATCAAGACTCGGATAACCAAATACATCTCTGCTCGCAGTGCCGCAATCTGCGCGTCTCCGTGTGCAACCACCAACTGCAATGAACTCTCGAACCCCTCGACGGCTGCTGGCGGAAGCTCCATCGTGCTGCGCATTTTGGTGCTCAAGCGGTCAACAGCGAGAAGAAGAACCAGCCCGAAGACAAAGCAACCGACAGACAACCACCGCAACACGCGCCAGTGCCGGCTGCGCTTGTCCAAGCGAGTCGCGTAATCGAGAACCACTTGTCGTTCTTCAGATGTGAGGCTGACGCTTTGCATGAGAGCTAACTCCCAAGCTCAGCGACCGCCGCCGGAAACGCCCGGTCGGCTGCAACAGTCGCGAACGAATCACCTGAGCCGTCCGCCTGCCCGGCGGGGCGGCGGTTCGCTGCAGCGCTCTGGTTAGGTGTCGTCATTTGTAATAACCCAGCTCTCTCAAACGCTCGACCTCTGCGTCACGTCTAGGAAATACCCGAAAGTAAACGCTGTCGAGTGGCCTGTAGATGACGTTCCAAATCGTGACCTCGGGAAACTGTGTCTCCGGTCCTGTGCCCTTGCCAGCTCGCTGCTTGGCAGCCCAACGAAATGAAGACTCGAAATAGTCGTTGGCCGGTGGGAACGGCGAAGTGGGCAGATGCCTGTCCATGAAAACAAAGTAGCCGCCACAGTAAAGAGCGGCGAGGACTGCAACAACGCGCAACCAAAACTTCCAACGTGGAATCCTTGAAGGCGTGGTCGCGCTCATAACGCTCGGAGACACGTAACGATGTATATCCATGCCAATTGTTCGAGGCGCTGCCAACCTCGTTTTCTTGTGACATTGCCATGTTCGACAGAGATTATCGCGCCGTGGCAGGTGCACGCATTGTGAGCGCTCAATCACAGTCAGGACCGAAGGGGGTAAATCGCCCAGGGGGGCAGCGGCTCCATGGCAGGTAGGCCGGGATGCGACTCCCAATTGGGTTGTGCGACTCTGCTGTGCGCGGCACACGGTACGCGGACGGCGGCCAGGTGGTTGACCCGGCGGATGCCGCCCCACTCAAGCCGGGCGAGGACTGGCGGGAACGGCTGCGGCGAGTCCTGCGATTGCGGCATTACGCCTGGCGCACCGAGACCAGCTACATCGAATGGGTGGCGCGGTTCCTGGATTGGCGTGGAGAAGACACGGAGCCGACCACGGCGCAAACGGACGAGGTGCGCCGGTTTCTGGAGCACCTGGCTGTGGAGCGGGAGGTGTCGGCGAGCACGCAGAACCAGGCCTTTTCGGCTCTGTTGTTTTTCTTCGACCACGTGCTGCAGCGGCCGCTGGGGAATCTGCGCGGGCCGATTGAGGCGCATTTGCGTCGAGTGCGGCTGTTGTTTGAGGCGGATCGGCGCGACGGGTTGCCGGGGGTGTGGCTGCCGGGCGCACTGGTGCGATATGGGGACAGGCACGTTGTTTGGGCATGGAAACAAAGCGGCAGCAAGCTGCCGCACTCCAAGCGCTTCGCGTCTCCCATCGCCCACTGCATCCGCAGGAGCGCGTGAAGAACCATCGGGATCAGCTGCGAGATCGAATGAGGCCATATGGGGACAGGCACGTTGTTTGGGCGTAACAACAAAGCGGCAGCAAGCTGCCGCACTCCAAACGCTTCGCGCCTCCCATCGCCCACTGCATCCGCAGGAGCGCGTGAGAAACCAGCGGGATCAGCTGCGAGATCGAATGAGGCCATATGGGGAGAGTCACGTTGTTTGGGCGTAACAACAAAGCGGCAGCAAGCTGCCGCACTCCAAACGCTTCGCGTCT
>JAAYVR010000159.1 GCA_012517065.1 Verrucomicrobiota bacterium | reverse complement strand
CCCAGCCGGTCAAAGATCGGGCGGCGGATTGGGATGATCGAAACTGGTGTAAGATCGGGGCGACGGGTTGATGCGGCCGGGGACGGCCGCGCTCCCGACCGTCGTTGCGATTTCCAACGCGTCGGCAGGAGCGCGGGCATTCTTGCCCGCACCCAGCCGGTGAATGATAGGTCGTCGGGTTTGGGTGATTGAAGCAGGTGCACGATCGGTCATCGGATTGATGCGGCCGGGGACGGCCGCGCTCCCGACCGCAGGTGTTTCCTCCAACGCGTCAGCAGGGGGATATGGATATGGGGACAGACACGTAGTTGTCTCCGGGCTCTGCAGGGGGCCCGTCGGCGCAGATCCAAAACGCCCGCGTACCGCAGTCAAAACCAGAAAGGTTTCAGTTTTCTGCGTAAACGCGGAAATCTGGCGGCGATAGGTTGTTGCGTGCATCGGGCGAAGTCATGCCCGCGGCCGGTCTGACTGCCGCCTTTAGGCGGAAGAGTTTCAGGTGGCTTGGGGTTACTCTGGCAGCGCGCCCGGTCTTGGTTTGAAATGAAGCGGTTTAGCCAGACTTGAGAAGGGGTTTATTGCGTGCCCGATTTGAGCGATTGCTCGATCTCGGCTTTCCATTCGGCGCCCAATTCATCAGCGGTCTTGCCGGTGAACTCTTTCCACACGCTCTCGCTGTATTTTCCCTCACGGATGGCGGCGTTAAGATGGCGCACGATTTCAGGATCGTACTTTTCGGCCACCCAATTGAGAAAGTTCGCAGTGATGCGGTAGGAGGCGTCGTAGCGCAGGTTCGGATTGCGTTGTCGGCGGAGCCAGACAAGGTCGGCGCCGTGGCTTTCCGGTTCGAATTTGAACCATCTGATGTAGTCCGTGATGCCCTCAGTGAGCCAACCCGGGGGTCTGCTGCCGCCACGGGGCGCACGGCCGTACTGCTGAACGACATGCACCATTTCATGAAGGAGCGCGCCCACAGCTTCTCCGCGCAGCTCGCGCTTGATCCAGTCGGAGTTGGCTGTGATGCGCCGTCCGCCTGTGGCAGCCACGCCACGTCCGGGTCGCAGTACCACAGTGAAGTTCGTAGGTGCGGTGTAACCTTCGCTGGGGAGCATGGCAACGACCTTGGGATACCACTCGGCCAATACTGGAGCGAGAGTTTGCTCGGCCCATTCTTTCAGGTCTGGCGCGTCCGAGGTATCCACGACAATCTCGCAGTACCCGTCTGCTGATCGCAATCGGAACGGTGGCGGTTTGGGCGGTGAAGGCGGCGGCGTCGCCACGAAGTCGGGGTCGGCACTCACTATGTCCACCTCGCTGTAGAATGTGTTGCCGAAGGGATCGCTGTCTTCCGTGCATGAAACGTCCAACAGCACGTATCGGAATCGGCCCAGTGGGCCGTCCGAGTTTGACACTGACACGGCATATTGTCCGCCGACCGGGCCTGTTTTGGGCCGGGTGTCCACTGACGCCAATTTGTGCCAGCCGCAGGTTTCGGGGTCCGTGCCTGCGGGAACACGGGCGTTGAAGTTGGTTTGTGTGCCGTCGCTGGCCCACAACGTATAGACCTGGGGACCGCGAGTGTTCGGATGCCACGAGTAGGTGTTAACCTGGGTGAGGTCGGTGGCACGGCCAAGATCAATCACGATACGGCCACCGGCAGTACCAGCGGCGAAAAAGAGATTCGCATCCGGCTGGTCTTCGTAAGCTGGCATTCGGCCGTCGTGAAGTTTGTCAAGTCCACCACTGTTATCATCGACAGCGCCGGCGACGATGCTGAAACTGGCAAGAGTGGCTGCATCATTGGTTGATGGGCGCGGAACGGCCTGCAAGAGCCACGCCGAGTCGGCTTCTGAAGGCGTGCGATGCTCGACGCGGATTCGGACTTCGGCGTGTGATGCGGTTGCTGCAAACAACAACGCGGCTCCGAGTGGGAGAATCCGCGGGGCGATCATGCGATGAACAATTGGACAAGCGGTTTTCATAGTCTGATGCGATAGAACTTGCGGCTTTCAGTTGGGACAATCATACACGGCGACGTGCATTGGACGTCGCGGTACGGGCCGGTCACCTCGTCGGCTTCTTGGAGCACGCCTTGAGGCCATGACAATTCGAGCGCTTCGGTTGACATGCGAAGCGAAATCCGAGGGGCAGAATTCACGACGACCCGGAATGTCGCTTGCGCACTGAGTGGTGGCACGCCGTTGTCGGTGACAATGACGGTAATCTTCCGTTCATCAGGCGCACTGTTGGGCGTCCATGTGAAGAGGCCGGTGACTGAATCCACTGTTGCGCCGGCTGGTGCGCCCGGGCCAAGGCTGAACGACAGCGTTTGCGGTGGAAGGTCTGAGTCAGTGGCGCCTATTTGGAAGGCGAGTGTCTGCCCCAACACCAGTTCACGATCCGGCAGAGGAGCAAGCACGGGCGGGGTGTTCGAGAGCCTGTTCGGCGCCCGTGGCGTGGGCAGCGTCATGGTGACAAACTCTTTGGCGCCGTCTGGGAACCTTCCCTGACTGATGTCTGACGTTTGCGGGCCGAATGCCACTGCATCCACCAGCGTCCCGTCGGGTGCAGAAAGAACTATTGCCTCGCCGCTTTTGTTCAGTGCGAAACTGACGTGGAGATCACGGCAATTGGCGCTGTTCTGACCGTCTTCGTTGTCCGCCCACACCAGCAGATGACCTCCCGGGGGAATGACGTATCGCCCGTTGTTTGGGATGCGGAACTGAAACCGGTTGGTCAGGTTGTCGCTGAGGTAGCAGCCGCCCAAATTCGCGATGTTGGTATTGGCGTTGTACAGCTCGAACCAGTCCTCGAACTGCCCGTCAGCCGGGTCGGCCAACGTCCGGGTGTTGTCAGCCATCCACTCGTTGATGAGGACTTGCAATGGCGTGGCGAGTGGCGTGTTTGGTGCGTTCGGCGTCGAGAGTGGCCACTTATCTCGGAAGAACGGCTGGCCGTCGGGCATGTCCCCATAAGCCCAGTCGGCTGGCAGATTGGTATAGGTGAGGTAGTCAACGAGCTGGTTCGTGCCGCCCATCTTTCTGGACAGAGCAACCTGTCCGGCACCGGGGTTCAGTCGGAAACCGGCGTGAAGCGCAGCGGGCGTTGTCTGATGCGGTTGAGCGTCGCACCAAACCACAAGGAAACCGCCGGGTGGCACGACTGCGTTCGATGGAAAAGCCCAAACGGAAAGGTTGGTGTAATTGTCACTGAGGAAGAAGCCGGCCATGCTAAGTGCGTTGGTGCCGGAGTTGAACAGTTCGATCCACGGATCGTGTTCGTTGGCGTTGTCGGTCGGGCCCGAACTGTTGTCTGCCTGCAACTCGTTGAGCCAGAGTGTTGGAAATGCGGGCAAGAGCGTGGTTCCTGAGTTTGGTGCGCCGGGTGTAGCGGCTGCTGATGCGGTTCCCTGCAATTCAGCGGTCAATTGCAGGCCGAACGTGATGTCTGAGCTGTTGGGCTGGTTTTGATGCACTTCCACGGCCACGAGATTCGTGCCCGGCGGGAAGAGCGATGCGGGCAAAGTGAACACGTCGGGTGCGGTGGCATCGCCGCCCGGCGGCTGGCTGGTGGTAAAGGTGAGATTGGTTACAAGGACGTCTTCGGCGATGCGCAGGCGTTGTGCTTCGCTGCCGTTGACGTAGAACACCGCGCCGTCATCGACATAAGCGCTTGCAGTGATTGTGTAGCCGGTCAGGTCATTTGTGACAATGACCGGGATGCGGAAATAATAAGCGTGTCCGCTGGCAACATCGTTGGTTGCGGTTGCTGGCGGATTAAGGACCGTGCGGATCAATGGTGTGATGGTTTGATTGTTTTCGTAAGCAAGAAGACCGGGGCCGGTCGGCCATGTTCCGTCGTCGTACTCCTTGGCCATCCAGTTAATGCCGTCAAGGTTCGATACTTGCATGTAGCGCCAAACGCTTTCGTAGGTCAAAAGCGTTACTGAGCTTGGTCCTGTGATGTTCGTGCTAGCCACGGCCCAATTGGCCACGCGGCTGTTGTCTTGGGCGGGATCACGCAATTGGAGTGCGACGCCTGGGGCTGCTGGCGGCCATGGCGGTAAGGCTTCATAGCGCACGCGGTCCACAACAAGTGGCGGTTCGGAAGCTGGTCCTGGTTGCTGAATGCTCAGTGTTTCGCCTTCGGCGCGAAGGTTGCCGTTGTACTGATCGAATACGAGAACTCCGGGGCCATACGCCATGTCAAATGCGACTCGATCGCGCGCCAGCACCAGAAACCCGCGGGGTGAGATGTAAGCGCCGGCTGGGAAAGTGTAATCCAGACCGTCGATTTCCCACCCGGACAAATCAAAGCCATGGGTGGTTGAGGTGTTGTAGAGTTCCACGAACTCAGCTCTGGGCAGCGGTGGGTTGTAAAGAATTTCATTGATGACCACCGCGCCGACCGGGGAGGGCACGACTCGGTCGTAAGTAGCAGTGACAACATTGCTTGCTCCGCTCAGTGGCTGGCCTTGTGTGTCGAGGCCAACGACACTGAAAATGTTGGTGCCAGTTTGAAGGGGCACGACGGCCAGCCAGTTGGTAACAGAGGTCCAGCGGACCTGCCATGGTTGGCCGTTGATTGCCAGCGTGTTCACTTGGACAGGCGCTGTGCCTGTTAGCACACCCAACCCGTTGCTCACGGTCAGACTCGGGCTGACTGAAAATGGCACTGTCACCGTGGCCAGTTGCGACTGCAAGAAGGCCCGTCGATCGCGGAACCATGTCTTGACCGGGGTCGGGCTGGTCAGGGCCGAGCCATCGCACCATCCAACGCCGTTTTCAAGGAGGTTCCGATACTTGGCGTCCATGAGCGGTTCGCAAGCGGCCGGATCAAACGGGCCATTGATCGCGTCTAGGACGGTGCGCCAGTAGGCGCGCGCGAAGGGCGGGTGCGCATACATTCGACTGACTGTTGGGTCATCTGAGTTGAACAACGGTGCGGTCTTCGGGCCGTACTCGGAGCTATAGAGGGTCGAAACGAGCATCAGCCAGTCAAGGTCGAACATGTAAAGCTGCCATTTGCCGTCCTTCGGCAGGTAAGCGTACATGTTCTTGCCGATAATGTGGCCCCATGAATCGAAGTTCACGATGATGTGCTCGACAGCGAAGATTCGCATCCATTGCTCGACATCGACGAGACCGAAAGTGGCGGTTGTGTAAGGCTCAGGAGAAGCAGCGTTCAACGCATCGACAAGGGCGAACAGATTGGTGTAGTCGTGGACGCGTGGGGTGGACCGGTACATCCATGTCCAGCGGTATTTCTCGCGTTTTTTGGCGCCGCCGGTGGTGGTGAAGTTCTGCAGACGCGGCATCGGGTCTGCAATCAGACCGCCGCTGTCGCTGAACTCGAATGCGCGATCAATCTTGAAGAACTGGCCTGCCGGCTTGTCCGGTACCCATGCTCGGACAAAACGGCCGGCTGGCTGAATGACGGCCTCGAAGACCGCGCGTCGTGCGGTGTCGGTCACGCCGTTGACGTGCAAGCGAATGTGATAGCGATGGCTGAAAGCGAGGTTGAGCTTGTCGGCGATCCAATATGCCATCTGCTCCTGGATTGCGGTGGTTTCGTTGCCATGGCCTCCGGGCCAATCGAGCACGAGGTCCGCATCGCCAAGGAACCGGTTGTCGGGAGGCATCTCGAGGCTGTAGCCGCATCTGCCGCTGTCGGGGCCTGTGAACCCTGGCGCGATGTAAGGGCTTCCGGCGTACATGGCGTTCGCATTGTAGATGGCGCGCCAGTTGCCCAACACAAATGTGACGTCGAAAGGCGAATTATCGAGCTTGTGGCGGCTTGTCCACGTGTTGAGGGTGGCCCTCGTCATCCAGATTCGATACACGGGGAGGTTGCCGGCTGGCTGTTCTTCCCCTACGCGGACCAGGCATTCGCGAGTTGGCGCGTCGCTCGGGAACGTGTTGCTGGCCGGGGGCGTGAACCGGTCAGTGGCTTGAACACTGAACGCCACAATTGTCTTTGTGGACTGTCCGGGAATTGTGGCCGTAAAGATTCCGTCGCCACCAACAAGATCGCCGCCGGTACCGTCGTCTTTCATCGGCAACTGGACAACCGTTGAACCCGGGTCGATCCGGTACCGCAGAGAGACCGACGCCACGCCATCTGGATCATCGACGCGCGCGCTGACTGCTATGGGTTCGCCGACGTTGGGCAGGACGGGTTCATGGCGGACTTCGGTGATGGCTGGAGCCGCGTTCGATGCTGCGCGGCTGTTGGGTGCGCCCGGTGTTCCCGGATTTGCGGGCAAAGCCATGTCACCGGCGCACTCGAGCCAGTTTCCGCGCAACCGTAGAAGGATTTGCGGATGTCCTTTTAGCCAGCGCACCGCAGCGCGAATGGTCACATTTCGCGTGCCTGAAGCAAGGGTTGACGTGAGCGGTGTGCGGATGCGGTTTATCTGGTTGTCACCGCGGCCTACTGCGCGCACATGATATGAGCGCGCGCTGTTGTAACCTTCTGCGGTTTCGAGGCCGGACTGGGACTCGGTGCCTTCGGCGGTCCAGCCGGTTGCGCCGGACTCGAACGTGCCGTTGGCAATCAGGTTGTTTCCGGTGGGTGTTAACACCTGAACATCGTCCAGCAGACACTCGCCCGCGCCCATGAGCAATACTTGGAGCTGATCAGCCGTGCTGCTGCCATTGTCGATGGTGCCTGTGGCCGAGATCACGGTCCATGGCGCTTTTCGAGTCTCATCGCTGTCAGCCCAGTTTGACGGGAATCGGCCGGAAGCGCGCGCGTCCACGCGTTCGATGCTGCTGCCGCCGCCGTCGGCCCATTGCGGCCATTGCCCGCCTGTGCTGTAGGTGACCTCGTCAACGACTATGTGGATTGAATTGGTAATCAGAATGCCGGAAGAGTTTGTCGTGATGATGCGGTCTGGCTTGATGAGGGCCAAACGCTCGCCGCCGCCGGCCAGTTTGCCGTTGAAATCGCCGACCGTGTTGGCGGGCGTCAGGTTGGTGTAGTTTGCCATTAAATGCTCAGCGTTTTTGGCGATGACAAGGTACCCGCCAGCCGGGAGCACTGTGTTTGTGGGGATGGTGAACTCGACCGCATCTGCAAGGCGCCACCCGCTCAAGTCCACCGCGCTCGAACCGCGGTTGAACAGCTCGATGTACTGATCATCGTCGTTCTCGGTGATCGGGTGGTACATCAGCTCGTTAATGATCACCTGGCTGATTTTGGCGGGAGCGTTGTTGGTGCCGGGCGTGCGAGCGCTGAGTGGAGAAAAGCCCTCGGCGCCGTCTGGCCAGCGGCCCGTGGCCACACCGACCTCCTGTCCACCGAATCTGACAGCGTCAAGCACTCGCGTGCCGTCGGGCGAGCGCAGGTAGAGTGTTTCTCCTGCGGCGTTGAGAGCAAAGCCGAGTGTGGTTTCGGTGAAGGCCACAAAACCACCCGGTGGCAAAATGGTCGGCGACGGGATCACAAACCGGTTTGTTGATGGATTATCAGTCAGTATGCAGCCTGAAATCTCCACCGTGTCGGGGCCATGATTGTAAAGCTCGATGTAGTCGAGGTCTGGCCACTGGGTACGCGCCAAAAACTCATTGATGCAAACTGAACGCAACGGATCAGCAGTGTAGGAATCAATGCGTCCGGGTGACCCCCCCGCTGCGTCGCTGGCCGCCCATGCGCGCGGATTGTTTTCACCGAGGGACGACCGCGCAAGGACCAATGAATGCCCGGCTCCGTCGGCTGCGACCGGCCACGGAGGCTGGTCGGTGTAATTAACTTCCAGAAACACTGCGCCCGACGGATGCCTCAGCCGCACTGTGCCGGCATCGTTCGGTAGGTTGTTTGTGAACGGCCCCAGTACCCCGGCAAGATCGTAGGCACTTGCCAGCTCCGTGGGCGCGTGGGCCACCACAAGAAAGCCGCCAGCCGGCAGGACGGTTCCTTGCGGAAAAGTGTATGCGACGCTGCCGTCGAGCCGCCAGTTGCTCAGATCAACCGGTTCACCGCGGCTGTTGAACAACTCGATGAACTCGAGCGCGGCGTTGGTGGGATGGTACATGATCTCGGAAATGACGAGGCTGGTCAGCCTGCTGCACTGACCCAGCGGCTCGAAAGGCAACGCCCTGAGCTCCTCTGCGCCCGTCACATCTGAAAAATCCCGAAACGCGGCTGTGGTCAATTGGTTGGTGTTGTGGCTGGCCACAGCGAGGCCCAAATGAACGGTCGTTGGTAAACTCAGTGTTGCTGTGCCCAGCGGCATCCAATGCCGCCCATTCAGCCCGGCAAAACCTGTAAACGTGCTCCCGACGCGTCTCAGCCGCAGCCATGTTTGCGGGTAGTTCACCGGGAAATAGCCCGATAAACCTGTCGGTCCGTTGGCATTGGTGCGAACCTGGAAGTAGCAACCACTGATGCTCGGTGTTGCAATGACCGAAACCGCTCTGGCGCCAGCCGTGAGGTTTTCGCGGACCATCAGACCCGCCTCAGACCATGCGTCCGCCAATGTCAGGCCGGCTACGCGCACACGCACATCAAAATCGCCTGTGCGCTGAACCCAGAAAAACTCCCCTTGATCGGCTGTGCCACCCAAATCCGATCCGCCCGCCGAAACGTCCAATCCGCCCGGCAAAACGGTGAATTTGCCCGGTGGCTGCGGGTTGCCAAGCGCGACTGGCGTGTAACTGGAAACAGTGAACTGCGCTTGGCTGCCCGGCGCGATTCGGTTCGCAGCGGCGGCCCGATCCGTCAGGTTCGACACGCTCAACGTGTATGTTGTCCCCCCGGTCAACGGCGCAACATGCAGGACCACATTGCTCTGGTCTGCGGCCAGCTCCGCGCTTGTGATTTGAACCGGACCGGCCGGACCGCTGATATAGTAGTTGGCCGTGTTGGTGGCAGTATTTGGCGACAACGGTTCCGAAAACGTCGCCTGCACTGGTCCCATGCCCAGTGCCCGCGCCTCGAGCAACACCGGCGGATTGGTGTCAGCTATCACCGTCAACCTCGCCACGGCGCTTGTGATCACGTGGCTTGTTCCGCTGACGAAATTGGACGCCGTAAGCCAGAACGATGCGCCATGGTCGGCAAGAGCGACAGAATTCAGAACGTAGCTTGTGTTTGTGGCACCAACGATCAGCAGCCCGTTTCTGAACCACTGGAGCGCGGGAAACGGATTGCCAACCACCACGGCCTCGAACTTCGCAGACGCCAACTCCTCGACGATCAAATCAGATGGCCCGCTCGTGATGGCCGCGGGGATGCCGGCCAATAACTCGCCACTGACCGCGTAAACCGCTGTCGAACGCGCTTGCGCTGCGCGGTTGAATGTGATCCTGACCAGCGGTTTGTTCGATGGACCGAGCAGCGCAGCGAGATCGAGGGTCGTCTGGTAGAACCGCGGATTTGATGCGGCGCCGCTTGTTGCACCGGTCGTCAGGTCAATGCGTTCGACTCCCGCCAAAGCGTAGCCGCTGTTGTTGAACCAGTCTGGCGCGTTGTATGTCGTTGTGAACGTGGTGCCGTCGCTGAAATGCAGAGTCAGGTTTGGCGTACCGCCGCCGCTCGCGGAGTTGGCGATGATTGCAATGCGCTTGTAGATGGCCGGGGTCACCAGAGTGAGGTCACCGGCATCGATGCCTGTGTCGCTGCTCAAAACGAGAGCGTTCGGCCCGGTGTAAGGCTGAAACTGAAACACCGTGCCGTCGAGCACAGCACTGTTGAAACTTCCGGAGGCAGGGAGACCGTACGATTTGCCCGGGAGCCCTGCCTGATAAAACGCGAGGTTTTCCCCAGGGTTCAGTTCCATTGCGTAAGCGTTGTACGGCGGCCCTAATGCTGTGTTCTCGATGACAACGTCCCGGTTGAAACCAGTGACTGCCACGGGTGTCATGTTTGCTCCGCGCGCGAGTGACACATTTGCGCAGAAGGCGACAAAAGCCGTTGTCAGCCACGTTGATACCGTTTGATAAAACCGCATGGCAGTTCCAAGCTGCAAAACCGTTGCATGCGCATGCGAGTCTGTCCAGAAAAACAGACGACCCGACAATCGCCTGAAAAGGTTAATGGCCGGCGCGATTGCTTTGCCCGACGCCCTGCGGGAGCGCGGCGATTCTTCGCCGCACCCAGCCGGTCAAAGATCGGGCGTCGGGTTTGGGTGATTGAAGCAGGTGCACGATCGGTCATCGGGTTGATGCAGCCGAGGACGGCCGCGCTCCCGGGGCCGTTGCGTTTTCCAACGCCTCGATAGGAGCGCGGCCATTCTTGGCCGCACCCAACCGGTCTATGTTCGGGCGCCTGACTTGCGTGATTGAAACCGGTCGTACGATCGGTCATCGGATTGATGCGGCCGGGGAAGGCCGCGCTCCCGACGCCGTTGCTGTTTCCAACGCGTCGATAGGAGCGCGGCGATTTTTCGCCGCCCCCAGCCAGTCAAAGATCGGGCGTCGGATTTGCGTGATCGAAGCAGGTGCACGATCGGCCATCGGGTTGATGCGGCCGAGGACGGCCGCGCTCCCGACGCCGTTGCTGTTTCCAACGCCTCGATAGGAGCGCGGCGATTCTTCGCTGCACCCAGCCGGTCAAAGATCGGTCGTCGGGTTTGCGTGATTGAAGCAGGTGCACGATCGGTCATCGGGTTGATGCGGCCGGGGACGGCCGCGCTCCCGGCGCGACGGTCCAAGGAAAGCGAATAACTCCGGAATCTGACCGTCTGATCAGCCCAATCTGACCGTCTGATCAGCCCAACACACCCAAAGCTTCATTCGGGTGCGATTTCCAGTCCGAGGATGCGCTGGCACCGTTTCTAAGGAAATCGCCTGCGGCCAATCCAAGATGCACTTGTTTGGCCGCCGCAGATTTCAAGGTTGCATCCCTTGCCAACCGATTGGATGATTGGCGCGGTTCTTGGTGAGAAACAACAATGCCATTATGCTCGTCCGCCAATTGCAAGACCCGGAGGTTATCCATGAATGAACAACTGTCGCACCTGAACCGTCGCGGTTTTATCGCCGTCGGTGCTGCGTCGGTCGCTGTTGCCGCCGCAGAGTCTGTCCCCGTTGCCCGTGCCGCAGAGAGCGACCGGGCGCCGACAGTTAGGCCACCGCCGGGGAAACGCCTCCTGCTGGCGTGCAAGCTGGGCATGATTGCGGCGGAATCAGGGGGCAAGAAACTCTCCTTGGTCGAGCGCTTGCGGATGGCCGCAGAAGCAGGGTTTGACGGTGTTGATTTCGACCAGGCTGGCGACTACACGCCCGAGCAGGTGCGCGACGCAGTCCGGCAGTCTGGCGTGTTCGTGCACAACGCCATCAACCACGCGCACTGGGAAAAACGGTTGACCAGCCCGAATGCCGAGGATCGGGCTCAGGGCCGCGCCAATATCGAGCACTGTTTGCGCGTCGCACACGCCGCAGGCGGCAGTGGCGTCTTGATTGTTGTAGGCAAGGGCGAAGACGGTCCGCCCGACGTCATCGAGGAGCGGTGTCGGCAGGAGATACGGAAGCTTCTACCTTTGGCGGCTTCTCTCGGGCAGCCCATTCTGGTTGAGAACGTGTGGAATCAGATGTTCTATCATCATGACGCACCGCCGGATCAAAGCCCGGACCAATTCATCAAGTTCGTGGATAGTCTGAACAGCCCCTGGGTTGGGATGTATTTCGACGTTGGCAATCACTGGAAATACGCTCAGCCTGCGGACTGGATTCGCGCGTTTGGGCGCCGATGCGTGAAGCTCGACATCAAAGGTTTTAGCCGGGCCAAGAACAAGTTCGTCGATATCACCTCAGCCGACGATGATCTGCCGTGGGCTCAGGTCCGCAAAGCGCTCGACGACATCGGCTATTGCGGGTGGGCCACCGCTGAGGTCGGGGGAGGGGACGTCAAGCGTTTGACCCAGGTTCGCGAGCAAATGCAACGAGCCTTTGGGCTGTAAACAGTATCGATTCCGCCTGCTCGCGAGGGACCGATCCGGAGATCTCACCAGACTGGAGGAATGCGATATGGGGACAGACACGCAGTTCCGTGTCCTTCGACCGCGTGGAATTGGGCAAAACCCGTGGAAAAACCTGGCAAAAGAATCCTGAAAAATCAGTTGGCGGATCACGTCAGAGGTGAACTGAGCGATCCCGAGAAGCGGGACCCGCTCCAGTGACTTTTGTTCGGCGGGCCACCTCCCCGTTCCTTCAGATGTCCCAGAACAGAGCGAAGAACCCACCCGACAGTTCCCAAATGGCTAATCCAGCCAGGGAGAGCACACCCAAACCGAGCCCGATGAACCCAGGTCGGCGGTCGCTCCCCTCAGACACCCGGAGGGCACGAACCAATCGCCGAGACGCCCGTAACCACCGCACACAAAAGCAAAATCCAGTCTCCGCAGATGTTCGCGCCAATCCAGCCGACCCTGGTACCGAAGATACTCGGCGAGGCGAAAGGCCAGCATCGTCACCAACGAAAGCACCACGAGGGCGCAAAAGCCACCCGTAACAACACTCCACTGGCCAAATCGCTTTGTCATTTCAGAACTCCAACGCGTAATGTGAGCCTTGATCGCACTGACCGTTCCAGGGGAAACGCCAACTTTCGTGGCAATCTCTTCGCGGCCAAGTAACCCCTCTTGAAGAAGGGAAATTATCTGGGCTTTTTGTTTGTCAGAAATAGAAGCCATCTGCAATTTTCACTCTGTCGCGAGTGTCAGTCGCTTTCAAAGCGACGCCACTTCGGCCATTCGGTTTGCCGCATAACGTTCAAAATTGAGCCGCAACTGCAGAAGCGGTTGTCGGCTCGAACGATCGTTAGCGCAATATCCCTTTTCTTCGCGGCCAGCGCAATATGTTTTCATTCTCTTGTTCGCCGACCAGACGAGCGGTTGGTAGAATTAACCCGGCGTTGGGCGGCGGTTGTCGGGTCCAACGACAGTTGACCCGCAGCCTTAGCAACGCGGGCACTTGTCCACCAACCTTGTCGGGGCGGCCAGTGGCGTCGGAATGGGAAACTGACGTGGCCCGTCCGCGTTCGGTCCGGTGATCTTGTTGAACTTCTCTTGCTTTGTCATTCCGCTCTAGTGAATTGGTGTGTTCTTCCAGTGCCGGCGCGCCAGCCACGCCAAAAGGACAGCGACGATGAGCAATGGGCCGAGCGATGCCAGAAGGTACTCGCCTATGACCGCCGGGACCGTGTCCGGAACCAGGCCGATGGCGTGACGAAGCATCATAAGAATCCAGCTGCATGCAGCCGCTGAAAAGAAGCCGGCCAGTGATGCGCTGCACGACCCGATGACGATGACGCTACTCCGGATCTGCTGTCGGCGGTAAAGAAGAGCTGCAACCGGTATAGCTACTGCCAAGCCACATGCCAGGTAAATGGAAAGCGGGATGAGGTTCTCGGCAGTGGATGAACTCCAGCCCGCATTTCTAAACATCGGAAGCGGCCCCCAAAGATCGAACAGGTATAGCGCCGCTGTTTCACCGATCTTGGCCGCGAGGTACAGACACACTGCTCGCCTGATGTTTCCCAACAGTCCAAGGTGTCGTGCCCAAGCCCACAGCACCAGACCCTCTACGCCAATCGAGATCGGGATAACGAGAAAGAACGGCAGCCACTCTACCCCGAGAAAAAGCGAGAAATGAGCCAGCGGGTAATACGTAGGGCTGAGGGCGTGTGCCCATGCCGCTACAGGGCAGAAAACAAGCAGTCCGACGGCCAGTCTGCAGCGAGGTGCGCTCATGTGCTCAGGATCCCCAACGCCAGAACTGAGCGATCCCGCAGAGCGGGATTCGCTCCAGTGACCTTGTTAGGCGATTCCACGCGCATACGTCGCCCTCACTATTTTTCGATCGGCTTGTTTTCTCGGAACACTTCCGCCCACTTTTTGAAACCCGGCGAGATGTCCTCCAGTCGTGTCAATGATTCCTCGGGAGTGAGCGGCGTGCCTTCGGCGGCGGAGTTTTCGGAATTCGCCGGGAACAGCCGTTTGACTTCCTTCAGAAATTTCAACCCCAGCTTGGACTGAACCTCCTGCGCCTGTGTGAGGAACTGCGCCTGATACCAGCCGTAGTCATCCACCCGGGAGTAGAGCTTCTCGAAGTCGGCCAGTGTCGTGTGCTTCGGCCGCTTGGGTGGGCTGCTGGAAGGTGGCTTTTTAGGAAACTCCCTTGTAATCGTCCAGTCTCCCTGTTCGTTGGCTGTGAACTCCTCCCCAAAGTAGGTCGCGAGAAACTCATGCAGCCACAAACAGCGGGGATCAATGCCATAGTCGTTCAGGACAATGTGCCCGAGTTCATGAAAGGCGGCGATGCGGTCCGCCCATATCTCCGCAATGGCCTCGAAGGTCATTCTGCGTTCTCTGAGGAAAGCCTGTTGTTCCGGCGTGAACGACTTCAGGCCCTTGACAATTCCATCGAAAATCATCCCGCCCTGCGCCGGCATGAATACTGTCGGCGGCGTGCCGCGAATAAAAGACATGCCGTAGGGCGCAACTGAGGCATCCAGGCGGCTCCAGTCGTTCGAGTTCAGCACGGCCAGTGCGACGCGCGTCTGGATGCCCAACCGCTTTTGGTAATAATCCCGCATCCGTGCCATGTTCGTTGCGATCCGCATGGCGTGCGCCCTCGCACCGTCGCTGTAGTAGGTGAAGATGGGTTCTGCGAAGCTTGATAAACCAAGCTCGGGCAGTCGTTGGGCGATCTTATCCTCCTCGTCGTCTGCCAAGGCAGCAACTGCCAGGAGAACAAACGCAAGCGCGAGTCTGGCGGTCAGGCTATTTCTTGTTCTTGTAGTGTACGAGTTCATTGCAGGATGGCTGGTTTCGTTATTCGGGACACGCACGACGCGCCTAACAATGTATATCCATACCAATTGTTCGAGGCGCTGCCAACCTCGTTCTTTCGTGACATTGCCATGTTAGACAGAGAAGATCGCACCGTGGCAGATGCACGCATTGTGAGCGCTCAATCACAGTCAGGCCCGAAAGGGGGTAGATCGCCCAAGGGGCGCAGCGGCTCCATGGCAGGCAGGCCGGGATGCGACTCCCAATTGGGTTGTGCGGCTTTTCTCGACCCGGGGGGGTGTTGCCGCCGCCCAAACGGTTCTTCTGGTACGCTCATCACTTGCAGAAGTTCCTTCTTTGGTGCCGCAACCAGCCGGGCTATGGCAACCTGGCCGACCTGCATGCCGGGTATTTGCGCGAGATCGAAAGCAGTGAAGCCACCACGCCGACGTGGCAGTTGGACCAGGTGCGCGTTGCCCTGGATGCGTTCGAGCAAGGTGTCGAGAACCGGCTCTGGAAACAGGACGAGCTCGGCGTCTGAACACGAAAATGATCTACACGCACGTGATGAAGAAGCCGCCACAAAGGGAAAGGCAGGAAACCGGCTCAGTATCAGGCCTTGGGATTGGTATTTGAGCTCAGATCTTGCCCGTAAAGCGGCCCAACTTCCCGCAGTACGCAGGTATGGTCGGTTGTCATCACATCCTCCATCTCGCGCCGTGTCAGAATCAGTGGCTGAATTCTTTCTACGAATTGGCGGCTGCCCAGCGCCCGGCTTTTCGTCCAACGCGGCTTGCGCTGCAATCGACCCCGGCCAATCCGCTCGGCCGCATCGACCAGCAAATGATAGCGATTGTACTTCACGCAGTAGTCCAGCAGCCCAACATCATACCTTTGCCGATGCGCCCCGTTGATAACGCCGCACCACTCGGAACCGCATACCCTCCTCGGCCCGCGTCACCCAGTTCACCCCGCGTTTGAAGAGCTCGAACAGGTGCAGCAGGTCCACCTAAGCTTTGTCAAAAATCACAATCCCCTCCACTTTGGTTTCCCGAGCCAGCTTGGGCACCAAGTGATCGGGAATAAGATGCAAATCTGGCGCAGGACGGACAACTTAGACGCCGTTGGCTTTTGTTTTGTTTTTTGTTCATCACCGTGCCTTGTGGCACGGGACCAGGCAAAAGCCAACGATTTCTTCATGCGAAAACTCCTCGTCCCTGTGGGATGGCTGTGATTCAACTTCGATCCTCACACTGGCTCGCTGGCGCTCTTGCCCGGGAAAGGTCTCATGGACAGCCCACCCACAGCGGTGGCAAGCCACCGCACTCCATGCGCTTCGCGTTGGCAGGGCGCACCGCCTGGCGCGCAGCGTTTGGAGTGCGCCGGCTTGCCGGCGCTTTGGCTTGAAAGGACCGTTGCACCAGTCCAAGTGAAACCCATTTACGGATTCAATCCTGAAAAATCCCTTGACGGATTACCTCAGAGGTGAACTGAGCGATCCCGCAGAGCGGGATTCGCCCAGTGATCTTGTTCGGCGGTCTTCTCACAACCATCTTGCAAACTCTTCTGTCTCCATCTCTACATCCTTGAGTATCTTGCACAAGAGTCCCGGCCCAATTGTCTCGCCGCCATGAACCGGTACGACGGTCCGACGGCCATCCGCGTGCTGCAAGAAATGGTGGCTGCCCTTGGTGCGCACGATTGCGAAACCCGCTCGCCGCAACGCGGCGACGACCTCGCGCCCGCGTAATCGAGGCAAGCGCGGCATACTCAGACCCTGACCCGCTGCACGCCGATGAACTCGGTGGTGGCTTGAACATCCCGCTCGACCTCTAGGCACAACTCAATCGCCTCTCGAATCCGCTCGATGAGCTTGTCGAGCGAGCGCGCCTGAGTATGGCAGCCGGGCAGCTCAGGAACGCTCGCCACATAGTAGCCCTCTTCGTCCCGCTCCACGATGACGCTGAACTCGCGTTTAATGGTCTTTCGCATAGGGACCGTATGCCAGAAACACGCCCGGCGCGCAAGCCGCCGCTGAACGCGGAGGTGAGCAACCGCCGTCCCGCGACTGCGGGATGGAGCGCACAGGGAGCATCCGAACTGCCACCCGGCGTCGAGCGGACAAGCGGGGCGGCGGTTGGCTCGACCGATCTTGTTGGACCAGTTTCCTGCACCTCCAAGATTGACCTGCCACAACAACAGGCGCTGCCTGCCCCTGCAATTCCCGATCGGCGCTTGCCCATCCGTTCATGATCTCGCAGCAGCGGCGTCTCTCCTTACTGAACGCCCTTGGGCTCTCCCTTTGGCGGAAGCCCCAATCGCCATCGCGTCCGTTCGTCCACTGTGTCAAGGTAGTTATCCGGCAGGGCAAGCATCCGAAAATAGTTGCTCGGCAACGGCTCGCGCGGAGCATGAGAAGACACGTTGAAATACTCCGCCACATTCTTGGTGATGCCAGAAATGTCGAAGGTCACCGGTTCATGGGGTAGCTCATCCCCCTCGGCCTGATCCTCCTCATCTCGCCAGCGTACGTGAAAGATCGGCAGCGGATAAACCGTGCCGTCGTCGTCTTCAAAGGTGTATTGATGGACCTGCGGGGGTTCCCGCAGACGGAGCATCCGTCCATCCAGTCCAAGCGCCTGGAGCTTCTCCCGCGCGATCGCCAGCGCCTCCTCCGCGGTGATCCGGCTGGGGATCTTCGCCAGCCGCAACGACTCTTCAGGCTTGTGGCGGAAGGAACGGGGCCAGTATTTCCTGTCATAGAACTTGTCGATCCGGTGACGCCAAAACGACCAGACGTAGCGGCCATCTCTAGTTGCGATACTTCCATCAACCCCTTGAGCTGTCGCTCTAAGCTGAAACAAGACGTCGTTGACGGTCAACGGTCGGCGGATGTCCAAATTCCACTTCTCCCGCACTTCGTTGGCCTTGCTCAGCATAAAGCTCAGCCCCCACTGCTCAAACTCTGGCGTGTTTTGAGCGATCCTGTGATGGTCGCTGAGTGGATACTTGGATCGCGCTGCGGCGATATTGTTGGTCGGAGCCAACTGGAGTGGACGGCCAGGCTCTTGGCCCACGGCGCGGTGGACGACGAGGATGGCAACCGCAATCCAAAGAAGGCACGGTTTCATCGTCAGAAGTCAATAACGAGGTCCTTCGCTCCGTAAATCACCATCCCCAGGCCTGCCGCCGACTCAGCCTTTCTGGCCTCCTCAACAGCTGACCCCTCGTAAAGGGCCTCGTCTAGGCGCGCCCGATACCGGACGATGAACGTTTCGCCCTCGATACTCGGCCAAGACAGGACAATATTGGTGCCCTCGATCTGGAGCCGGAGGTCTTCGATGGCGTGAACGGGTTGCTGGGTCGCGAAGAGAACCAGCAACATTGCAGTTGCGAATGCAGAGGTCGTCTTCATAGTCGTCGTTGTACGTTCGATTTGGTCCAACGAAAAAGCTCAGGCACAGCCGCCGGAGGGCGACTCACGCCGGAGCAAATGACTTTGTAAAACCAATGACTCACAAAACGGAAAGGCCAGCGGCTGTTGCCTGCAGCGTCTTGTTAGCCGGCACCACCCGACGAAGCAACCACAGCATCACTACGGCGAAAACCGCCAAAACTCCGCAGGTCAGCAGCCAATAGAATGCGACATCAGCCCGAGCGTGACCGTATGCCTGCAAGTCATCCAGAATCTTGGCAAAGGACTGATCCCTGATAGGTGCCGGCTCGTGGTAATCTGGAGACTGCTTCATCCTGTCGTGCTCGACTCGCAGGTTGTAAGCCCACGAAGAACTCATCGCTCCCCAATGAACGTAGGCGAATGCCACGTAACCGCCCACAAGACCAAGAGCGAGCTGAATCCACAAGATAGTCCGAATAGATTTCATCGTGCGAATGCCGTCTAACCGACCGAACTGAGCGATCCCGCGAAGCGGTATTCGCTCCAGTGAGCTTGTTAGCCCCTCCTTTCATTTCTCTTTCGTCTGAACCACACCATCAACACTCCCCCACCAATCAGCAGCGCGAGTGTCGAAGGCTCCGGCACTGCCCCCGCTAGAATCGGCACCCCGGGGCGCGTTTCGTAGGCCCAGCCAAGAACATTGCCGACATTGACCCAATCCCAGTTTTCCAAGTGAATCCAACCATAGTGGATAGCTCCATCAATACGGAACTCGATTCCCGCATAGGCTCGCACTCCGAGCCAGGGACCGAGGCAGCCGATAGTCGAACACGCTGAAATGGATGCTCGCCCGGTCCAAAACTGATCGGTAAATGGGGGCTGTGTCCCAATCGGCACGCTTGCCGGAAGCGGATTCAAGAGTGCTACGCCATCCCAATTGGCGAAGGCAAGCATCCGGTTGTTCCCGTTCGCTTGGAGAACTGTTGTGATACCCATCGTTGAATCAATCACAAAGTCTGCCGTGCCGTTACCGTCGAGATCCAGCAGCCGGTAGTCAAAACCGGGGATTGGCCCGTATGATAAGCTCGCGTCAACATAGCGAATCGTGCTTTGGGCTTGAGAGGCGCTGGCGGAAGCCAGCGCCACCCCAATCACAAACAGTCGGGAGACTATGTGTTGCCACGTTCTCATGGCACCTCGATCACCCGGAAGAACCGGTGGGGTTGCCGCGCGTCGTGCGGCAGGGTCACGCTCGCGTTCGTCCGCGCCGCGTTCACCACCCCGCCGAGGTCCGTCCACCCCGGCCCCTCCACATTGTTCCGATACTGCACCTGATAGTTCTGCCCCACCACCGCGTCCCAAGTCATCATCAGTGTGTTCGTGCCGGTCACCGCAAAGTCCGTGATGCGCAATGTCGGCTTCGGCTGCGGCACAATGCCGCTCAACACAATCGAATCCCACTGCGGCAGCCCGTTCCACAAGTTCGTGCTCTTGTGCGTAATGCGCACGGTGTAAACGCCGTTGGCCACCGGATTCGTGATGACCACCTGCTCCACATTGTCGCGGAAGTTGTCCGCCCGCGTCGCCGCATTGGTGCGCGTCACTGGGTCCAACACCCACGGGAAGTTCGTCGCGCCGGAAGGACTGATGACCCGCAGATCAAGGTCGTTGACCAACCGTCTTTGGAATGCTGTTCGCGAACCACACACATGCACCGACAAACCAAATGAGCGCCGAACCAAATAGCGTGACCGAAGCGCGAGGCGCCGGATATTGGTGCGAGGTGTGCATCGTGGTCTAACGACCAAGATCACCGACCGCCGCCGGAGACGGGCGCTGGCAGCGAATCCAGCGTCCGGAAAACTTGGCGTATCGAAACTGAAACGCTTGACGGCGGTTCGTGTGCATCGCTTTGTTGGGCTTCTGGCCCGTTTACATTATCGTCAATGGCCCCTTCTGGGTACGAAACTCAAACTTCCGGGGAGTCGGGCTGTAGTGGGATTTTGGGTAATACCAGTAAGTGACAACGCCCACATCATGGTCTTTGATCTCAAACTCTGCCACCTTCTCGGCATCGCCCTTGTCTGACCAAATATGGATACGATGCTTGCCATCGGCCAAGGAAAGCTTGAAGGGGATGAACGTGTGTTGAGTGCCAACTCGAAAGTAGTCACTTACTACCAACTCTCCATCGATCTCCACTCGAATATCCACCGGATCGATGGCAAAGCTCTGGTTGCTCACGAACAACGTGAAGGCCCCGTTCGGATCGAGCAGCTTGCTGCTTGGTTTCGGAAGCTCGGGATCACCACAACCGCATAGCCCCAAGAGCACTGTGGCAACAACCGTAATGCGTGCGACTTTCATGCCCACCGATGTATATCCATACCAATTGTTCGAGGCGCTGCCAACCTCGTTTTTTTGTGACATTGCCATGCTGGACTGAAAGAATGCCTTTGAGGTAGATGCTGGCATCGTGAGCATTCAATCAAAGTCGGGAGCGAAAGGGGGTAGATCGCCCAAGGGGCGCAGCGGCTCCATGGCGGGCAGGCCGGGATGCGACTCCCAATTGGGTTGTGCGGCTTTTCTCGACCCGGGGGGTGTTCTCGCCGCCCAAACGGTTCTTCTGGTACGCTCCTCACTTGCAGAAGTTCCTTCGCTGGTGCCGCAACCAGCCGGGCTATGGCAACCTGGCCGACCTGCGTGCCGGGTATTTGCGCGAGGTCGAAAGCAGTGAAGCCACCACGCCGACGTGGCAGTTGGACCAGGTGCGCGTTGCCCTGGATGCGTTCGAGCAAGGT
>JAAYVR010000158.1 GCA_012517065.1 Verrucomicrobiota bacterium | reverse complement strand
CGGAGCTGCGATGCGTGGGGACAAGCGAGCGCGGGAGGCGTTGATGAAGCTATTGGGAGTGAGTGAATGGAATGAGGCGGCGAGGTTGTACAGGCAACTGCTCTATACGAGGGCAGGGAGGGCCGGAGAGAGCGGCAAGGCGGTATTGAGCGACGAGGAGATCAGGAAGGTGATAAAGGAAGGTGGGAGACTGAGTTTTGGGGCTGCACTGATGTTGAAGATCAGGCACATAACAGACGGAGTGGCGTTGGGGAGCAGGGCGTTTGTTGAGGAGGTGTTCACGAGGCATCGGCCGCTGTTTGGTCCGAAGCGGAAGAGTGGAGCGAGGAAGATACCTGGGATGTTGTTGGGAGAGGTCTATGTTTTGCGTGATCTGAAGGTGAGAGCGATCGAGTAAGCGGGCTCGGAGGAGTAAGTCGAGGAAAAGGGGACAGGGACGTTTTCAGAGATCGTAGTTGAGGGATGCCGAAGCCCTGGTGAAGGTGATCGGCGATGGGGGATTGTTTTCACGTGTTGTGATTGCCGGCTTGGTTGGCTTGGTGATCAGGGTGAGATCCGCAGTGGGAGGAGTGTTGAACCGGGCTGAAAGGGCATTGTTGCGTCAGAGCTGAAGTTTCCGGGGACTGTTTTGAGGGGTTGGCAGGGGTTTGGCGCTGGGCGAACAAATAGAGTGACAGACACGATATTGTGGTGGCCGGGTCGGGCCGGGCTGGGCGGGCATTGTGGTGTAATGAGTGACGTTTCCGGGGATCGTCGTGAGGGAATTGTGAGGGTTTGGCGCTGGGTGAGCAAATAGAGTGACAGACACGGTATTCCTGCATTCATTGGTGGTGATCCGTCTGCCTTTGTCGTCATGTTTGTCGATACCTTTGTTACTTAAGCAGGGAAGAAACTCTGGGTCCCAGAGTTTGACCGGTGAGCCGACAAAGTTTGCGATGATGGTCTCATCGCGACATCAGTATTGGCAGACGAAAGGATTTGTGGTCTTGTGGGTTGGTGGTTCTGCACAGGTTGGTAATGCAACGTGGCAGGCGCGGCTTCGGCCGTGGTTCAGGCTGTGGGTAGCGTAATGGCTTGTGAACGCCCGAGGCGTAATCCTGTTGAACACTGGATCGCCGGATTCGCCGGATGTCCAGCATGTGCGGCAGTACCTGCGCGAGTTTCTCATGGACGCGCGGGTAATGGACGTGCCGTGGCTGCTGCGAGCATTGATAGTTAACTTTGCGGTTTTGCCGTTCCGGGCGCGATTCTCCGCCGCTGCATACGCAAAGATTTGGACACCGAATGGATCGCCCTTGGTGACGACCTGTCGGCGGGTTCAAGGCCTTCTCGAGGATCGCCTTGGCCTGCCGGTCGAACTAGGAATGCGTTACGGGAAGCCAAGCATCGCCAGCGCGCTCGAACGTTTGCTCGGTCACAACATCGACGAGCTTGTTGCGGTCCCCCTTTTCCCGCATTACGCGATCTCGAGCTACGAAACAGCCGTGGCACGAATGCGCGAGTTGATACAGGAGATGGCACCGACCCTGAGCATGAGGGTGCAGCCGCCTTTTTACGATCATCCGGCGTATATAGGAGCGCTGGTGGCCACGGCCGAACCTGAGTTGCGTCGTGGTTTTGACCATTTGCTTTTCAGTTTCCACGGTTTACCTGAACGGCACATTCGCAAGGCTGACCCGAGCAAGAAACAGTGCCTTGTCCGATCAGACTGCTGTGAAATCGATGGTCCGGCAACGCCGACATGCTATCGGGCCCAGTGTGTGCGAACGATGAAAGCGTTCGTTGCGAAAGCCGGTTTGGGGGAGTGCAGTTTTTCTTTTGCATTTCAATCGCGTTTCGGTCCCTGCCGTTGGCTTCAGCCGGAGACTTTCGACACGATCAAACACTTGGGGCACCAGGGCTGCAAGCGGTTGGTGGTGATTTGCCCTTCTTTCGTTGCCGATTGTCTTGAAACCTTGGAAGAAATCGGCGTGCGCGCAAAGGAATTGTACCAGAATGCTGGCGGCGGAGAATTTGTCATGGTTCCATGCCTGAACGATCATCCGGCATGGCTTGATGCGCTCACGCAGATGTTAAAAGAACCGTGGTAAGGATTCTCTGGTCGAGCCCACATTCTTCATGCCCTCAGCGGTGCGCGAGGCATATGCCTATGTCTCGGCAGTCAGTCTTCTTCGGCGGCCACTGGCACTGCGAGCAGTGGGCATCTGGCGCGACGCAGCACCTGTTCGGTTGTGCTGCCGCGCAGAGCATCGAGGAAACCACTGCGGCCCTTGGTGGACATGACGATCATGTCGGCAGAGATATCCGCAGCAGTTTGCAGAATTTGTTCGACGACTTCGCCTTCGCGGATGGTCTGGTCCCACTGCCATCCTTCCTCGCGCTTTACCGGGCAATCCGGCATGCTCGATTGACCGCCCACATGAAGCAAAGTGAATGACATTTTTGAGCATTTGAGGCTCTGGGCTGTTCGAACAGCCGCGTCTATGGCCGGGACCGGAGATGGGTTTTCGGTTACTGGAATGAGCACCTTGCCGAGTGACAATGCGCCGGTGTCACGTGACACGAAACCAACCACACCGTGCGGCACAAACAGCGTCATTTGACGGGAACGCCGTGCTATTGGTTCGGACACTGATCTTTTGAACCACCGTTCCTTGCCCTGGTACTGGTGAGTGGCAAGGACGATCAAATCGGCCGGATGCCTTCGGAGGTACGAGAGCACCACGTGGACAGGATCGCCATGTTTTTCGACAACTTTTCTGACGTCCATTCCAAGGGCTGAGACGGCGTCCTTGCCGCTGCCCGGGGGAATAATTCCCCACTTTTCCAGTGTTTCGCGAACACGCGGGAAACGGCCGGACTCCTCGGATTCTGTGGCGACGTGGAGCATGCTCAGTCTTGCCCGGCTGACAAGCGCGAACTTGAGTGCGTGTGCAAAGGCGATTTCACTGGCTTCGCTGAAATCTGAGGGATGGAAAACATTCTTGATCTGCCATCTTGTTGTTTCCCGACTTGATTGCATACTAGTTGTTCCTTCTTCTGAATGCTTAGGCTTTTCCGGCGTTCCCTGAGCGCTATTTGACACCGTCCGGCTCTGGACTGCCAGCGCTTTTCATCAGTCGCATAGTCAGGCGTAACCGGCTGTGGGAGCTAGAAATAGCAGGGAACGTACCAAGTCAGGATCTTTTTGACCTTCGAGACATTGAAAGGCATAGTGGCTCACGATTTGGCAAGGCATTTTGGCATGAGCGCGATTACGCAAGGCAATGATGCGGGTACCCATGGCGAGCGACTCTCTCGAAGACAAGCCATCAAACGCGGAATTGCGGGGACAGCAGGCCTGTTGATGGCGGGCGGATTAACTCTGCCTGCTATTGCGGCCTCGAGGCAGTTGAAGGTCAGAGCAGGCGCAAAAGCAAAGGCCGTAATCCAAATATGGCTCTGGGGCGGCGCATCGCACCTTGACACTTTTGATCCCAAACCAGAGGCGGGAAACGATTACTGCGGTCCGTTCAACAATCCGGTGACAACAAACGTTGATGGAATCCGCATTTGCGAGTTGCTGCCGTTGCTGGCCAAACAGGCTGACAAGTACTCGATCATTCGCAGCCTCACCCACGGCGTGAATGCGCATGAAACAGCGGCTTATCTTGTCCAGACTGGCAGGCCGCCGGGTGGGCGTGATGTGTATCCGTGCATTGGCGCAGTCGTGTCGCTGTTCAAGGGCTACGACGCGGGATACACGGGGCTCATTCCGCCTTACATAGTACTGACCCGGCTGCAAGGGCGGTTTTCAGAGTCCGGGTTTCTCGGCCAGCGGTACAAGCCCTTCGCAACGGGCGGCGACCCTGCCAAAACTCCGTTCGCGGTCGAAGGCGTGGTTGCCCCTGGGATTTCGCGCGAACGACAGCAGAACCGCCGTGCTCTGCTCGGGGAACTGAACACGCTCGAGCGCGCTTTGGCCGGCACACCCGCCATGACGGCTTTGGCCAAGGCTGAAGAGGAGGCCTACGACCTTATTCTGGGCGAGGGCGCAAAAGTGTTCGATTTGACACAAGAGGGCGACGATGTCCGCGAGCGTTACGGGCGCAACACATTTGGCCAGTCTTGTCTTATGGCGCGGCGGCTGGTCGAACGCGGTGTGCCATATGTGACGATCAACTACGAGGGGTGGGACACTCACAAGCAGCATTTCCAAGCGATGCGTCGCAAGTTGCCCGAACTCGACAAGGGACTTGCATCGCTAATCCAGGATTTGTCCGATCGCGGTCTTCTTGCGAGCACAATAATTTGGTGCTGTGGCGAGTTTGGCCGAACTCCGAAGATCCAGTGGGAACCGCCGTGGAGCGGGGGGCGCAACCACTACGGCAAGGTATTCTCTGCGCTTGTGGCTGGTGGCGGATTCAAGGGCGGATGTGTGGTTGGGGCGTCGGATGCGCGTGGCGAAGAGGTCAAAGAGCGTCCTGTGTATCCGATGGACCTTTTGGCGAGCATGTATGAATTGCTCGGGATTGACTTGGACGCGGCACTTCCACATCCGCAGGGATTGGCGGCCAGAGTGATTCCAGGTAAATCAGACGGGGTTCAGTCGGGTGGATTGCTCAAAGAAATCATGTCAGTCTGAAAACCAGCTCATGAAGATCGATTCCATGAATCAGCCACGCGAGGGTTCCGGCAGATTCAGGATGGGCACATGGTTGGCAATTCCTGCTGTTGCCTTGTTGTGCGTCTGCACACCGCTCGCTCAAACTCCTCAACCCCGCATAGGTTACGTTTATCCGGCAGGCGGACAACGGGGGAAGACGACCTTGGTGACTGTGGGAGGCCAGTTTTTGGATGGTGCAACGAACGCGTACGTGTCGGGCTCTGGAATCTCGGCGAAGGTCATCGAGCTCATCAAACCAATGTCGATGGGACAGTTCAACACATTGCGCGACAAGTTTCTCGAGCTTCAACAGCGCAAGCAGGCGGCAATGCGCAGAGGCCAGCGTCAAACCGGCGCTCAGGTGTCTTCTACAAATCAATGGACCGCCGAGGATGAGAAAACACTGGCAGAGATCAGGGAGCAAATCCTGAAATACGCGCCAAACCGGCAGGCAACTCCGGCTCTTGCAGAAGCCGTGAAGGTCGAGGTGACCATCCAGCAAGATGCCGAGCTCGGCGATCGCGAGATTCGTTTGGGCACCCGCGGTGGTCTCACGAACCCGTTGAAGTTCTGCGTCGGGGTTTTGGATGAAACTTCGAAGCCGCACGCGACGCCGCCGAATCCGGCTCTGGACCGTTTTCGCGAGCGGTTCACAAAGGCGCCAGCACTGGCCCAAACAAACACTGAGATTCGGATTGCGCTTCCGACGGTGTTGAACGGTCAGATTCTGGCAGGCGGTGTTGACAGATTCCGATTTAGTGCGCGCCGGGGGCAACGCTTTGTGTTTGTGGCGCAGGCGCGAGCCCTCATTCCATATTTGGCTGACGCTGTGCCCGGCTGGTTCCAATCCACGCTCGCCGTGTACGACACAAAGGGACGCGAACTGGCGTACTGTGACGATTTCCGATTCAATCCGGATCCGGTTTTGCATTTTGAGGTCCCGGCCACAGGCGATTACTACCTTGAAGTCAAGGACGCGCTCTACAGAGGGCGTGAAGATTTTGTCTATCGGATCACTGCAGGCGAACTCCCGTTCATAACCAGCGTTTTCCCACTTGGCGGAAGATCAGGTGAACAAACCACAATCCAATTGGATGGCTGGAATCTTCCGGCGAAAACGCTGACGCGCACAAATTCCAGTGCGCTTGCTGTTTTGGAAACCGTTCGGCTGGATACGGAGAAGTGCCCGTCCAACGGCATGCCGTTTGATGTTTCCGACCTCCCGGAATGCCTCGAGGTTGAACCAAACGACATTTCAAACATTGCCCAAGAAATTGTGCAGCCGGTCATTGTCAACGGCAGGATCGGCACGCCCGGCGACAGGGATGTGTTCCGATTCCGTGGAAAAGCGGGTGACAAGGTGGTCGTTGAAGTCCGCGCACGCCGGTTGAATTCGCCGCTTGACTCGGTTGTGGAGCTTCGCGCGTTGTCCGGAGCGGTGGTTGCCCGCAACGATGATTTCCCAGACAGAAGCGCGCCACTCATAACGCATCAGGCAGATTCATATATCATCACAGCATTGCCTTCGGACGGCGATTATCTGGTCTGCATTACAGATGCTCAGCAGAAAGGCGGCGCCGAGTACTGTTACCGCCTGCGCGTCAGCTCACCCAGACCGGACTTCAGCGTGCGTGTTGTTCCTTCTTCGGTGAACATGCGCGCTGGGGCGACTTTTCCGCTGGCGGTTTACGCCCTGCGAAAAGACGGGTTTGATGGAGAGATCACGCTGAGGCTTGGCGGAGAAACACACGGGTTCAGCCTCGGCGGCGGGCGCATCCCTCCGGGAAGCGATCGGGTCCGCATCACATTGACCGCGCCCCAGAAGCCATTCACAGAGCCGATCAATCTCACAATCGAGGGCCTTGCGATCGTCGGGGGTAAACCGGTTGCGCGGGCCGTAGTGCCCGCAGACGACATGATGCAGGCGTTCGCTTATCACCACCTTGTCCCGGCACAAGAACTCAAAGTGGCAGTGATCGGCAGACAAGCGATGCGGCTGCCTTCACTGAGGCTCAGCTCCGAGCCGGTGCGAATTGCACCGGGTGGAACAACACGGACACGGTTTGACCTTGGTTCGCGCAATCCGGGCGGGCGATTCGAACTGGAACTCGACGATCCCCCTGAGGGCGTTGAACTGGCTTCTTTCGCCATTTCAGATGGGACCGCAGAAGTCAGCTTGAAATGTGACGGGTCAAAGACGAAAACGGATTTGAAGGGAAACCTTATCTTCAAGGTCGTTTCCGTTGGCGGGCAAGGTACCCGCAGTGGGCAGACAGCCCAACGCCGGTCTCCAATTGGATATTTACCGGCCGTCCCGTTTGAGATAACGGATTCCGCACCGTCGCTTGGTCAGCAATGACAACAAGAGCGGGATCAATCCTCGGTCCGCATATACATCACGCACCGCTCTTCTTGTTACTCCCGGCTACAAAAAGAAACTGCACGCAGTTTTTGGTGACAGCAGAAACAGACGAAAGAGGGCAGAAACATCATTGGCAGAAAAATTGATGGCAGAAAAATCGTGGGCAGAAAAATCGATGGCAGAAAAATGGGATGGTAGCAGATGTCTTGCTTTTTGGGAGTGGCAAGTTGTTCGGCGGACGATGGAGTGGGGACAAGTAGAACGCAGTTGGCTGACCGCAGGTTTATCGCGGACGAACGGATAACACGGATGTTCGGCCCGGCTAATTTCGTTTGAGAGCTTTGAGGAGCTCGTAAGCACGTTTGGCGTTGGGATCGCCAGCTTGTATTGCCTGAATAAGTTTGGCCTCCATGCTTACGACCGAACTGTGGACTGCCATGCCCTGTTCAAGCGTGAGGTTCTCCTGACCGCGGACGGCTTCCAAAGACGTTATGGCACGTTCATACTCACCGGCCTGCATGGCTTGGGCGGCGGCCTTTGCTTGTTCTGCAACATCGGATGGTGCGCTTGCAAACGCTTGTTCGAGCTGGGACGCTGCGACCTTTGGATTCTTGGTTTCGAGGCGTGGTTCATCGGAAGCGCGTTTGCACGCCGTAAGAGCCACACATCCGCTCAAGACCATGCAAATGACGGTCGCTCGGGTTGTTTTGGTTGTTCGCATGTTCACTGGCAAATCGGTTCGATTCAGGACAAAACCCGCGGTGCACGCGGCAAGCGAAGGTCAATCGCCTCTGGTCGAGCCAGGGTTGCACCAGAACCGGCCGGGTCTGATTCCCGGGTATCCGCCGATGCCGGCCTCCTGGCAATACTGCTTGAACTTCATAAACTCGGTATGTCCCCCAAACATTCCCATGACGGACCCGTTGTTATGTCTCGAGGTGACGCCTTCGTCGGGGCGGCTTGCGACGTTGTCCCAATTCGACGGCTGTTTTTCGTCGGCTTCCCAGTAAAGCATCCGGTCCGGCATGAAAGCCGACATGGTATATGTTGTGTAAGGCCCGCGCGGGCCGGTGGAATACGCTGACACGGCGCCGTTCATGACATAGCTGCCCACCTGCATTTCACGGAGTTTGAACATGGGGGTATTGGTCTTGTCCATCGGGCACCAATACACTTGCTTTGCGTTCATATAAGGCCAGAGCTGGCCGAGCTCGACCATGTGCTGGGGGCGATTGGTTCTAACGCGCGTGTACATCCAGTTTGGCACGTCAAATGTGTCCGAGCTCCATGATGTGTACGGCATATAGTCGCGGTTGTCGTTAACGTACATGTGCGTTGCCGTCAGGATTTGCTTTATGTTGCTAAGGCATTTCGCACGGTTTCCCTGTTCCTTCGCCTTTGCGAGAGCAGGCAACAACAAACCTGCGAGGATTGCGATAATGGCGATGACAACAAGAAGCTCGATCAGGGTAAAAGCCCGTTTGCGCAACGCGGTTGGAACCCTGCCGCCGCGGTGAAGTGTTTTTTTCATGGCCGAGCGACTGAAAACACATTATTCCAGTCGCTGGGCTGTGCAAGAGAAAAGTTCGGCCCGACGGCAAAGAAGTAAGCGCGGCAAGGGATAACCTCGATTCTCCGGTGCGTTTCATCGCACCTGAATTGTAATTGCCTCTGGGGTGGTCTTACTTCCAGACGCTTGACGTGCCGTCTCGGAAGACCATCAACCACGCATTTCCTATTGCTGAACAGGTGCGCTGTCAGTGACCGGCTTGTGGCGCGCCGATTGAGTCATGTAGTAAAGAATCGGAACGACCACCGGACTGATCAGCATCGATACGATGCCGCCAGCCATCAGGGAAATCGCCAAACCTTGGAAAATCGGATCGAACAGTATCACTGCTGCGCCCACGACAACCGCCATCGCCGTTAGCATGATCGGCCGAAATCTTATGAGACCGGCCTCGATGACGGCGTCCGCCAGTGTCTTGCCTTCGCCAAGGCGCAGCTCGATGAAATCCACGAGAATGATTGAATTACGGACAACAATGCCGGCGCCGGCCATGAACCCGATCATGGAGGTCGCGGTGAAGAAAGCCCCCAAAGCGCCGTGCGCTGGCAGAATGCCCAGCAGCGAGAACGGTATGACAATCATGACGATCAACGGCGTCAGGAACGACCTGAACCAGCCAACCATAAGGACGTAGATGAGAATGAGCACGGCTGCAAATGACATTCCGAGATCGCGGAACACCTCGATTGTGATCTGCCACTCCCCATCCCATTTGATCGCCGGGGCAACATCTGTGAAGGGCATTTGTGCATTGTAGATTCCGATTGTTGCATTGCCGCCGCCGAACTTCCTGGCATCAAGCTTCCTGAGTTCCTTGTTCATCTTCAGGATCGCATAGACGGGGCTCTCGATCTTGCCAGCAACGTCGCCTATCACATAGGTCACAGGCATCAGGTTCTTGTGATAAATGCTCTTGTCGGCGATCGAGTACTCTATCTTCACCAATTCACGGAGTGGCACCAAAGGGGGCATCCCGCCCGCAGCCGCTGCCGCGCGCGGGTCTCCTTGGACCCGGATTGAAAGCAACTCTTCAGGCGTGGTTCGGTTTGCCAAGGGCAATTGCAGAACTATTGGCACATCTTCCTTTTCGGTTGGTTTATGCAAGAGGTCAATCGACATGCCGCCGGCGGCCAATCTCAGGGTGGTTGAGATTATCTCGGCGGAGACACCGTGCAGCGCCGCTTTTTCTTTGTCGATGACGAACGTTGCTTTTGGCTGGTCGTCTTCGATGTACCAGTCAGTATCAACGACGCCTTCCGTGTTCTTGAAGATGGCGGTGATTTCACGCGCCAGAGCTCTGCGGCTGGATTCGTCTGGACCATAGATTTCAGCGACAAGAGTTTGCAAAACCGGCGGGCCGGGCGGCACTTCCGCCACCGCAACTCGCGCCCCGTATTTTTCGGCGATTGCAGCAACGCGTGGCCGGACGCGCTTGGCAATGTCGTGGCTTTGGGCGCTGCGATCGTGTTTGTTGACCAGATTGACCTGCAGGTCGGCCACACTTGCGCCCCGGCGCATGAAATAGTGCCGCACAAGACCGTTGAAATTGAACGGCGCTGCCGTGCCCACATAGACTTGGTAATCCGTCACCTCGGGTTCGTCACGAACAGCGGCTGCAATCTCGCGTGCAGCGCGAGCGGTCATCTCGAGCGCGCTGCCCTCGGGCATGTTCAAGATGACCTGAAACTCGCTCTTGTTATCGAAGGGCAACATTTTGACTTTGACCCATTCAATCGCCACTGTGGCCATTGCAATCACCAGAAGGCCGGTGAGTGCCGCGAGAAAACCCCATCGTATGGCCCTGCTCTCAACCAACAGCCGCATGCTTCGGCGATAAATGCGACTGAAAAGCCCTTCTCCACCGCCCGAACCTTCAGGTCCGCCGGAGTGATGGCCCCCGACGCCCTGTCCTTTTCGGCCCCAACGGAGAATCCGAATCGCAGCCCACGGAGTGACCACAAACGATATGATGAGCGAGAACAGCATGGCTGCGCTGGCGCCAACCGGGATCGGTCGCATGTACGGTCCCATCATTCCGCCAACTGTCGCCATGGGCAGCACTGCTGCAATGACCGCGAACGTCGCCAGTATTGTCGGGTTGCCAACCTCGGCCACAGCTTCGACTGCAACCTTGGCAAACGGGCGGCCCTTGTTCTCGGGCAAATGGAAGTGGCGAACGATGTTCTCGACCACAACTATTGCGTCGTCCACGAGAATACCTATCGAGAATATTAGCGCAAAAAGCGTGATCCGGTTCAGCGTGAAACCCAGCAGATGAAAAACCAGCAACGTCAGTGCCAGTGTGGAGGGAATTGCCACTGCCACCACCCCGGCTTCCCGCCACCCAAGCGCAAGGAAAATGAGAAACGATACGCTCACCACCGCAATGCCCATGTGAAGGAGCAGTTCATTGGATTTCTCAGCGGCAGTTTCGCCGTAATGACGCGTGATGCTCACCTCGACGTCCGCCGGTATGATCCGCCCTTTCAGCGCATCCACCTTTGCGAGAACCGCGTTTGCGACTGCGATGGCGTTGGCGCCGGGCCGTTTTGCCACGCTGATCGTTACTGCAGGTTCTTCGCCGTGCTCATGGCCGCCAACGGCCCCGCCCCGGCCAAAGAGAACGTACTGCGAGAGTTCCTCCGGACCATCTTTGATTTCAGCCACGTCGCGCAGGTAAACCGGTTTGCCACCGAAAACCCCAACCACAACATTCCCCACTTGCTCGGCGTCGGTGAGAAAAGCACCTGTCTCAACAATAATATCCCGGTTGTTGGATGCGAGGTTGCCCACGACGAACTGCCGGTTCGCCTGAGTCAGAACGGGAACAAGAGCTGCGGGACTCAAGTTTCTCGCGGCCAATCGCGCCGGATCAAACAGAACGCGCACCTGGCGTCGTGCGCCGCCGATGATTGCGGTCTCGGCGACCAGCGGAACCTGCTTGACGGCGTCGTCCACTTGTGCAGCCAGCCTTCGCAAAGCGTAGTGATCTTGAGTCCGGCTGTGCAAAGTCAGAGCGAGAATCGGAACATCGTCTATTGACTTGAGTTTGATGAGCGGGAACGACACGCCATGTGGAATTCGGTCGAAGTTCGCCTGCAACTTGTGCGTGAGTTTGACGAGGCTTTCCTCGGGGTCTTCGCCGACCTTGAATCTGACGATTGCGAGGCTTTCACCGGGCCGTGAAGTTGTGTAGATGTATTCAACCCCAGAGATTTCCCAAAGGAGTTTTTCCATCGGGCGGGTGGCGCGTTCTTCGACCTCTTTGGCAGTGAAGCCCGGCATGGCCACCATCACATCTATCATGGGAACCTTGATCTGCGGTTCCTCTTCGCGCGGCAGCATGACCACGGCCAACACCCCAAGCAAAATCGACGCCAGTACAACGAGCGGCGTAAGTTTCGAGTTTATGAACGCACCCGCTACTCGGCCTGCGATGCCTTCCGATTGCACACTGTGTTGATTGCTCGAACTCATGGCGGCTGGAGAATGATCATTTCCCACGGGAAAACCGCGGGCATTATTTGATCTGAACAGGCTGCCCGTCGGTGAGCGTGTTTGCACCGTCAGTCACCACCGTCTCCCCGACGCTTACGCCGGAGACAATCTCAACAGAATCACCGGTGCGCTTTGCGGTACGGACAAGGCGCAGTTGTGCGACGTTGTTCGTAACCACGAAGACGAACTCGAGCTGGCCTCTTTCAATGACCGCTCGGGATGGCACCAGCAACCTTGGCGATTCGCCGGCGGGCACCGCAACACGCACAAATTGTCCCGGGCGAAAACCGCTTTCTCTGGGAAGATCGATCTTGACGCGGTAGGTTCTGCTCATGGGATCAGCCGACGGCCCGACTTCACCCACAGTACCTTCGACTGCCGAAGGCGATTCTTCCTGCGTTATCTGCAGCTTGGCGCCGATCCGGACTTGCTTCAGGAGGCTTTCAGGCAGATCAACCTCGACCCGCAAATCGTTCGGATTCTCGATCTCAACCAGCGGACGGCCTGGCGACGCGAGCTCGCCTACATCGGCCAGTTTGCGCGTGATAACGCCCGAGAACGGTGCCGTAACTTTCGCGTACCCGAGCATTGTCTCGGCTTCTGCAACGGCTGCTGCGGCCATCCGGCTGCGGGCTTCCATGGCGTCATATTCAGCGCGTGTTACTGCTTCCTGCTTCAGCAGGTTGGCGTATCGTTCGAGGTCTTTGGCGGCCTGCTCGCTTTGTGCGAGTGCCTGGTCAAGGCGGGCTTTGATTTCGCGCACGTCGAGTTCGCACAGCACATCGCCTGCCGCAACGGCTTGACCCAGCACTGCATTCAGGCGGGCGATTCGCCCGCTCACTTTTGGCTCCACAGTCGCGCGCTCCCGCGCTCGAACCGTGCCCACCACTTCCTCGCGTGCGATGGACTTGCCAGTCTCTACCTTGGCGACACTGACGGAAGCTGTTGGGAGTGGAGCGCGTTGCGCAGCGGGCTGGTGTTTGCTGCATCCGGCAATGGCCAAAGACAGAATCAGTGATCCAAAACCAAACCACGCTTTGATATTGGTTCTTCCCGTTGGAATTGTGTCAGGCAACTTGTTTCTCCTCATAGCCGTGATGTGATGCGAGGTTGCAGTTGAAACAAAATCAATCTGCTTTTTCACCGGCGATTCTGTAGGGAGCAAACTGTTGGTGTCGGTTGTGTTCATGGGTTGAGATCTGGCAGGTCAAGTTGAGGCAGGCCAAGCGCCTTGCGCAAGGCGGCTATTGCAATGTTGCGATCGGCTTCGGCCTCGGCGCGGCGCACGCGCGCGGCAGTCAGTGCCGTTTCTGCATCGATCAATTGCGTTGCCAAAGCAAGCCCCTGCTCGAAACGGGCGCGCGTGAGTTGAACGCTTTCTTCCGCCTGAGCAATTACAGTTGAGGTGACTTCAAGCCGCTCATCGGCTTCCTTGAGGCCGAGTCGCGCCTGTTCAACCTCGAGGTCCAGACCCAGCCGAAGTTTGCGGTCGTGCTCATCGATCATCTCGAGGTTGGCTCTGGCTTCGTTGACACGGGCGCGAGTGGCTTTGCCGTCCCAAAGGTTCCATTCCAACATTGCCCCCGCTGTCCAACTGCCGCCGTCGCCATTGAATCGCCAGCCATGATCGTAATCGAGACTTCCGAAAACCCCGACCTTGGGCAGATAACCCGACTTGGCGCCCTGGACGGCGGCTTCGGCAGCCCGCCGTTTTTGTTCGAGACTTGCCAGTTCCGGTCGCCCGGAGAAGTCCAACTCTGACGGCACTTCAACCGACGGCGCGTCTTCAGCAACCTCAAATGACTCATCGTCAACTCCGATCAGACTGCGAAGCGCCCTCGTCGCAAGGGCAAGCCCGTTCCGGGCGCGCACAAGGTCTTCTCTGGCTTGGGCGAGGCGGACCTCGACCGCGAGCACATCCGACTTCAGCATTGTTCCTGCCTCGTGGCGTTTTCGCGCAATGGCCACATTGTTCTCGTAAGATGCGACAGCGGCTTCGGTAGCACGAACGAACCCGCGCGCCTTCATTATCGTGTGAAACGCTCGAGCCACTTCGAATCCGAGCGTGTTTCGAACCGCGCGGGCATCCTGTTTTATGGACTCGGCATTTGCAGTTGCTCCTTTTCGGGCCGCGGTGATCTGGCCTCCCGTGTAAATCGGCATGCTCACGACGCCACGAACGTTCAGGTTGTCAACGTCGGGCACATTGTTGAAGTCAAGGGTGCCAAGATCGATCGATCTCTGGTTCAGGAGCGACCCGAACACCATGACGGGATTGTCGGTCCGAACGTACGTTGACTTGAACTGCAGTTGGGGCCAGAGGGCCGAGTTGGCTTGGTCAATTACAGCTCTGGCGGCTGTGATTCGTTGCTGGGCGATCCGGGCGTCGGGACTGTTCGTAAGAGCGTGCGACAATGCTCGCTGCAAAGTCCACTGCTCAGCCTCAACGTTGGCAAGCATCGCCCCAAGTATTGCAAGGGATGTAACAGCCTTCCGAATGTCTGAAATCGCCAGCATGATTTGTTACAAGGTTTCTTGAGGGTCTCGCCCGCGGTCCGGCGTCAGTCTCGCGCCTCTTACGAGCTTCCACATCGCAGGCGAGAGCTGAGATCAAACCAATCCGGTTTTTCCTATCCTTGCCATTAATCAGGTCTGTTGCAGCAGCAGCTCGCTTTCGAGTTGCCCACGCCAATTCGCGACAGAATGTTCTCCGCCGGGCAAAAGCCTGTGAAAGCGGACTGAATCAGGTTGATGCCAACGAACACTGCAAGGAGCAACCACCAGTGGCTTACAAAGTGACCGAGCACAACGCTGATCAACACCATCGTGCCTGCGAGCACTCGAATAGCCATCTCTGTTCTCATAAGCAATGAGGATTCTTTCGTGCCAAGATTCGAACGAACATAAATCGTCGGCCAGCTACGCAGTTGCCAACGATTCGAGTTTGGCACGCAGCAGCCTCTGCGGCGCCATTCCGACGATGCTGTCCACTATGTTACCCTTGTTGAAGAAGATGAGCGTGGGAACCCCCGTAATCCCATACTCCGCGGCCAGTTCCGGAGCGTCATCGACGTTTACCTTGACGAGCTTCGCGCGGCCGGCGAATTCGGTTGACAGCGCGTCAAGTACCGGCCCCATCGCGCGGCACGGTCCGCACCACGGCGCGTAAAAATCCACAAGGACCGGTTGATTCGCATTCAATACTTCGGTTTGAAACTGATCTTTTGTTATTTCGTTGATGTTGCTCATGTCGTCTGTTGTTTCATTAACGGTTCGCAAATCTTGATCCGCAGCCTCAAAAAAGGTTACAAGCAATCTGCGGCATTGTCAGCTACTGATATGCCTCTACATAAGGCACAGAATGGCACGTCTGCACTGTTGCGCCCAGCCCGCCGATCCCACCGCCTCACCGGACCAAGACACACAAAGCTTCATTCCGATGAGAGTTTCGGGCCAGTGGGCTTGGATGGACCTTGTCCCAACCACGAAATACACCAAACACACGAAAACTTTGATGTGATAGTCCGGGCTTTCAGCCCTTGGATTGTGGAAAGCGATCTCGAGATGGCCCTTGTCGTGTTGCTTCGCCCCACGCTGGTATGGACCGCGCCGTTGGCGCTTACATGACCGCGCGAGACCACCGGGTGGTGCATGCGAAACAGCGTAGTTGGATGTTTCAGGCATGAAAATCCCTCACTGCGTTAGAGAGACCGTTGGTGTTCGTGGACCAGTAACTCGAGGGCCGAAGGCCCGGCCACATACCAGTCTGGGCCAGCGGCCCAGGTGACAGGCTCTCCATTCAATGCCGCCTAAAGGCGGGACTCTGACCCGCCGTGGGGGATAACGCCACTCGGTTGGCAAACCCGCGGCCCAGTTGAACGTTGTGAGTTGAACGTTGTACGTTGAAAGTTCTTATGGGCTGATCAGCATGGTCGTCTTCTTGAGAACGTTCAACGTGCAACGCTCAACGTACAACGTTCAGAGGTATCACTGCTCGATGAATGCTCGTTTCAAGGCCGCCTAAAGGCGGGACTCTAACGGCCGCGGGCGCGGCATCGCCGTACGCGCCTGGCAACCGACCGCTGTCGGACCTGTTCCACCTTTGGGCGGAAATCTGAAGATTGCCTGTCGGGGCTCGGGCGTGTCGGAATGGGGACAGAAAGCATTGGATTCGGCATGGCACAGGTGTTGTTCCCTACCCAAAATGGCGTTGTTTGAATCGGGATCGCAATGCACAATTCGCGGGCATGCGGCTGACGACCGCTGCTGTCAATGAAAACCCCTGAAAGTCGGAAGGCATCGCAATGCACGCCTGATGCACACGGCCGGGATGTTCGCACGTTGCGGGATTTGAGCCCCGCACAAATCAGGTCCGGCATTGCTGCGTGGCTGGGTTGGATGTTTGACGGGCTCGACATGCATCTTTACACGCTGGTGGCGGCGCCTTTTGTGATGCAACTGTTGCAAGCCAGCAGCCCCGCAGACCCCGCGGTAAAGAGCAAGAGTTCATGGATCCAAGCCGCCTTCCTTGTCGGGTGGGCGCTGGGTGGCGGTTTTTACGGCCGGATTGGAGATTTGCTGGGGCGGAGCAGAGCGCTGAGCCTGACGATTCTGACGTACGCAGCGTTCACTGGATTGTCATTTGTAGCCCAAACATGGTGGCAATTGCTGATCTTCAGGTTTCTTGCAGCGCTCGGGATCGGGGGCGAATGGGCAATTGGCTCGTCGTTGCTTGCTGAAACATGGCCACGCCGATGGCGCCCATGGATAGCAGCCGTGCTGCAAACCGGCGTCAACATCGGAGTGTTGGGCGCCTGTTTGACTGTCTATATGTTGGCCACCATTACGGGGCGCCTGGGGGTTAGTTACCAGCCGCGCTTTGTGTTTCTCGCCGGTATCTTGCCAGCCTTGATGGTTTTCTGGATCAGACGGCACGTGCCCGAACCCGAGGAATGGCAGTCGGCACGCGCAAGAGCCGGAGAAGACACGCCGCGGTTGATCGACCTTTTCCGCGGGGGAGTCTTGGGCACGACCATCAAGGCAATCTTCGTGTGCGCAACGTCGTTGACCGGCTGGTGGGCGTTCTTGTTTTGGCATGCCCAACATTTGCGAAACCTTCCCGAACTTGCATCGTGGACCGGAACAGCCCGGGAACAACTCGTAAGCAAGGCTTTCTTTCTGGTCATCGCCGTTTCGATGGCAGGGAATTTCTTTGGCGGATGGCTGGCGCGCCGGCTTGGTTTCAGGCGGGGCATGGTCGTCATGTTTGGCGGAATGTTCCTCGCCATGACAGGCGCGTTTTTCGAGCCTCATGATTACCGCGGTCTTGTATGGTTTTGGTTCCCGCTGGTGGGGTTTTTCTCGGGCGTATTTGGTTTGTTCACGATGTACCTGCCGCCGCTGTTTCCGACACTGCTGAGGACCACAGGCGCAGGCTTTTGCTACAATATTGGCCGACTAGTGTCGGCGGCTGGCACGGTGATTTTCGGCCTTTTTTCGCAGGTTGGAGATTTCAGGCTGGCGCTTTTGTATGCTGGATTCCTGTTTCCGCTGGCGTTATTTGCGGCGTTGTTGCTGCCCGAACCTGAGACTTGATACGCTCTGCCCTGGGAATCACACCGGAATATGAAACTCTGGCTGTCTTGGCCTGGTCAGGCTATGAGATTGCCCGATTAGGCGCCTTCTTCAATGACCTTGAACCCCATAAGGTCGCCGAGGTCTTCGAGTTGCTTTCGGTAATCGCCGTAGAACACAACACGATGCAGCAGCGTCATGACATCGCCCTTAATTGCATCGGCGCCCCAGTTCAAGAAGAGCCGTCTTGCGTCCGGGACACTCTGAGCGAACTGCGTCCGGCACGCCAGGGGGCTTGTGCTTGTCCCGGTGATTTTGCCGGTCACTACGAGCATTGTGTTGAGATCGACCAGTTTGGCGCAAGTGACAGGCTGACCGACACGGTTTTCGACCTCGAGTGCGACACCGCCGCGGGTGTCTGTCTGGGTGCGGATGGTGAACGGGAGGCGCGGGCCGTTCGGGCCGTCCATCTTCGTCGCAGACGTGCAATGGAAATGGATCATGGCGTTCTTTGCGATGTCGATCACCGGATCGGTGATAAACCCGGGCACACGGAACGCGTAAGCGAACAAGAGCATGGTGAGGGTGGAATCAATGTCGCCCTCGCAAGCGCCAACCAATCCGAGATCATTCAGTTTGCTGAACGTGAGGCAACCCCGCGGGTTGCCCATGCAGTGCACACTGCAGATTGCCTGCGCGTTCTCCTGGATCATCAGGTTTCGCACGCCAAGAAACATTCGGGCTGATTCGATGATTTCTTCCCGCGTAGGCTCAACAATTTTTCGTGCCGGCCGAATCCAGTATTCCTCGGCTTCAGCTTCGGCATCCTTCGGATCAACCGCCTTCATTGCTTCCATGACGCGTTCGTTGGGGATGGCAACGAGGTCAGCACCGAACTTTGCTTTCACAGCCTCAGCAGAGCATGCAGAGGCGGTGCCATGCGGACCACCAACAGCCAGGATGCGTGTCTGTTTCATCCATGCCGGCGCACGGAAAAGGGTCACGACTTTTTCGATGTCATCCCAATTGCTCGACGGCAGCAAGACGACGGGTTTGCGGGCTTTGTGCCATTGCGGGAAGTACATCCAGCCATGGCCGCTGAACGGTTGTGAAAACAGCGCGGTTGGCAAACCAACATCGATGAGCTGTGAAAGGACGGGCGCGTCGCCACCGTGCCCCGAAAGATGCACGATCAAGAGCGCGTCTGCGTCCTTGAGTTTAGCCGCCACGGCGGGTGGCTCGGCCGGCGGGATTTCATCGCCACCGACGAACCGGATGTCGCCGAGTTTCTTTTCCAGCTCTGCAAAGTAGTTCTTGAACTTGTCGAGCTCTTCGGTCGGGCGGGTCAGATAAGCATCGCCGGTTCGTCCTGCGAACACGACGTGGACCTTTACTGGTGGCAGTTTGGGCCATGAAGATTGTGAAGCCGCAAGCGCGGTGTAGGAAGAAAGCCGTGTTGCGAGTAATGCGCTGCCGGTCAGGGCTGTCGCGGCCAAGAAGTCTCTGCGTGTCCATGTGTTGTTCATTTGATCCTTCTCCGTATGGTTGTCTGCACTGTTATCTTTGAAAACCTGCGGAGCATTCGCAGATTCTCAGATGGTTAAGCACTCTCGGCTTCAGACTGTTCAGTCAGCGATCCCAACTTGCTCCTGCTCGCGGCCGATCATGCCGCGTCGGCCGGCACGGCGCTGCAGAGCAATGCTTCTACACTCGGACCGCTTGTTTCAAGCGGCGCCTTCGATTGCCGCTGCGCTGCGCTGAGCAGACTGCAATTGAGCAAACAGAATTGCTGCATTTCAGCGGCGCGGCAAGTCTTCTTTGCTATTACGTCGCCGTCCGGCCGCGGCGCGGCCACAATCGGGTTGCTTCAGTACATCCTGCCTGCCACCCACCCGCGTCCAACAAGAACGCAGATAGAGTGACAGGCACATGGTTTGCACAAAGTCTATCTGTGGAGCTGTAATCCCTTTCCTTGAATTGTGTGTCTCGGTCAAATAGGCTCCGCTCACGGCCGAAGGGCGATTGCCCGTTGAGTCAGGTCTTGCGAAGACCGACGGCAGCGAGGCGTCCGGCCAAATGATCCCGGCCTGTGTTGCGGTTGCACATTGGCGGGACTGGAATCCGACGGTTGAAAGATCGAAGACGGTTGAAAGATCGAAACAAGTTGCGGAATCGCCGAGGCACCGCACCGCCAAACAATCATTCTGCGGCGGCGCGGCAGCGCAGTGCCATGCCGGCGGCAGCCGACCAGAAACGCAAATGGCTTTTCAGGCTGGCCAGTCTGGTGCTGTCGCCGCTGCTTGTCCTCGGGTTGCTTGAAGGGGGCCTGAGACTCGCCGGATACGGTTATCCGACATGTTTTTTCCTGCGAAGAAACGTCGGCAGCCAGAATCTCATCACCGAGAACGAGAAATACGGCTATCGATTCTTCGGTTCTGCACTGGCTCGCAAGCCGCGCCAGTTTGCTTTGCCTGCAGTCAAATCTCCGGAGACATGCCGTATTTTCGTGTTGGGAGAATCAGCGGCGTACGGGGATCCACAGCCCGAATTCGGTCTGCCGCGGATGCTTGAAGTCCTGATGCGCGAACGATGGCCGGGAACCAAGTTCCAGGTCGTCAACGCAGCAATGACGGGCATCAACTCACATGTCGTGCGGCAGATTGCGCAGGACTGCGCCGACGAAAACGGCGATCTTTGGGTTATTTACATGGGCAATAACGAGGTCGTGGGACCGTTTGGCAGCGGCACCGTGTTCGGACCTCAGGTGCCGCCCATTGCTTTGATTCGGGCCAGCATGGCGTCAAAACGAATGCGGACCGGCCAACTTCTTGCGGACCTTGGGCAACGTTGGCACGGCCAAACGCCCGATTCGAGTTACTGGGGAGGGCTGAAGATGTTTTTGCAGCATCAAGTGGCGCAAGACGATCCTCGCATGACAAGGGTTTATGATCATTTTGCTCGGAACCTCGCTGACATTCTTGCCCTCGGACGAAACCACCGCGTCAAGGTGGTCGTCAGCACCGTCCTCGCCAATCTCAAGGACTGCGCCCCCTTTGCATCTGCGCATCGGGAGGGCTTGACGGACACCCAGCTTGCAGAGTGGACCCGACTCTATGAGATCGGCGTGAAAGCCGAAGAAGCCGGCCGATTTGCGGAGGCAATCGGCGCGTTTGCAGATGCCGGACGCATCGACGACAAGTTTGCCGATCTGCAGTTTCGCTGGGGACGCTGTTGTCTGGCTTTGGGAAAAGACGACGAAGCGCACCGCCACTTTCGCGCCGCACGCGACGCCGACGCCCTCCGATTCAGAGTGGACAGCCGACTCAACGATCTGATCCGCCAGACTGCAAAAAGCAGAGAGCGTGAAGGGATATTTCTTGTTGACGCGGAGCAATCGCTCGCCCGTCAAAGTCCGCACGGAATTCCCGGAGACGAACTCCTCTATGAGCACGTGCACCTGAATTTCCAGGGCAATTATCTGCTGGCGCGAACTCTTGCCGAACAAATCGACCAACTGTTGCCAGAGAATGTAAAGCAGCGCGCCAAAACTCCCCGACAGTGGTTGTCGGCCTCCGACTGCGCACAGAAGCTGGCATGGACAGATTGGAATCGGTATGAAGCGGCAGAGTCGATGCTTCAGCGTTTCAGTGATGCACCGTTTACACACCAGCTCGACAACGCGGAGAGACGCAGTCGCGTCCAGAAACAAATGGAACAACTCCGGCCGGCGCTCAGCGCAATTGCCTTGCGCGAAACCCTGTCGGCTTACCAACGCGCGCTCGCCGATGCGCCAGATGACTGGGTGCTGCATTACAACCTTGCCCGGTTGCAGCAGAAGCTGGGAGATTTCGCCGGCGCGGCAGAGTCGTGCCGACAGGTTGTTCGCCTGCTGCCGCACTGCAGCGAAGTCCATGCCCAGCTTGGCGTGCTTCTTGCCCGCCAAGGGCAATTCGATGAAGCCATCCGGCGATTCGCCATTGCTCTGCGAATCGACCCTGGATCGGTCGCGGCAATCAACGGACGCGGACTGGCCATGGCGCGTACCGGTCTCTACGACGCCGCTATCCGCGAGTATCAAAGAGCGTTGAAGCTTGATCCGGCATCGGGCGAAACCCACTTGAACATCGGCATGGCGCTCAGCGCTCAGGGAAAACACGAAGAAGCCAAGAGGCATTTCCGAAAGGCACTCGAACGGCGAATCTTGAAGGCCGACGCAATGGTTACGCTTGGCAAGATGTGCTTCAGCCTTGGCTGGATAAATGAAGCAATAACCAATTTCACCGACGCCCTGCGCCTCGATCCCACCCATGCCCCCGCGCATTTTTATCTCGGTGGCGTGTTGGCCTCTGCGGGGCGGCGAGCTGAGGCCCAGGAGCATTACGCGGAAGCAGTACGTCTGGACCCGGAACTGGCCGAAGCACACTTGGGTCTCGGCATCGAACTCGGCCGCCAAGGCCGCGATTTGAAGGCGATCCAGCATTTTGCGGAAGCAGTTCGACTCAGGCCAAACCTCATCGAAGCACGCCTGAATCTCGGAATCGCACTGAACAGACAGCAGAGGATCAACGAGGCTTTTCAACAGTTTCAGGAGGTCCTTCGACTGGACCCCACAAACATGGTCGCTCGAAAGTACCTCGAAGCTCTGGAGTTCCGTCGCCCACAGCAGCAGTAAGTTGGAACCAGGGACTGAAGCTTTGACGGAAAAAGGTGGCCCCTTACTGGCCGTCATGACAACTACACGCATGCCAGCCCGGGAATGTCACAGGAATCACGGTTGGTCCGCGCCTGGCCAGTCGGTCGGTGAGACTTTCGGGTTCGTTATGGCAGCAAAATGCATGATTGACACTCGACCGCATAAAGGCATAGAAACAAGCAGCAAACTGAAACACCTGTTTGCAGCGAGGTAGGAGTCGTGCCTCGCCGCACCAGGTCAACAGAGCTACGTCAAATCAATCGACTCGAAGAAGATGTATTATGAGAACCATTCTTTCCTCATTACACCGATGCAAACGGGCAGGTGCACAAGTCCTTTTGGCTGGTGCTTTGGCGTTGGCATTGGCTCAGAACGCTTCGGCGGACCTCAAGCACCGTTACAGCTTCAACACTGATAACGAAGTAATCGATTCGGTCGGCGGTGCAAACGGCACGCTGATGAACAATGCAATGGTCTATGGTGGGGCAGCCTACTTCAACGGCGGGACATCAGGACCGGACTGCGATTACATCGAGTTGCCGCCCAACATGATTACAGGCTTTGAGACTGTTACGTTCGAGCTGTGGATCGATGTTGGAATGAACGGCATCTGGCCAGAGCTTTTCGCGTTTGGCCATCAGAACGCCGCTGGCCAGGGCGCCAACATGGTCATGTTTTGCCCGCACTCGGGGTCAACTCCAAACGACTTCCGGATGAGCTACGCGCAAGCCGACCCGGGATTCAACGATGAATACGTCGTCAACGGCACGGGGACCCTCGACGGACTCGGTCCCTGCTTTATCGCTTGCGTTTACGATCCGCCAAATAACGTTCTTTCACTGTACAAGGACGGCGCGCTTGTCGCATCGTTGTCGCCGCCGGCTTCAGCAGGCTTTTCGCTTTCAAAAGTGCGAAACACATACTCGTGGCTGGGCCGGTCGCTGTACAACGGCGATGCCTCGTACAACGGCACTATCGATGAATTCCGCATCCACAACTCGGCTCTCGGCCCGCTCCGAATTGCCGTGGACCACCGCGCAGGGCCGGACACGGTTGTGACTGACATTGCAGTCACCTCGATTGACTGGACCGCCAATCCCAAGATGACAGTTGGATCCCGCCAATCGACGTCCGTCACATTCAACACCGCCAGCTACGGCAGCATCACGGTCACTGAATCAACCGAGGCAACTTACTCGTCCAGCAACCCAGCAATCGTAAGAGTCAACTCCCGTGGGCAGCTCTTTGCAATGGCGACTGGCACGGCAACAGTCACCGCCTCTTACGGAGGACAGAAAAAGGAAGTGGTTGTCCAAGTAACACCTGCAGAGCTCGTTCACCGCTATAGCTTCACCGAAGCCGCTGATCCCACCCTGGCTAAAGATTCGGTCGGCAACGCGGACGGAACGTTGGTAGGCGCCTATATCGAAAACAACGCAGTCGTTCTCACAGGCTCTGGCAATTCGTTCGAAGGCTCGTCTTATGTTGACCTCCCCAACGATCTCCTGAGCAGCCTCACAACCGTCACGATCGAAGCATGGGTTACTGACAACGGCAGTGCGGCATGGGCGCGCATATGGGACTTTGGCAACAGCACCGGCGGAGAGGGTTACGCCGGCAGTGGCAGCCGTTACATGTTCCTCTCATTGCCTGCCGGCGGCGGCGACCTGTACGGAGCAATCCACATCAGCGACCGCGCCGGTGGCGACCTGGGAATCGGGTGGGCCAATCTCGGTCGCCCGCCAGTGGGAAAGAAATCACACATTGTGTGGATGACAGACATCGCTAATCTGATGGGTGCATTGTACGTGGACGGGACTCGCGTTGGTGTGAACACAAGCATGAGCCTCACACCGGCTGATATTGGACCGATGGAGAACGTTTGGCTGGGCCGGTCACAGTACGGTGGGGATGCCATGTTCAACGGTGTCATTGATGAATTCCGTATCTGGAACGGGCCGATCTCACCATTCCAAATCGCACTGAACGCTGCCGCCGGACCAGACAATGTCGTCACCGACCCCGGCGCGCTCCAATCTCTCCAACTCACGTTGGTTTCGCCGGATGTTGTGTTTGGCGGTTTCCCAGTCCAAGCAACATTGCTGGGTGACTTCGCCAACATAGCGGGCGTGAACCTTACCAGTGTCGAAGGCACAACCTTCCAGTCGAGCGATCCCAATATCGCCACCGTTAGCGCCTCCGGCATTGTCGAAGCCACGGGCCTCGGCACGGTCACCATCACGGGCAGCTATGGTGGCAAGAGCGCGAGCATCACCATAACCACCAAGACGCCAGAAGGTTACAAGACGCCTGTCCTGGTACACCGCTACAGCTTCAGCGAACCGGTTGGCAGCACCACCGTAAAAGACTCGGTCGGCACCGCAGACGGCGAGATCAAGGGCGTCGGCGCCGCGTTTGACGGAAATGGACAACTGTTCCTGCCCGGTGGCACAGGCTCAGCCGCCGCCCCGGACGTGATCGCCGGTTACGTGGACCTGCCGAATGATCTGCTTGGCACTTTGACAGACATCTCATTCGAGGCATGGGTAACTTGGCAGGGCTCGGGCGCATGGCAGCGCATCTTCGATTTCGGCACCTCTGCAGGTGGCGAAGATGTCTCTAATGGCAATGGCAACTATATGTTCCTGTCGCCGGCAGGTGGCACAAACCTGCGGTTTTCCGTTCGTGATCCGGAAACAAACGCCGAGCCCGCTCCGTTGACTGCTGCGAGGCCGTTGGCCACGGATCAGGAAATCCTGCTGACTGTGGTGTACAGTCACACCGCAAACGTGGCGCGGTTGTACAGCAACGCAGTGTTGGTCGCAAGTGGCCCCGCCCCGGTGGACCTCACGACCATCACCTACGTGAACAACTGGCTCGGCCGATCGCAATGGAACGACGCAATGTTCAGGGGCAAGTACAACGAGTTCAGAATCTGGGACGGCGTTTTGCTGCCTGATCAAGTGGCAGCTCACTACGCCGCCGGTCCCGACTCGCTGGAAGCCAAACCCACGCTGTCCGTCTCAATGGCGGCAGGAAACGTCGTGATCTCGTGGCCTGCGACCAGCCCGTTCACACTCGAACAAACCACCGCGCTCGGTCCGGCAGCAAATTGGTCCGCGGTCGATACATCCGGCGCAGTTGTTGAAGGGAATGTGAAGAAACTGAGTGTGTCGCCGTCCCAATCCGCAACGTTCTACCGGATGAAGAAGTAACGAATGCAGCACCGGCGTCGGCCCAGAGGCGCGCCTCACGACCCCATTCCAGGAAGGGTCAGCACGCCGCTGCGTGCCAGCCGGTGATAACAGACTGAGACACAGCTAAATCACGAAGGGCCGAGGGACCAACCTCGGCCCATTCTTTTTGAAGTTCCTTTACCCACGATCGGAGCAGCTACGTCTCAACTACCCCGATCTCCGCCGCGCATGAACCACCCGCCCCGGAAATCTCACCGCTTACAGGCCCAAGACATCCCAGCCCGGAAATCTCACCGGCCAACCCCTCGGATTCGTCTGTTCCTTGAGCCCGGTGAGATTTCCGGGCAAAACATCATGGGGCTACAGGCGGGCCGGGGCTCAAATGAATATTCGCCAGGTAAATCGCGGTCATTGGTCTACCTGCCGAGTCGAGTTCATGGCTCGAGTAGTACGAGATCAGAGCGCTGTTCTGTCCCAACTCCACAAACCCGGGATAAGAATTGTCACCGCCACTGGGCAATTCGGCGCATTGTTCGAGCCGGTCGCCAACCAGCCACCAAAAAACAGTTTTCGGGCCACGGTCCCGCGTCGTGTGACGCCCGCCGACAAGGTATCTGTCGCCCCACCTGACAAGCAGCGGCCCACCAATCGAACAGCCGAGGTCCAACCGCGTCCATTTGTCGTAAGGCGGACTGGATCGCAGAAGCTGGGCTGTTCCGGGGCGCCGACCCACGCCAACCACGGTTCCGTCGGGCTCGAAAACAAACGCCGTTTCATCGCCGTCAATTTCCTGGAACACGGCCCGCTTGCGCCATGTCAAACCATCGTCGCTTTCGAGCATCAGTGATTCCACTTCCCTTCCTTCGCCTTTGGGGCCAACTGCGAACTCGATTTTGCGCCGGCCACACAGGTAGGCCTTCCCGCGGAAGCTGGTCGCGCGCCAGACGTAATGCCCAAAGGTCCCTTCCAACATGACTGGGCCGTTCCACTTGACGCCGTCTTCAGACCATGCCGCGTAGCCAAGGTGAAGGTTCAGGTCCAGGTCTGTTGCCGCCGGTGCGGTCGGGCCGGCGTACCAGGTGCCTGTGTACACAAAGAGTCTGTCTTTGAACACGAGAAAATGGGGGTCGCGAGTGTCACGGTTTTTCACGCTGAACCGATGAACTTGTTGCCACTCTCTGCCGTTCGCACTGGAAAGAACGATAATTGACGCCGTGGAATGGACGGAGTGGCCGTCGGGACAACTGCGAAATGCCAAATAAAACCTGTCACGGAACCTGATCAAATCCGTGAACGCGTTATGCTCGCCATTGTGAAAAACACGTGTCAGGTTGGTCACAGTGAGTCTTGGCGCGAAACCGGCGTTATTCGCGCGCTCAGCACCTACTGCGGCGGGTTGCGACACAAGCAAGCCCATCACAAGTGACACTATCAGCGGGAGACAAGCGCGGGTCATCGAGTGGCGATGGATCGACTTCAACGGTTCTCTCACGAGTCAATGGATTGAGCGGCGATGCTGGCGCGGGGCAGGCCCTTTCAACAAGATCGGAATTGGCGTTTTCACGCGGCTCGACCTCCTGGCTGTTGCAAAGCCAACCACAACGCACGGTAGTATCGCATTACGCGGATCGGATCGTTGCTCTCAGAGATTTCCGCAAGGCAAAACCCGGTGTAGCCGATCTCGTTGAGCCGGGTCATGAGTTTCCGCCACGGATACTCTTCCAGATAAAGGTCGCGCATGTGGACTTCGAAAATCTTGTGTCTCACCAGATCAAAGTTGTAATCGAACCCCTGGCCCTCGAGATCGGTCTGGTTCGAGTTCCAACAAACGCCGACGTTCTTGTGGTCTGCCACGTCAATTATCGTTCTGATCCGGGGCAGAAGCGAAGTGCCGCTCCCGTGAACCTCGAGCCTGATTTGCTGGCCGTACCCGTCGGCGAATTCGCCAAGCTCGCGCAACGCGCGTCCGATCTGTTCCAATGTCTTTTCGACGGGGACTTCACGCGGCAGAGCGTTTGGACGGACTTTGATGCCTGACGCACCGACGTCATGGGCAAGGATGATGTATTCCTTGGTGGCCTCGATGTCTTTCTTCAGCTTTGCCTGATCCGGCGTGTGGTAATCAAAGGCGCTTCCCAGCCCCATCAGCACAACCTTCGAATCTTGGAATCGGCGCCGAACTTCGTCGCGCTGGACCTTGGTCAGTGTTACTTCTACACCATGCGCGTGTGTTGTGCGCAATTCAACCCCTTCGAACCCTGTTTGCTCGCAATTGCGAATTATTGTGGCGACATCCCAATCCTTGGCGAGGTTGTAGGTCACAAGACCCAGCCGCATTTTGGAAGCCATTGGCTTGCCGATGCCAACCGTTTGTTCAGCTGATTTAGCGACGGAACCTCCCAATCCCAATGCCCCGGCGGAAATCGCGGCTTGCCGGATAAAACTGCGTCTGGAGGCTTGCATTTTCTTTCCCAGCCCGGGCACCTCATCGGATTGAACGTATTGGGGTGTCTTGGGTGTTGGCTGGTGGGATGTGCTGGCCAGGTAACGTTCAGCTTCTTTGCTCATGCGCGCGAGCATGACGAAGTATTTGACGACTGTCAAAGCTTGCGTCTGGCCCGCACGCCTTACGAATTGACTCAAAATTACACCCGAGTGATCTGCATTGTTAAAATCATTCATATTCGCGAAGATTCTCACGCCGCGAGTTCAGTCGGCTTCTCCGTATCTCTTTCTCTGGCAAAAACTAAGGCGGTCCCAACAGCACGATCTTTGGGGGTGAGTTGGATAAAGTGACAGGCTCGTTATTTGGGTCTTGCCCCCGGATTGCGGCATGGACCGCAAATCATCCCTTGTTTCAATCCGCGGTTGCCGAGGTCTGTGAAGGCACCCCTCGGATGCCGATATGGGGACAGGCACGTTGTTTGTGCATCCCCAGCCGGGGAATGTTCGGGCGCAGGATTTGCGTGATCCAAGCTGGTCGTAGGGTCGGTCGTCACGTTGATGCGGCCGAGGACGGCCGCGCTCCCGGCGCCGTTGCCTTTTCCAGCGCGTGCAGGAGCGCGGCCATTCTTGGCCGCACCCAGCCGGTGGGTGTTCGGTCGTCGGATTTGCTTGATCGAAACAGGCCGTACCATCGGTTATCAGGCCAGACTTACTGATCTCGCCGCACAGAGGTCCTCGAACCAGAATTTGGGCTGATACCTATTCCCCAAAACTTTGTATTATTACCAACGGTTTATGCGCGGAAAACTCGTCGTGGTGGGCCAGGAAAGGTTCAGCGCTGATTCCGCGACGTCATGGGTCTGAGGCTGAGCACATACTGCCGCCGGGTCGGTTGATGAAACAGTGTGGCCTCCACCGCCGGATGCGCGACCACTTCGCACGTGGTTGGCCCGCAGAGCCGGCGCAGCAGGCGGGCCGGGCCGCTGCGCTGCGGGAACATCTGGCGTGCCTGTTCGCGTCAAAGCTGTCAACAAGGCGGCGCGGTCGCAACCAGGCCGCCCGCATCCGGGCCGGTGGACGTGATGAAGTTGCGTCGGGTTACGCCGGCGGACTTTTCTGTTTCCATAATATCTCGTGGTGGCGAATCGGCCTTACGCCTCAGTCAAAGTCGAAGGCGAACAGCTTCGCCTGCTTCATCTGCACGCGCAGCATGATGGGCCGGCACTGATGGCCGATCTTTTCCTCGCCCTTCCACGTCACGCGGTGGGCCAGTGAGTTGCCGATGATGCGGTCGCTCTCGGCAAAGGTGCGCCCCGGCAAATCCTCGCGGTTGCCCCAGGTCCGGATAGCCACCTTCAAGTAACCGCTGGGCGCAACGTCCGCGTTTGCGCGCAATCGTTCGCCCGGTGGCACGATATACACCGTGGCAAACTCGCCTTCCCCATCCGCCTGCAACGCCACCAGTCGGCCCTTCGACCACGTCGCCAGCCCGGACACGCCCGGCACGCCGGGGAACAGCCCCTTACGTTGCGCCAAGTCGCGGCCCGGATACTTGTGCGGAATGGGACTGCCACTGTAACCGATGCCCCATTTGTCGCTTGGATACTCGAGCAGGTTGCCGCTGCAGGTTACAAACGCACCATCCGGCTCGCCCCATTTGCCCCGCGAAACCACTGGCCCGCCCGGCACGCGCGACCACGTCCAGCCGTCCGCGCTCGACAGCAGCCAGACATCGCCGCCGTCGTTTTCCAGTTCCCACACCCACGGAAACATCACGTGATTGTCCGGTGCGCCGGGCAGGGTCGTCTTGCCATTGGTGTAAAAGACATGACTGGGCGGCATGTCCGCGGCGGTGGCGACTACAATTTCCGGCGGGCTGAAGTGCCGGAAGTCTTTGCTCACCGCCCTCCCAATCGAGCGCCGCCCCACAGCGATCCAAGACGTCGAGTTGGCCGGCTGGTCGTCCGCAATACGCTCGTTGACCTGCCACGCCCGCACGTAGGCGACGTAAAGCTTGCGGTCCACGTCGTAGTAACACGTGTTCAACGTGTCCGCATGCTGGATCATCAACGGCTCGGGCAGCGACCGCCAATGCAGGCCGTCCGGCGACACCGCCCCGAAGAACCCGAACACGCATCGAAACCCGCCCACGTCCGGCCGCCGCGCCATGGTGTCCGCCTCGCCCGGATACTTGCGCTCGAACGCCGCCCACTCCTCGTCCGTGATGAGGCCCAGATAAACCATTTTGTACCGTTCCCCGGTTGAGGACGGGTCTATGAACACACTCCCGCCGTGGAAACCGCGCGTCGAGCCGTTGAGATCGCCGCGCCAGACGAGGTTGTTGCTCCGGCTCCCGGCGTATTCGTAGAGGCCGAGATTGGGCCGCATCCAGTTCACGCCGTCCACCGACTCCGCATAGGCCACGTGGCCGTTGTGCCCTGGGAGAATCTTGTCCTTGGTGCTGAACGGCTCCGGCTCGGAACACGGATCAACGACGTACCAGGCCTTGTATTTCCCCTCGTCAAACACCTGCGCCGCGAGTTGGCCCTCTTGGAACGGCACTTTCTGGGCCGGCTGTGCCACGAGGCGGACGCCGCGCGGCATATCGAACGTCTCGAAGATTGCCGGCCGGTTGCCATCGCCCTTGAGCCACGCGCCGACGTTGCGCTCCGCTTCGCTGGCGTTGGCGTCCACCTGTACGCGCCAGTTGAAACTGCCTTGGCGAACGTATTTCCAACTCGTGAAATACATCCCGCGGCCCCTGAGGACCACCGGCTCGCCGAAGTAACGCTCCGCAGCGGAAAGCGGCAAACCGACCAGGAAAAGGCTGAAACAGATCAACGGGCGCAAAAAGGTTTGCTTCATACCAATTCCCGGAACGTTTGAACGAACCCGCCACTTTGTAAAGCCGACAAGTGGGACAGCAGCAATTCCGCAAGGTAAGCTGATTCCTGGCATTTTTCGCGGAGGGCTCTTTTTTTCTGCCGAATCACACTGCCGAATCGAAAAACGCCCTGGCACCCACCTCCACAAGACAAAACCCCATCCGTGCCCCTGGAACTCCTTGTTGTGCTTGAGTTGCTTGTTGACGCTGACCAGCGCCTGGCGCAAGGCAACTGTTGAGAGGCGGGCGAGATGCAGGATCTTGCTCATATATATGTAAGATAACAGAACTCTGCGGCCGTGCAGGCAAAAAAGAAAATGCCCCGGATTGCGAAAATGCTCCAAACCCCAAACCTCACAGGCCGATTGGCCAGAAGCAAACAAAGCTCTGACTCAGGCGATGTTCCCGGGTTATGCTTTCCACACACCCGCCACCGGGCTTTGGCAATAACCGCACTTGCCGTTGTCGATTTTCAAAGATTTTATCGCGTAGATGTCGCGCTCGATTATTGCGCGTTTGCAGTTCGGACAAAACGTTGTTTCTGCCTCGGGCACTCCGAGAACATTCCCTATGTACACAAAATGAAGCCCCGCAGCCCTGGCAACCTCACGAGCACGCAGCAGGGTGTTGATCGGCGTCGGCGGCAGGTGTGTGAGCTTGTGTTGCGGATGAAACCTCGAGAAATGCAGGGGCGTGTCCGGGCCGACGTTCTCGACCAGCCAACCGCACATCCGTTTCACGACCTCGATATTGTCCGTATAGGTCGGAACCATCAGATTGATGACCTCGACCCACACCCCCATTGATTTCAGGGTCTTGAGTGTATTCAAAATCGGCTCGAGCCTGCCCGAGTTCAGCTTCCGGTAAGTCTCGTCGTCGAAACCCTTCAAATCGATGTGCGCGGCGTCGATGTACTGCGCAAGATCGCGCAACGGGCGTTCTTCAATCGATCCGCAGCTCACAAGAATGTTCTTGAGCTTCCTCTCCCGCACTGCCCTCGAACAATCCTGCGTATATTCGTAATACGCCGTCGGCTCTGAGTAGGTGTAAGAAACGGATGGACATCCCAACTCATCCGCAACCGACGCTACATCCTCGGGAAACAAGCTCAGGGCACGCAATTGCCCGAGCGTTAGAGATGTAGGAACAGGCGTTTTAAGCCGGTACTCCGGACCGCGCGGGTCTTTGGTTTCCTCGGGTTTCTTTTGTGAGATTTCCCAGTTCTGGCAGTTCAGGCATCTGAACACACAGCCAGACGTCGCCAGAGAAAAGGTCATCGTGCCCGGCAGGAAATGAAACAATGGCTTTTTCTCGACCGGATCCACGTGAAAAGTGCAAGGGTTTGCGTACGCCATTGTCCAGAGTGTGCCATCGCGATTCACCTTGTTCCTGCAGTGACTTCTATCGCCGGGCTCGAGCACGCAGTTGTTTGGGCAAACCTTGCACTGGACGTTGCGTTCGAGTTTGATGTAGTGCCTTGCTTCCTTGACCCATCCGCGCTTTTGCCATAGCGCCCATACTTCGTCGCTCGGGGCGTCGCCCCGGAAAACATCCGCCGGCTCTGTGTCACGGGCTACCCTCCGAAGCAGGGACCAAATGGACGCTGCGCCAACCAATCCGCCACAGGTCACGCCCCCCACCCGAAGCGCGTTGCGTCGGCTCATCAGGTGCCGTCCTCGGGCATCCGCGATCAGTTCTGACTCTTTGGATTGCATTTGATGCGGCTTGTCTTCGCAAACAATCCCCATCGACGAACAGCAAGATACATCGCCGGCAACGCATGCACAAGCAACAGAACCAACAGCGGCAAATGCAACAGCTTGTGCAGCGCCATCGCGGTCCGAGCGTCAATCAGTTTGCCCATGCCGTACCGCCCGCTGGTCGCGTATCCTGTTACGATGAATCCGATCACAACTACGAACAGCGGCCATCCGCTCCACCTGACAGTCTTAAGCATTATCGCACCACTACGCTGGAACATTTGCGCAAACATCGCTCGCCACTTTGCCATTCGAGGCCCTTGCCGTTTATCGACCCGGCCTGACTAAGACCATTACACCCGCTTCGTTGCCAGAACCGCAATCCCACATGCAATGACGAAAGCCGCCACCGCCCTGCACATGCCCGCTACTCCAATGACAGGTATTAACACCTCGCCCGCCAAAACTGCACCAAGCCATGCCCCAACAAAATCCGCTGTGTATAATCTTGAAGCTGAACTCACAAATTCCGACGCCAGCGCCCGCCCGGCGATGGGAAACACCGCGCCCACCAGCACCGCGAGCATAACGGTCAACAACAGAATCCATGCCATTGCAACACCCATTCCAACCCCGCCACCCGCCCCGCCCACTATCCATTGAAGTGTCCACGGCAACACAACCGCGTAAAGACCAATGCCTGTAACGAGCCGACCCAAGCTTCGCCTCGGAGACAACCACAGCGCTTCGCGGCCAAGCCATCCGCCCATCGCAAGTCCGGCCATGAACACCGCTACCACCAATCCCAACTGCTGATACAACGCACCACAAGCAACTTGCACTGCTAATAATAATGCAACCTCCAACGAAGATGCCGCCACCCCCGACGCCAGCACAGCCCTCGATACCGTTCCCACCCGCCAGACATACAGAGCAACGGCCACCACAAGCAGCACAACAAATACGGTCGGTACTTTTCCAAATTGGCTTAGCCAGTGCCGTAGATTCAGAAAATACAGCACAGGCCGGAAATCGGTGTTCAGCATGGCAGGTGCCGACACCGCACGCTGCATATCGGACATTCGGTCCTCACTCAGCATTGCGCGCAGGTACGAAGTTTTCATCCACTGAATCTGATCCGGGCTCCTGCTCAGCCGTTCGGCAACATCCGTGTACAGTTCGCCGTCCGAGGCGACAAAAAACACGCGGCCAAGAGGTAACATCAACACCCGGCCGAACACCTCACACAGCGACCGGTGGGCCGTGGCCAGAATCCGTTCGAGTTCAGGACTCACGGTATTCTCGTACCTGCTGAGACCAAATCCGATGACGCCGTTCGGGTTCAACACTTTCTTGACTCGAGCAAAGAACTCAACTGTGTATAACCGGTTCAGTTGCGATGTTACCGGGTCCGGAGTGTCGATTATCACGATGTCGTACCTGTTCGTGGTTGATCGTAGATGGCGGCGTCCGTCAGTCGCCAACACCTCCATTCTCGGGTCGTCGAGGTTCTCGGGCAAAAACCGCCGGCCCAATTCCACGACCAGAGGATCAAGTTCAACATACGTGACACGCGCAACACCGTGTTCGAGCAAAAGTCGTCCCGTGCCCGTCACTCCACCGCCCAATAACAGCACATGCCGCGCATCAGGACGTTGTGCTAGAGCGCATAGGACTGTTTCTTCAACGCGTGCCGGATCTGCGGCCAACGGTGTTGCCACGCCGTTCTCGCTCAAATTCAGTTGTCCGTCCGCGCGCGTTAGAACCACCCGCCCGTAAGGTGAATTCCCCGTAAAAACAATCTCCTGACCCGGAAACTGACGGCGCGTGGACCATGCGTCCACGCCTGAAACGCCCACCACAATCCATGCCACTGCCATCAACCCCCAAACCAGTCTTGTCCTCTCTTTCCTCCAAACATAGCCACAATATGCGGCCGCGATTAAGCTCAGCCACCCAACGCACCATAGTATCGCGAAATGATCTAGCCAGCGTGTCAGGACGAAGGTAAATGCAAGCCCTCCCACCACACTGCCAATACTGTCAGCAACGTACACTGTCCCCAGCCCCTTGCCGCCTTCGACGTTGCTCAACAGCGCGACGCCGAGGGTCAGTACATAACCCGACATCAGACAATACGGCCCCAAAACCACAATGCTGCCAAGCATCGCCGCCGGTATTCCGACGTCGGCCCCGCGCATAAATAGTACATCTCGCAACACTCGCAGGGCGAGCAACCCCAAAACCGGCGTAACTGCGATCCAAAGTTGCCCCCGGATCAACTGCCCTTCACCTCGTCGTCCACCTTTCGCGCGCCGCCCCATCGCAGCGCCAACTCCCGTCAACAACAGCCAGTTGCCAAGAAAAACCCCAAGCGCGAGTTCGTTGCCATGGAACGCGGCCAACAATTCCCGCAGGAGCGTCAGTTGAGCAACCACACTCGATATTCCAAGAGCAAAGACTACGAGCCGGACCATGCTTGCCATCATAATGGAGAATCTGCGTCGCCGTCGCAAATCATTCCGTCATTATGGCCCCGTTTGACTCCCAGAGCGTGTTGTGCAATTTTACCCCCAAATAGAGGGACAGACACGGTATTTGGGCGCCCCGGGTTCCGACCCGGACCTGCCCAAGCAGTCGGCCAATGGGAGGCACAGCTGCGTGCCTATCGCTCTGTTGCAAGGAGAACAACAATACAAATCAAGGAGGTTGTAATGAGACTGCCCAGAATCAAACTTCAGGGTAAGACCGTTCTGTATCACTGCATGTCCAGAATCGTCGGCAAGGAGCATCTGCTGGATCAACTTTG
>JAAYVR010000157.1 GCA_012517065.1 Verrucomicrobiota bacterium | reverse complement strand
GTTGCCGAGGCTTCGTGACACACTGGGTCCTCTATCGGGGTAGTGTGTCGCCATCCCGATCCAGCTCCCGGGAGAATTCCGAGAACACCAGCCCTGCAATCCACAAATTGCGGCGCAGCGTTACAACGAAACCAGAGCCGAATAGAAAGAAGGAATGAAGCGTTTTTGGGGAGAAGTTCAAGAGGAACAGTCGGCCCGCGCCAAGTGCATCTTCACGCCGGCGGGTCTTCCACATTTTCGTTCCACCGTTGCCAGCACCCGACCGGCAAGCATTCGGGCGCCGAATCTGTATGATCGCAACCGATCGCAGGATCGGTCGTCGAGTTGACGAGACCGAGACGGCCGCGCACCCGTCACCCCTATTTAGGGCAACGGCTATAGCGTAATGCCTGATCCCAAGGGCAGTGCCACTTGCTGTTGCTTGTGGGCTGGAGACCTGCCAACCGCACCAGCGGGTTAGCAGCCGGTCTTTTGCCCGAGTTCCTCGGCAGTGGCAAACATGGTCTTTTTCTTGACAGGGCTGTGAGACTTGAAAGAGGTGATTGATCAATTCAAAGGATCGCCACCGCGCGCAACATTGTCTTTGGTAAACAACCTTGACCCAAGCGTGATCTCCTTGGGGACGGGCTGGCCGCTGAGAATCTTCAGCGCAGTCTCGATTGCTTCTGCGCCCCCGGTCGGATACTGGAAAGTAGCACTGAGTATCCCTTGGCTCACGTAAGCAACCCCCTCATGAGGAAGAGCGTCGATCCCAACAAACATCATTTCCTTCTCACGCCCTGCGGCCTTTGCCGCAAGGTAGGCCCCGTGAGCCCCCGGATCATTGTGCGCATATACAAGATCAATCTTGCTGAAACGGGACAACGCCGATTCCATTTCTTTTCGCGCCTCCGGCTCCAACCATTTCATGTCGGCCTCGAATATTATTTCAATTGCCGAACCCGCTATGCCTTCACGGAACCCGGCGTGCCGATCCTGACCGGGAGTGGACGTCATCAGCCCTTTCAGTTCTACAACTTTCCCTTTTCCACCCAATGTCTTCTTTATCCATTCGCCCGCAGCCCGCCCAATCTTCCGGTTGTCAGCTCCTATGAAACAGGTGTACTTGTCACCCAAAAGCCGCCGGTCCAGCACAATCACGGGAATCCCCGCTTCGACGGCCTTTGCGACTGGTTCGGTCAACGGCGCAGCTTCTTTCGGCGATATGATGATGAGATCGACTTTGGCGCTGACGAACTCCTCAACATGCGCACGCTGCTTCAGGGTGTCGTTCTGCGCGTCTTTGTAAATCACCTTGAGATTCGGATGTTTCTCTGCTGCGGCCCGAACGTCAGCGTTCATTTGAACACGCCATGGCTCGCCCAAATTACACTGGCTCATGCCAATTGTGTAAGTGGATTTGGCAGCCGACTGCGGTTTGCGCGCGGCCGGAGTTTGCTCAGGTGAACCTTTGCCACACCCGGACAACAACAAGCCAAAGCCCAGAACCAAATGAAGGCAGAATAACCTCGATTTTACCGTTCGGTTTTGCATGAACACACTTGTGCGAAAAATCCACAGCAGCCGTCAACACAGAAAACTCCACTGGCAAGCCTCTCTTACAGCCCCGTTAACACCGAATCTCAAGACACGCACTCTTCGCTATCGAGAGGGCGCCGACTCGAGTTTGCGCCGTACCTCGGGATTGTCCTCAACCCGGAGCGATTGGTTCCATGCCTCGCGGGCTTCGCTGTGCCTGTTCAGCGCCGAATAAATGTCTCCCAGATGGTCAAGCAAAGTTGCATCAGGTTTCTCCGACTTTGCAATGGCCTCCAGCATGGGCTTGAGCGCGGCCTCGGGCTGGCCAAGCTTGAACAGAACCCATGCAAGGCTGTCAAGAAACGCTCCGTTCTCAGGTTCAACCTTCAACGCGCGCTCGATCAATGAACGCGCTTCCTCCAAATTGACGCCCCGCTCCGCCCACATGTAACCGAGGTAATTGAGCGCTTCGGCGTTTTCAGGCTCGAGCTCGATGCACCGGCGCAGGTTCCGTTCGGCCTCAGAGTAGAACTTGTTTGCGGTCTCTGTGCGCTTTGCCGTGTTCGCGTATCTCGCCATTCTTTCGTAGATGGAGCCGGCGTGCAGAAACAGATCAGCGTTGTCCGACGCCAGTTCGAGGCTCTTGCGCAGCAGGCTCTCTGCCTCGGCAAAATGCTGTTCAGCTTCGGCATCGTTCTTGTTGCGCAATGCCTGTTCAGCGAGCCCTGCGTGAACAGACGCTACCTGCGCGTAAAACAAGTGATTGAGCCTCGCAGGCTCAGATGTCTTTGCCAAAAGCTCGGCATCGGTAAAACTGACGAGTGCTTCCCGGTATTGCTTGAGAGCGGCCTGCGCAAGCCCGGTATAGAATTCAACAAGAAAGTTCCGTTGAAACCGCGTTCGAGCGCGCGCGAGGATTTCCAACGCAGCTTCAGGCTGCCCCTGGCTCAGCCGCACGCCCGCTAGATCGTGATAGGCCGGCTCGAAATCTTCGTTCAGAAGCACGGTTTTCTCGTAGTACTCAGCGGCTTTCTCATAATTCTTTTCCTCTGCAGCAATTGCGCCCAGAAGGTAATAAGCTTCCGCATTTGTGCTGTCTTCCTTTAAGAACTCGTTGAGTTGTTCAGCAGCTTTCTCTTTTTCACCGGCCACCACGTAAAGCCGGACCAACTGCTCGCGCAGAATTCGCCGAAGGAGTTTGTTCTCGGGCGGAAACTTTTTCAGTAGGTCAAGGTAAAGGTTGGCAGCTCTGCCAAGTTCACCCAGGGTTTTGTATGCGTCTGCCATCTTTTGGAGCACGAACGGCTCGGACGGGCCGGCCTGAGCAGCGCGTTCGAGCAGTTTTAATGCTCTTGACTTGGCCTGATCCGGGTCAATGGCTTTGGTCCGACTCGCCACAGCCAACAACCCAGCAAGGTCAACCATGAACCCCGGCGTCGCGTTTGGCAACTCAGCCGCGCTGTCAAAGACCTTCAACGCCTCCTCTGGTTTCTTTTGTTCAATATACAACTGAGCAAGGCCATGGTATCCAAGCAGCACTTGGGGTGATTTACGAATCGCTTTCCGAAAGGCTGCCACGGCCGGCTCGATCTTCCCGGCTTCCTTAAGCGCCATCCCATACCACGCATCGATCAGGCCACTGGCTGAAGGCACCGCGGCCGCGGCTTCGAGCAACGGAATGGCTTTGTCAGGCTTCTTTGTCGCCAAGAGCCGCTGCGCCAGCTCGATTACCAACGGCTCGTTCTCTGGATCGTTCTTTGCGGACAACCAGAACTGCTCTGTTGCCAGGTCATTCTCGCCACGCAGTTCATGCACGACCCCTGCAGCGTAATGGGCCTGAGCTTCGATCCGGCGATTGATCGTATCCTCCTCATTCGAAAGGCGGACCGCTGCCCTGGTCTGTGGTTTGGACGTTGCTGGAGCTTCACGCGCGGGCTTGGATTTCCTGCCGCCCGTGGCGCAACCCGGCACTAAAAGCAACAATACACCCACCCCGCAGCAAACCAACTGCGCCAGCATGAAATAACGCTGTTTGATCATCAAATCAAAATGCCCGCGCTTGCTCGGTCTGGCCGGCAAGCGCGGCATGTGCATGCACAAGCAGGCCGGGTCTCAGCGGGCCTACTTCTGCCAAGTGCGCTTCTTGTGACGATGAGCGCGAAGCTTCTTTCGCCGTTTGTGTTTATTGATCTTTGACTTACGTCGTTTTTTCAGCGAACCCATATGTGTGTACTATTATTGTTGGCGGTCAATATACGACCTTGTTCAAAGGATATTCAATAATTCCTTCTGCGCCCAGCGACTTTAGCCTTGGAATCAGCTCACGGACCACGTGCTCGTCAATGACGGTCTCGACAGCCACCCACCCGCTCTGGCTGAGCCGGGAGACAGTCGGATTCCGCAACGCCGGCAGCGAAGCAAGAAGAGAAGCAAGACGATCCTCAGGAACGTTCATTTTCAATCCAACCTTGGACTCTGCTTCGAGCGCGCCTTTGAGCAACATTGCTATCGTTTCAATCTTTCTGCGTTTCCACGAGTCCCGCCACGCATCCCGGTTGGCAATCAACCGCGGCGTGGAAACAAGGATCGTATCCACAATGCGCAGTTTGTTTGCGCGCAGAGATGAACCGGTCTCGGTGATGTCCACGACCGCATCCACCATCTCGTGCGCTTTGACCTCGGTGGCGCCCCACGAGAACTCGACCTCTGCTTTGACCTTGTTCTGTCTCAAGTAACGCCGTGTGATGTTCACCACCTCGGTGGCGATGCGTTTCCCCTGAAGGTCCTTTACAGACTTCACTGGCGAATTCTCAGGCACGGCAAGAACCCACCGCGCAGGCTGGCGCGTTGCCTTGCTAAAAATGAATTCGCCAACCTCATGCACCTTGGACCCGTTCTCAACCACCCAGTCGTGGCCGGTAATCCCAGCATCCAAATTGCCGTGCTCAACATACCGGCTTACCTCTTGCGCGCGAATGAACCGTATTTCGAGTTCATCGTCATCGACTTGCGGTATGTATGAACGGCTGCTAATGGTTATGTTGAAACCGGCCTTCCCCAGTTTCTCGATTGTCGCCTGTTCCAGGCTCCCCTTTGGAAGGCCGAGCCGCAACAGATGTTTTTCAACGTTTGTATTCATCCGGTTGTAATACGCTGCAATACTCCAGCCAAAATCAGCATCATGATCATGCGTTGAAAATCTCAATTACCAGCCAGCGCGGGTCAACCGGCGCACTTTCCGCCCCTCGATCTGCAGTTCGCCTCTGACCAGCGCAGCCACCGCCGCGGGGTACAACTCATGTTCCACCTGCTGGATGCGCTGATGAAGCGACGCCGCGGTGTCGTCGTCTTCGACCATGACAGCCGCCTGGGCAATAATCGGGCCTGTGTCCACACCTTCATCCACGAAATGCACCGTTACACCAGTGACTTTCACCCCGTAATCAAGCGCCTGTTTCCACGCTTCGAGCCCACGAAACGCCGGCAAAAGAGACGGATGAATGTTCACAACCCGGTTCGGGTATGCCCTCAAAAAACGCCCCTTCAAAACACGCATGAAACCCGCCAATACAACATAATCAACCCCCGCATCCCGCAGAGCAGCCACGTACGCCTCTTCGGATTGTTCATCCAGTTTGGTCCGAAACGGCCCCGGCGGCAGGTAGCAGGCGGGAATCCCAAGCGCACGCGCGCGATCCAAAATGCCCGCGTCCGGCACATCGCTAATGACAATGGCGATCGACGCCGGAATCTTCCCGGCATTGCATGCGTGCGCAAGGGCGACAAAGTTCGAGCCTTTGCCCGAACCTAAAACGCCCAATCGCGCCATTGTCGTTCCCTGAACATCAAGCGTCATACGACAGAGTTCTTGCCCGGAAAAACAATCGGACGGGAAACACCCGGTCTCGCGTTCCGACGCACCGGCTGGCGTATTCCGGCCGCGCAAGAAAGCCGCGGCCACTTATAACAGGGTGCGGAAGATTGACAAGAACGAAAGCCATAGCAAATTGCTTGCGGATTGAACCAGGAAGATTTAAATGATGCCGATGCGCTGCGGTTGACATCGGTTGTGAACCGCTCCGTTCGAGTTTTGAAGAACCGTCGAAGCATTGGAAGTCGGAGATAAAGGCATGGCAAATTCTGCACCGGCAGTGGCCCAGGGTCTCGAACCCGGCGCCGCACATTACAGGCTTACGTCAGAACTGGCTCAGTTCTGTCTGCCGGCGGCTTCGCGTGACCCATCGAGAAAGTACGCTTATGCACTCTCGATTTACTTCGCTTTTCTGCTTGTGGGGTTTATCGGAATCGTGAAAGTCCAGAAAATCGTTGTCCGCGAACTGCCGCCGCCCCCGGAACTCATTCCTGTTGAGCTCCCGCCACAAGATCAACCCGTTCCTCAAGATGTCCCGGAAGACATGGTCAAAGAATTCGACCCGTCACAGGACAACTTTGACCCGACAGATGCGCCCCCGGTTCCAGTGGTGGTGGCACCGGCTGACGCTCAAGTGCCATTCGCAGTGCCTACATTCGGGCACGTGACTGTCACCAATCTCGCCTCCAGAGCCTCAGCCCCACCGCCAACGACTTTTGTCAGACCACCTCCCCCTCAAACCGCTGCCCCCAAACCGCCGCCCGTCGTTTTCCGGCGTGCTTCAGGCAGCCGCCCCAAGGGCACGTTCCCAGAACCGCCGTTCCCCACAGGCATCCTGCGAAGCGGGCAAAGTGTTGACCTGACATTGCTGGTCGAGCTTGCTGATGACGGTACGCCAGCAAAAGTGGACGTGGAAGTCAGCTCCGGCATTTACGAGCTGGACCGAAAAGTCGCGCAGCACGTCAAGAGCCGATGGAAATGGGAACCTGGGCAAAGCAAGGTTTGGACGGTTCCATTCGGGTTCAAGTGCAACTAAAATGCACTATGGACAAAATACTGCGCTGATTGATAATATAGTTTTTTTACGCCTTTGATAACGGCGCGCAATGTATCGGCAGGCTGGGTCAAGGGCAATTTGACATAAAACCTAAAAACACTGGCTGGAACAAAGCAAAGTATGTTCGCAAACGTATTGGTTAACTACTTCAAACATGGCGGGCCAATCATGTACCCGATCCTCGTCGTGGCGATCGTCGCTGTGTGCGTGATTGGCGAGCGCGTTCTGTGGTGGCTCAGAGAAAGCATGAGGCGCGACCCCGAAACGTTGGAAAAAGTTTTGGCGGCACTCGAAAACGGCGATTTCGAGCAGGCCTCTCGCCTTTCGAAAGACTCGACCGATCCGGTTTTGCGCATGATTTACCATGGCCTGAACCACGTTCATTACTCTCTTCAAGGGGCTCTGCAGGTCGCCGCAGGAATCGAATTGCAGCGTGCAGGACGTTTTCTCACTGTCATGGACACTCTCGTCACACTCGCGCCGCTGCTTGGGCTGCTCGGCACGGTCACGGGAATCATGGCATCTTTCACTTCGATCGGTGAAGCCGAGCTGGCCGTTGAAAGGGTCTCCGGCGGCATCGGCGAAGCCCTCATCGCAACAGCCTGCGGGTTGGGCATCGCCATCATATCTCTGATCCCGTACAACTACTTCACAGCCAAGACAGCACGTCTCCAGTTTGAACTCGAAACTGCAGCAACCAACATCGAGGTCATGGTGAATGCCGCGAAGCAAAAGGGCGGCATCGACACAATGCAAATCCGCCGGGACGCCGCCAGAGGGTCCGGACAGACCGTCCAGACAACGCCAAAACCGAATTGACAACGCCACCGCCAAATCCCATTTGCGTCACTGCGCTTCCTAAATCTGTCTAAATGAAGATCGGAACACCATTGCCCCACAAGAAGGCGAGGATCGAAATAATCCCTCTGATCGACATCATGTTCTTTTTGCTGGCCTCGTTCATGATGGTCAGCTTGACCATGATTCACATGCAGTCGATCAAAATGGACCTCCCAACCGCAGTGATGGGACAGAAAGATTTTAAGCCCGAGATCATTAACATAGACATCGACAAGACCGGCCAGCCTTACATCGAGAAGGAACCCAAAACCCTCGCTGAAGTTTACAACTATCTTACAAACCGTCTCGCCACAAAAACCAATCTCCCGGTTTACATCAGAGGCGACCGCGAAGCCACCCACGGATCGGTAATCTCAGTCCTCGATCTGGTCAGAAAAGCCGGCGTCATGAAGGTTTCCTTCGCCATAAATCTTCAGGAGAAGAAGTAGCCAGCCCTCTCGTCTCTTACTTAACACGCTCCCTTCTGCCCCAGACTTCTTATCACGCCCGCGATCCTTGGTCCTCGGTCCTTGGTCTTTCGTCCTCGGTCTTTAGTCTTTCTGGCCCGGTAATCTCACCGGAATGAAGCTTCGGGCGTCTTGGTCTGGTCACGTGGTGAGATTTCCGGGCCACAGTGTTTCAATTCTGATCAGATGTGGCTTGCGCCAGCACGGAGAGAGAGGATATTAAAAAGCTCGTTGACAGCTATGGAAACTGTGGATTCCAACCTGAAACCCGCGGCTGATCCGCGACGTGTTCTGGCGATCATCATGGGCGGCGGTCAGGGGACGCGCCTGTTCCCGCTCACCAGGGAAAGAGCCAAACCAGCCGTGCCTCTCGCTGGCAAATACCGGCTCGTGGACATCCCGATCTCAAACTGCATCAATTCAGGAATCCGGCGCATTTACGTTCTGACGCAGTTCCTCTCGGCCTCCCTGCACAGGCACGTGTACGGCTCGTTCAAGTTTGACCATTTCAGCGCCGGGTTTGTCGAAATCCTGGCTGCAGAACAGACCCTTACAGATTCTTCGTGGTACCAAGGCACGGCCGATGCAGTCAGAAAAAACCTCAATCACTTCCGCAATTGTGACTTCGATTACGCGCTGATACTCAGCGGCGATCAACTGTATCGGATGGATTTTCGCCCACTGCTCAACCAGCACGCCAGAACAGGCGCTGATATTACCATCGCCACAATCCCGGTCTCCCGATCCGAAGCATCCTCGCTCGGAATAATGCTGATCGACAACACCCGTCGAATCACCAGATTCGTGGAAAAACCACGTGACGATTCGCTCTTGAACACCCTTTCGCTGTCGCCCGAGATGTGTACTCAGTTGGGCATCGCAGGCGAAGACAAACGGTTGCTCGCATCGATGGGCATCTACCTTTTCAAACGCGAAGTTCTGTTCGGGTTACTGGACAACGACCTGACCGATTTTGGCAAGCACGTGATCCCGCTGGCGATCCAAACGCACAGCGTTTACTCCTACGTTTTCCAAGGGTACTGGGAAGACATCGGAACAATCCGCTCCTTTTTCCGTGCCAACCTCGAGCTGGTTTCTGAATTGCCAAGATTCAATTTCTTCGACATGACAGCGCCGATCTACAGTCGGCCAAGGTTCCTCCCTCCCTCAAAAATCAACGGAGCGCTGATCGACCACGCGATCATCGCCGACGGCTGCATCATTAATCACTGCCGCGTCGAACACAGCGTCGTTGGACTCCGATGCCTGATTGACACCGGCAGTCATGTGTCCCGCACCGTCATTATGGGAGCTGACTACTTCGAAAGCCTTGAATCAATTCAGCAAAACCTTCGCGAAAACCGGCCAAGAATCGGCATCGGCAAAAACACAAGAATCGACTCCGCCATCATCGACAAAAACGCCCGGATTGGCGACAACTGTGTGATCACGCCGGCTGGTAAACCCGACAAGTTCGATCACCCTCTCTATTACATACGTGATGGCATCGTCGTGATCCCCAAAAACGGCGTCATCCCGCACGGAACCGTCATTTGACCAATGTCATCTCCAACAATCTCTTCATGACGCGCCACAACCCGGTTAGCAGCAAACCGCTCGGCCCGATTGCGGGAAAACCGGCGGCGCGTCCCAGCCGCTGCCAACTGGCCCTCGCCGCCGCGGCTTTCATCGCCATGTACCATGGGTCGCTGGCCCAAACCGCTGGCGCACCGCAACCACCCGGCGCATTTACCGTGCCGGTTTACGAAGAGGGATCAAGCCGCGTCATAGCCGTTTTGCATGGGAGCGGAAGATTCGATCTCAAGACAAGCCGACAGGTCTTGGATACCGTCCAGGTGGACTATCGCGATGCGCTTGGCAAAACCAACATGGTGATGTCCGGCAAGAATTGCATTTACGATTTCAAGTCGAAGACCGCCGTGTCATCTGAACCACTGCGCGTCGCAACCAGCGACGCGCGGCTTCAGCTCGAGGGGATCGGTTTTGTCTGGTACCAAACCAACAAAAACCTCGTCATCTCGAATGACGTGCGAACGATCGTCCGAAAACGCCCCCCAGCAACGCCGCCAACACAAGAGCAGAATGACGATTTGATCGAATTACGCGCAGACCGATTCGCCTTTGACTACAACTCGAACCTGCTTTCTTACTTCGGACACGTCAAGCTGCAGGATTCGCAGTTCGAGGTGGCATGCGATACACTCACCATTCGCCGGTCAGCAACAAATACAATCGAGGAGGTGCACGCCACAGGCGGTGTCGTTGTCAGCAATCGCCTCGAGCGCAGTGTTACAACCGCCCAAACCGCTTCCTATGTCCTCCGCGACAACGAAGAGCGTCTGGAATTGTTGGGCCGCCCTCGCTGGACAGACAGCGTACGCAACGGCGAGGCCGAGCGCTTTGACATCGACAGGCGACGCAACACTCTCGTCGCAGCCGGACAAGCGCGGCTGGCCATTCCGAGGGACAACGCTCGCGGCCTGTCCATCCTTGACTTCGCAAACCAGTCCTTTCCACCCGCTGCCACCGGCGCGTCCAATGTCATTGAAGTGCGAGCCAATTTCCTGCGAATCGAACCGCAAGCACAGGCGCAAGGCCGCACAAATTACGCCTTTCTTGCCGAAACAAATGTATCGATCCTCGATGTCGCATCCGGAGCCGCAGCTACTGCCGAGCGTGCCGTGTTTGGCGGAGACTCAGTATTGGAACTCTCTGGCACGCCGGTGTGGACTTCAGGAAAACGCATGCTGCGGGCCGGCACACTCTCATATGATGCGACAACAGGCGCGTTTGCAGCGCAGACAAACGCATTGGTGCGTTTTCCGCTGCTGAGCCTCACTCAATCTTCTGCGTCCAACACCACAGCGGTCGCCAAAACCATGGCTTCGATTGGCACAAACGATTGCATCGAGATTCACAGCGATGAGATTGCTTACAGTGATGGGCGTGCCGTGTTCAGGCCGTCTGTCAAAGCCATCTGGATGAACGAGAATGCCGTGCTTGGCACGCTGACCTGCACAGAGCTTGTGGTAACCTACTCAAAGTACCTCGAGCGGCTGGACGCTCAGGGCGGCGTCGTGTTCGACCGAGAACCATATTTGCAAGAAGACGGCAAAACCGTTGCTGTGCACCTTGAATGTGATCGGATGAGCCTCAAGGTTAGGCCCGAGGGCGTTCCTGACAGGCTCGGCCTGGACGGCAACGTGGTGGCAGTTCTGCATGAACGCCCCGCCTCGGCTCCCAAGCCAACGGTAAAACAGCTTTTGTGCGACTCGCTTTTCGTTTCTTTTGGGCCGGGGAGCAACCTTGTGGCTCAGGCTGAGGCCACAGGCACTGTTCTCATCCGGCAGCAGGATCGATCGGCACGCGCCAATCATGCGCAGTACTCGGATTCAACCGGCAAACTGGTTTTAACGGGCAATCCGGTAATCACATTGCCGGAGGGCACAATCTCCGGCGCGACCGAAGTTAGTTGGGAACCTGCAGCCAGCCGGTACACCGTGTCGGGAAAGTTCCTGTCCCGTTGGAAACGCTTGCCGTTGTCCACCAATCTGAGCGACCTCACCACTCGAAAACCATAAGATCGCCCATGCTGCCGCCGAGTCGCCACCAACACAACCAGCCCACCAGATGAGCAAACAACGCGCGCCAATGAATGATTCGCCCGCTGTCGCTGCAGGTCCCTCAAAAGCCGAGACTGGGTTGGCCAGCAGCGCTGCTGATACACCCGCCGATCAACTGCTCCAGACTGAGAAGCTCGTAAAAGAGTACCGCGGGCGCCGCGTCGTCAATTCAGTATCAATATCGGTTGCCAGCGGTGAGATTGTGGGATTGCTCGGCCCGAACGGAGCAGGCAAGACGACCACGTTCAATATTGTGGTCGGACTGGTCCGGCCCGACGAAGGGGAAGTGTTGTTTTGCGGGAGGCGCATTACCAGACTGCCGATGCACCAGCGCGCACGTCTTGGCATTGGCTATCTTACGCAAGAACCGTCGGTCTTTCGAAAACTTACCGTCGAGCAAAATCTTCTGGCCATACTTGAAACCTGTCAAATGAGCAGGAGTGAGCGGCGCACGCGCCTTCAATATCTGCTGGAAGAACTGGAATTGACGAATGTTGCCAAACACAAGGCTTACGTGCTGAGCGGCGGAGAGAAACGGCGCCTCGAGATTACGCGGGCGCTCATTACCAACCCAAAACTCATGTTGCTCGACGAACCGTTCAGCGGCATCGACCCGATAGCAGTCTATGAGGTGCAGAAGATTGTGAGACGTCTAAGAGACCGCGGCATTGGCATATTGGTGACGGATCACAACGCGCGCGAAACACTGAAGCTCGTGGATCGTGCCTACCTCATCCATCGCGGCGAGGTGTTGCGCGAAGGATCAGCCGAGTTCCTTCTCAACGATCCCAAATCACGTGAAATCTACCTCGGCCCGGAATTCAACCTCTGAGAAAAATGGGGAATCCTCGAATGCAAGCCCGCAGTGTGACTGTTCGCCAGCTCTACGAGCGGCGAAACGCCTATTTCCGATTGCGGCTCCTGACCAGCCCGGCCGGTCTTGACCGGCCAATCCGCGAGCCCACCGTGAACAGACCGGGGCTGGTCCTCGCGGGTTTTACCAAGTATTTTCCCCACAACCGCGTTCAAGTGATAGGCAACGTTGAAATGCACTATCTCAGGTCGTTGACCCCAAACCAGCGACGCACTCGCGAGGAACTGCTGTTATCACACAAGATTCCTGCCGTTGTCTTTTGCAGAAGTTACTTTCCATCGACCTGGTTTCTGAAGCGCGCCGAGCAATTGCGAATACCAGTCTTCAGGAGCCCGCTTGTCACAATGCGATTCATCAACATGGCAACACTGTTGCTTGAAGACCTGTTCGCACCAACAGCCACAGAAATGGGCAGCATGGTCGATATCCTCGGCGTTGGTGTCATAATCAAAGGTGAAAGCGGCATCGGCAAGAGCGAATGCGTGCTTGCCCTCATCGAGCGAGGATACAGCCTTGTCGCAGACGATATCACCAAGGTCCGCCTGTTCGAAGGTCGTGAGGTAATAGGCACCTGTCCGGAAACAACCCGCAACCACATGGAAGTGCGCGGCATCGGTATCATAAACGTTCCAGCCATGTTCGGCATACGCAGCATTCGCGCTGAAAAACGGCTCGATCTGGTCGTAACACTCAAGCCATGGGAGGAAGGCATCGAAGTCGATCGCACCGGAATGGAAACCGAAACGGTAAAAGTACTCGGCATCGACATACCGCACGTTGTGATTCCGGTTCGCCCAGGCCGCGACATCGCGCGATTGGTCGAAGTCGCCGCTTTTCAAACCAAAATGAAACAATCCGGCTACAACCCGGCCGAGGAATTCAACCGCCGCTTAATAGCCCGTATGACAGCCGATCGTTCTGAACCCGGCGGCGATTAACTAGCAATCTGACCAGAATCAGCGTGCAAGTTCGCCCCCGGCATTGGCCGAAGTCGCCCGCCCAAAGGCCGGACTCTAACGGCCGCGAGGGTCGTGTCGGCACGAGCGCGGCTGTTCTTGTTCGCACCCAGCCAGTCTGTGTTCGGTCGTCGCATTGATGCGGCCGGGGACGGCCGCGCTCCCAGCGCCGTTGCCTTTTCCACCGCGTGCAGGAGCGCGGCGATTCCTCGCCGCCCACAGCCGGTGCATGTTCGGTCGTCGGATTTGCGTGATCGAAACCGGTGGTAAGCTCGGTCATCGGGTTGATGCGGCCGAGGACGGCCGCGCTCCCAGCGCCGTTGCCTTTTCCACCGCGTGCGGGAGCGCGGCGATTCTTCGCCGCCCCCAGCCGGTGTATGTTCGGTCGTACGATTTGCGTGATCGAAACGGGTCGTAAGCTCGGTCATCGGGTTGATGCGGCCGGGGACGGCCGCGCTCCCAGCGCCGTTGCCTTTTCCACCGCGTGCAGGAGCGCGGCGATTCTTCGCC
>JAAYVR010000022.1 GCA_012517065.1 Verrucomicrobiota bacterium | reverse complement strand
GCCGTGCCTCCTCAAAGCTCAGGCCCTCCTGCTCCAACTCCCGCACCACCGCCACTTTGAACGCTTCACTGTACCGCACCACAGCCTTGTCAACATCAAATTTTCGTTTCATGCCTGTCAACTTATTTCAGGACGGGACCGGTCTATGGTCTATGGCCTTTGACTTTGATCCATCGTCCCAATCGGGCTGTCGGGACGTTCTCTTGGTACCTCGGTAGCGCCTTTGCCGTGCTCAGCCAACCGAACCTTGTCAAACAACTCAAGATCACGGCGCGCGCGTGCCACACGAGGGTCGCCAAGAAACTCATAGCAGAGCAGCCGTTTTTCGAGGAAGAACCGCCGCCACGGAACATGCGGCTCAAAGGATTCAATAGATTCTTTCAGTAAACTCGGGCTGATGCTGTCGAGGGCGACATTGAATCGGCATGCGAGGCGGACCTGGTCCCACAGATGAACTGCGAATGGCTCTTTCAGCGCGGCATGCAATCTCCGGGCAAGTTCCGGATTCGAGGATTCTTTGCTGACTGATTCAGCAAGAACCAGAGCGCGGTACATCAGCGGCGGGAATGGCCATGGGTTTGACCTGTAAGCCCGGAATACTCTCTCGAGTCCAGCGACCGCGTCTTCGAATCGCCGTTGGCGCCAGCGCAATCGGGCCAACACAACGTCGGCTTCAATGGGTTGCCACTGGCGGAGTCTTTCTGCGTAGATCAGTGCCAGCTCATTTCCTGCATCGGCAAGCGATTCCGCCACCAGCAATAACTCGAGCAAATCCGTTGGCGCATTGGTTTGTGCGGACCATTCTGCCATTGCAGCTTCGAGGTTGTTCCGCACGAACTGCGCCTTCGCGTTGGTTCGGCGGACAAGCGCCGGGTCTTGTTCGCCGTCTGAAGACGGGGGCTGGCCTTCAACTGCAAACATTGTGGCTCTGGCGTCGGCAAGGCGCGACCAATCCACAGTCCCGTTGACAATAGTCGGCCGGTCAAGACCGCGGCGCGCGGCTCTGGCAAGCCATTCGCGCGCGTCAAGGAAAACCAGCCGGCCAACGTGCCGCCCGCAGTTGAACTCCATCACCGTCCGATCGTCTGTGTTTAATATGCGGTTCGGCGATGAGGCAATTTCACGTGCGAACTCATTCGAGCTGATGTAATGGGCAAGAAAGCCTTCAAGGTCCGTGACACGCCAGACCGCCGCCAGCGCCGACCTGAAAGGTTCTTGGGCAATGCGATGCCGCAGTCTGTCGGCGTCGAACTTTATTGGTTCCAACGCGCACGCAAAGAAAAGGTCCCCAGCGCGCGTGTACCAGACTTCCACGACCGGAAACACTGATGCGAGCGTTCCGCACACATTCTCGACGTCCGTCGGCTGGATTTCGTATGTTTGTATCCACTGCAAAAACAAACCGCCGCTCGTCAGTTTCTGCCTTACCGCCTGATAAAACTCACGTGTGAACAGGCTCGCGATACCTGCTCTGTACGGGTTGGACGGCTCAGACATGACAATGTCGTAGCGATCGCGCGACACGGCCAGCAGTTCGCGCGCATCGCCTACCAACAAACGGATTTTTGGGTTGGCAGGCATGTTGCAGTTGACCGCTGCACAGTCTTCCGCCACCCGCACAATCGCCGGTTCGAGTTCCGCCACGTCCACACGCTCGATCGACTCCACTGCACCGAGCCAGCCTGCTGTGCTCCCGGTCCCAAGCCCGATCACAAACGCTCGGACTGGATTTGGGTGTAGCGCCGCGCCCAAAAGACCGCTCATCACTGCTGTCCCCGCGTCCATCCGCGCATTGCCGTCGTTCTTCCCGTTTACAAGGAAGGACAAAGCGCTCTCGGCTGAGACGGCGACACTGCTTTCGACGCCGTCGCGTTCCCAGAGAAGTGTCCGTCTCCAGAAGCTGATGTGCTCCCGAAGCCGGTTGTCTGAAACCCGGCTTGCAGCGTCAGCGCGACCGACACCAATGCCGCTGTGTCGCCAGACGGCTGTTGGCCCCCGCGCTACGGCCGTTATGCAAGCCGCACCCGCAAATGCAAACGCAACCAAGTGCACCCACCGATCAATCAAAATCGCCCGATATCTGCCCCAGATTCCCTGAATCCATTCGCCACGCACTTGATCAGCCCCAGCATTTCGGTCTTGCGTCAAATCACCTCCATCGGTCGCGTTTCCGTGCGGTTCTTTCGAGCCAATTCCTCCCTGGGCACTCGACACGACTTTGACCCGCCGATTCGAGACAAGAATTATGCACACACTCGTCAGCGCGAGCAACACAACCACAAGCCGCCATGCCCCAGGCGCAGAAAGCAGAGGCATCAGACCAAAACCGCCCGCGAGTGATCCTGCAATCGCACCCGCAGTGTTCCACGCGTATGCAAGACCTACATGCTTGCCAAGTTGATCGCGCCCACATCCGAGCGCCGCCAACAGAAGAGGGAATTGATAGCCCGCCACCAACGCGGGAGGCAAAACCACAATCGCCGACACCGCTGCCCATCCTAAGACCGTCATGTGAAATCCTTCCAACGCCACCGGACGCATGGATAACGCCAGCAAAGCCAGTCGATCCCCCAATGCCAGTGGAACCCCCAAACAAACCCCTTCCAACGCAAACGTCAGCCCAAGATACTTCAGCGGTGGTTCGCGCGAAGGCGACAAAAAAGTGTAAACCAGCCCGCCCACCCCAATTCCCAACAGAGCCGCCGCCAGTATCAGGCCGAACGTGAAAACAGATCCGCCCAGCAACGGCGCCAACATCCGGTACCAGACAATCTCCATTAAAAAGAACGCAAATCCACTGACAGCCGCAGCCGCAAGCACCACTAGCGGGATTATCACTCTTCGCTCATCGTTACGGGCAAGATTGTTGGCGGCGGAGACAGACTCCGCACTCGGAACGGCGCCTTTTACGCCAGCGGCCGGCGCTTCGCTGCTTATGCGGCCGCTCACGATGAGGGCAATCATCGCAGCAAGAGCATTGACTGAACATGCCAGCCATAAAGTGCCCGTATTACCAAAACGTTCCAGCAAGACAAACGTGGAAAGCAACGCGCCCGCAACCGCCCCGAGCGTATTTGATCCGTAAATAAACGCAGCCCAGCGCCGTCCAGCATCGGACCTGGTTACGACGGCTCGTGCCGCAGCCGGCAAAGTACCGCCCATCGCGAGGGCGGGTATCGCCAGTACCAGTGAAGCTGCCAACAACCTGACGGCGGTCGCGCCCCCGGTTCCGAGCACGAGTGAACCGCCGCTGTGCAAATACGCGCCGCGAACAAGCCGCAAAATCATCGGTGTCAAAGCAGCCGAACTCGCGATCAGCAGTTCAAGCTGACCGTAAAAAGCCAGCGGGCGCGGGTGAAAGTCGGCTCGCCGGCCGAGCACGACACTGCCGATCCCGATGCCGCCCATGAAAATTGCAAGAACAGCCGCCGTAGCCGCCGTTGAGGCGCCGAAGATCAGTCGAAATTCACGGAGCCAGACCGTTTGATAGGTGAGAGCGCACATGCCGGACATAAAAAGCAATGGAGCCACCATCGCAGCCGTTCCGGCGTGTTCATCACAACGATCTGGTCTATCCAAGTTCAAACTTGGAATGCGGATAATCGAACTTCCTCAATAGTTCAACTCTTTCCATGAGGAATCTGTCGGCCCACGGAATACCGAACTCGATTGGAGTGTTAGCCCGGAAGTATCGCCGACAACCCCAGATACACAAATGCGTTCAATCCAGTGAGGTTTCTGAAATGGGACATTTGCACAGAGATTGGACACATCGGCGTTTGATAATAGGGGTGCAGCGATGCTTGGAATGCGATATGGGGACAGGCACATTGTTGCTAGCCCGAAAGACCCCGGGGAACCCATCCGGGGACAGGCACATAGTTTGCGCCTCAGCCGCGACATGGGGACAGACACGTAGTTCCAAGCTGCGCGATTGCATCGAAGGAAGCATTCGCTCGGGGATTTGCCGCTATATGAATCGGGAGTAAATTGGCTTGCCAAATCGTTTGGCGATGGCAGGCTGTGATTCGAGCGCTGAGGGTTGAGGTATTGGGCTGCGCGAATCTGGCTAACTGGGAGCAGAATGAATTCAAGCAATATGAAACCACGAAAGAACAAGACTGGCACCACGCGCAAGGTTAATCGAAGGAAGTTCCTTGCTGTTTCGGGCGTTGTCTGTGCATCTGGGGCAGTTGGTATTCTTGTTCCGGGAGCCGGTGCCGCTGTCCCGCACGGTCTTCCGCCGCTGCCGTATCCGGACAACGCACTCGAACCGGTCATAACCGCAAGGACAATCTCATTTCATTACGGCAAACATCACAAAGCTTACGTTGACAACCTGAACAAACTCGCAGCGGGGACCGAATACGCCGAGTTGCCACTGGAAAGAGTAATTGTCGCCACTGCGGGTAAACCAGATAAGACTGCGATATTCAACAACGCCGCCCAGGTTTGGAATCATACGTTCTACTGGCAAAGCCTGAGAGCCAATGGCGGAGGCGAACCACCCAGAGCGCTGAGGGACAGAATCGAGGCTTCATTTGGCAGCTTTGAAGAATGCAAGAAGAAGCTCGCTGAAGCCGCGGTCTCCCAGTTTGGGAGCGGATGGGCGTGGCTTGTGCTTGACGGCGAGAAGCTTGGCGTTGTCAAGACGGCCAATGCCGAAACTCCGCTTACAACCCGCCAGACGCCGTTGCTGACGATCGACGTTTGGGAGCACGCTTATTATTTGGATTACCAGAACCGGCGGGCTGATTACGTGAACGCTGTGCTGGACAAGCTGGTTAACTGGGAGTTCGCGCTGCAGAACCTGAGTCGGTAGCGTTCGCCAACCTATTCCGGAATAGGATCGGTGCGCCTAACAACCGTTCCTTCCCAGATCGCTTCGTCGGTGTCACTGTTGTAAGTAAGGATGCGGTCGGCGCTGTTCGGCGCGGGCGGTGAATCTGGTTTCGGCAACCATTTGCGGTGTTCTTCAAGCACGGCGCGATATGCCGGGTCAGTTGCAAGATTGCGCCATTCACGGGGGTCATTCTTGTGGTCGTAGAGTTCTTCCGAGCCATCGGCGTAACGTATGTATCGCCAACGTTCGGTTCTGACGCTGTGATTGCCCTGGTTATGCGTGATGATGGCGGGGCGGATGCGAATCTTCGAGGCGTTCCGGAGTTGGGGCGCAAGGCTGATCCCTTCGAGGTCGTTGCGTGGGGCAAGATTGCACAGCTCGACAAGGGTCGGGTAAACGTCGAGCAATTCAACTGGTTGTGTGCAGCGTTGCCCTGAGTTGATTCCGGGCCCGGCAAATATCAATGGGACGCGCGTGCTTTCTTCCCAAAGTGTGTTTTTTCCTGTGATTGCTTTTTGCCCGAGGTGAAAGCCATTGTCGCCCCAGACGACGACGATGGTGTTTTCTGCCAGACCGGATTGTTCCAGCGCATCGAGAATTCGGCCGACTTGGGCGTCTATGAAGCTGATGCAGGCGAGGTAACTGCGGACAAGATTGCGCCATTGGCCGTTTTCTCTGACCCATTTGAGCCGTGGCTCAGGCAAACGCCAATGCAAATACCACGAGAACCGCGGGGTGTCTGCACGGTCGTCCTCGATTATCGCCGGAAGGATCGTGTCGTCGTCCGGGTAGAGATCGAACCATTTTTGTGTGGCGTAACATGGGACGTGCGGCAGGAAAAACCCTGCGGCGATGAAAAACGGGCGGTCCTTGGGCGCGTTCCTGATTTGTTCGATTGTCCACGAAGCCACTTTGTAATCGCCTTTGTCTTCGTCGCTGTGAGGGAAAACGCCCCAATCCATTAGCGGGTGATTGCCCATCGGCGTTGGGGGAATCAACTTCTTTGCGATAAAAAGCACATTTGGCCTGCTGGCTTCAGCGCAGCACATGCTGCACACAACCAAACACACGAGCCCAACAAATCTGCTTTTCATGGCAAAGACTGTCACTGGAGCTGCGGCGGCCCCGGCGTGATCATTGCCTGATGGGCCTTAACAGCGTTGATGATGTCGGTGATGACGTTGGTATTTGCGGCTGCCACATTGCGCTTTTCCGATGGGTCACGTCCGAGATGAAATAACAGAGGCGGATCGTGAATCTCGGGCTTTGCCTGACCATATCCGGCTTGGGTTTTGAAATGGGCTTTCCACTCGCCAATGCGGCAGGCGAAGAGTTGGTCGCCGCGATAGTAAAAGAACGGGCGTTTCGGCAGCGCTCTGTAGTCGAAAAGAAGCGGCGCAATGTCGATTCCGTCCAGCTCGACGCTGTCAGGCCTCTGCACTCCCGCAAGCGCGAGCGCAGTTGGGAAAAGGTCCATCGAGTGCACCAGTTCGGATGTGACACCGTTTCTGATGCGGCCGGGCATCCAGGCGATTCCCGGAACACGCATGCCACCTTCCCAAGTGCTGCCTTTGCCACCGCGCAAAAGCCCCGCGCTACCGCCCTGGTCGCCCATCGTCAGCCATGGTCCGTTGTCGCTGGTGAAGAACACAAACGTTTGCCGGTCGAGCCTGTGTTTGCGAATGGCGTCGAGCACTTCGCCGACACTCCAATCGAGTTCTTCGACCGCGTCGCCGTAAATGCCTGCGCGGCTTTTGCCCTTGAACGCGGGCGAAGCAAACAGTGGCACATGCGGGAACGTGTGTGCGAAGTAGAGGAAGAAAGGTCTGTCTTTGTGTTGGCTGATAAACCGCAGCGCTTCGTCGGTATATCTTTTTGTGAGCGTGGTTTGGTCGGCTGGGCGTTCGATAACCTGGTTGTTGCGAATGAGCGGCACGTTCCAACCGTCTCGGGGCGGGTCCGGCGAGCCAGACGCGCCCGATGGCAATCCTGGTCGGGCGTCCATGTCATTTGAATACGGCAGCCCGAAACTGAAATCGAATCCTTGATCGAGCGGGCGGGAGCCGGGGTGAATGCCAAGGTGCCACTTGCCAATGTGAGCTGTCGCATAACCTGCGGTCTTGAGCGCTTCAGCGAGCGTGATCTCCCCGGGGGGCAGTCCGCCCTTGGAATCCGGGAACAGCACCCGCCGGCTTCCGCACATGCCGCTTCGGATTGGGTAACGGCCAGTGAGTATTGCAGCGCGGCTTGGGGTGCAAACTTCTGCCGCGACGTAGAAATCCGTAAAACGCAGTCCCTCGGCTGCCATTCGATCGAGGTTCGGCGTGCGGATTGTGGGCGAGCCATAACAGCCGAGGTCTCCATAGCCGAGATCATCGGCAAGAATGATGACAATATTAGGCTTTGTCGCTGCGCCACCTGCGGGTCCGAACGCGGCCATGGCCAACACGACGCCAAGCAAATGCAATGTTTTCATTCGAAGTCAGTTTCGTTTACCCAGTTTGCAGGCGGTTTATCGCCGCGCATGAACTTTTCATAAAAACCGGCGCCGCTTGTTGGCGGGTATTCGTCGAAAACATAACCGCGACCGAACATGCGCGGGTCGCCAAGGTTTTTGAGCTTGGATTCCATTTTTTGGCGGGTCTTTTTGACCTGCGCGGCGTGTGCGGGGTTTTCGGCGAGATTAATCACGCAGTCAGGATCGGTTACAAGGTTGTAAAGTTCCTCTGCGGGGCGAAGGCCGAAATTGAGTTGCCAGAACGGGTCGGCGCGGTTTTGACGTCCGCGTTCGAGGATAAGGGACTTGGTAGGGCTGCCGTCGGTGTCGAGATAACCAGTCTCCGGGTTTCCGGCGGGCCAGCGTGACGGCTCATAGTTGCGCAGGTACAAGAACCGGGCGGTCACGACTCCCCGGATCGGGTACCCCCAATCGTGTGGCCGGCCAACGTCGGTGCGTTCCTTGGCGACAAAAACGCTGGTTCGTTCTGCCAAAACTTGTCCTGTCCGGCGGCTGCTGAGGATCGGCCTGAGACTCTTGCCTGCGATAGGTTGCATGCCACTTTGCGCATGCGCGATGCGGGCCAGATCAAGGATCGTCGGCGCAATGTCTGTGAAATCCACAAAATCATCGATCACCCTGCCGGGTGTTGAGATGCCGGCCGGCCAGCGGACTGCGAAGGGCACGTGATTTGCAGCGTGATAAGCGTACCCTTTGACTCGAGGGAAAGGCATGCCGTGATCGCTGGTTACGATTATTAGAGTTTGATCCAGCAGACCGCGTTTCTCCAGTTCAGCGATCATGCGCGCGAGATGGCTGTCCGCGTGCTCAACTTCGTAAGCGTAATCAAGCATGTCAGTACGCACGATCTCGTGGTCGGGCCAGTACGCAGGGACGCGTTCGATATCGCGGACGGTTTTACCGCCATTGTTCTTGCCGGAGCCGAAAGTGTACGGCCGATGCGGTTCGTGTGCGCCGAACCAGAAACACCACGGCACATCGGGCGGCGCAGAATCGAGAAAATCGACGAAATTCGCTGCATAATCGGTGGCTGAGATTGCCGGGGTTGGGGGCGTGCATTTGCGTTTTTGAAATGGCTTGCCAGTCATGAGCCGCGGCTGACCGTTCACGTCGTTGGCAATTCCGGGCGCCCAACCTTTGCCTGTAAAACCGACGTGCCAACCGCGTTCCGTGAGTACTTCGGGCCAGGTCTTGAATTTCGGAGGGAAAAACGGCAGATGATTGGCAGCGGCCTCGAGCTGCCACAGATGCCGTCCTGTGAGCAGTATGGACCTCGAAGGCGCGCATTTTGCCATTGGTGTGTAAGCGTGCCGGAAAAGCAAACCTTCGTTCGCAACGCGATCGAATGCGGGTGTTCTGATCCACCTTGTCCCATACGCGCCTGCGTGGACTCCCCAATCATCAGCAACGGCCAGAAGAATGTTTGGCGGACGACCAATATCCGAACCGGCCGTTTCTGTGTGCGAGAGCGGCAGAAGTGCCACCAGCAACAGCGCGAGGTTTCTCATTGCAGATTCCGGATATGCACTTCATTGATTCCACCACGTCAGCGGGGTACATTCAATCACTTCGTGCAGCGACGCCTCGACGCGGGATCGGCCTGCGAGTTTGGTCAATTTCTACGTATGCGCTTCTCTGGCCGCAAGCAAGGCGGTCACCACAGTGCCACCTTTGAGTGTCTTGGTGTTGCGATGAGATTTCCGGGTTTGGTTTGGCAACTATTGGCCGGGCTGGTCTGTCCAGCTTGTGATAACATTGCGGTGATTCACAGGCCACCATTTTTGCAGTTTTGCGGCCAAGCGCGTTACAATATCCGGATGTTGTGCGGCAAGGTTTTGCTCCTCGTGCGGGTCATTGATCAAATCGAACAATTGCGGGTGCTTTTCTGTGCGCGGATGATACTTTGCGTAACGGCCAACCTCGCCGTCGTAAGTCAGGAGCAGTTTCCAGTTATCCTCGATAACCCATCGGTAAAGCAGACTCTTCTCTGGTTGATCGATGTCTGCGATGTCGTGTGCAAAAGTTTCGCCGAAAACTTCGCGCCTCGGTGTGGGGTCGCCCGACTTCAGAATTGGCAGCAGGTCAAAACCCGGCAGATTCGCCGGGACGGGAATCCCAGCCGCTGCAAGTGCAGTCGGCACAATATCGACGCTGGAACAAAGCTGCGTGCCACGGTTGCCGGGCCGGATAACCCCCGGCCAACAGAACATCGTCGGCTGTCGCACCCCGCCTTCGTTCGGTGATTGTTTGGATCGAAGCGCAAAGCCGGGGCTGTCGGGTTGTTGAATCCAACCGTTGTCGCCGATATAGACAACGAACGTGTTCGATGTCAGCCCTCGTTGTGCCAGATAACCGAGCAACTGGCCGCATGTTTCGTCGAACCATTCAACCATTGCATAGTATTTGGCAACGTGATCCGATTCCACGCCTTTGGCCTTGTACTTTTGAAAGAGGCGCGGCGGCGGATTGTGAGGTTCATGTGGAAGAAACGGCGCGTACCAGACGAAAAAGGGCTTGCCTTGCGCAACTGCCATGTCGATGAAATCGAAGATCGGCTTCAAGCCTTCGCGCCCGATTTTGAGGCCGTCATCCCCATGACGGCCGCCCGGGTTTGGAAACCCGCGTGTCATGCCGTGTGTGAACCCGCCGCGCGCGTAACTGCCTTCCCACCATTTGCCCGACTGAAAACTCAGATAGCCTTGGTTGGCCAACAGACGCGGAAACGAAGTGCACTTGTCGAATTTGGCAATGAGCTTTTCACGCAGAGCCTTGTATTCAGGTGGTTCTTGAACCGGCTGATTCTTCTCGTAAGCAGCGCGCATTTGCGGCAGCAGGGCCGGATCGTTGCCGGTGATCCCGTGTTGGTGCGCGTAAAGTCCGGTTGCAATCGAGGCAAGGGCTGGTCGGCACAACGCAGTTGGCACGTACCCTCGCGTGAACAGTGCGCTCTGAGTTGATAGGCGGTCGAGGTTGGGTGTCTCGATGTATTTATGTCCCATGAAACCGTAATCGGTCCACGCATGATCGTCCGAGATGATGAAAACGATATTTGGCTTGAGCGGAGCGGCGTGCACCGAGGTTGCGCAAAGGCTCGTTACGGCAAACAGAACAAAGTGGATCAGGACCGATTTCACATCGGCGAGAGTTTTGTCTTGGAACGCCTTTGTCAACTGCGCAGATGCGTTGTCAGGGTGGGCTAGCCCGCATATGTCATACCCTGAGCAGTCTGCGAAGCGGGTGTCTTCAAGCAACCAAGGAACATGCGGGCCCCGCAAATCTCACCGGAATGAAGCTTTGGGTGTATTGGGCTGGTCAGGCGGTGAGATTTCCGGGCCAGATGTCCGTGCAGCCGCCGGACCCGGGAGCATTTTCTGCGGGACATTGTCATGGAGCCTTTACATGGGCGCGGAAAGTGCTGTAGTTTTAGGCGACTTTCAAACGATGCGTTGGATTTGGTTTTCAATATTCGCGGCTTTGGGAGCGACAGCGGTCCTGTTCGGATTGCTGGTCCCCGCGCACCTGAGGGCTGTTGACTCCACGGTCCTCCATCGGGCCGGCATGAATACACCCGATCTGGTTGCTCAGGGATTGGCCTTGGTCGCCGAGCGCAACCTTGGGGCCGCGCAGTTGCTGCAATTGACCGCCCAACAGCAAGGCGTCTGGGGAAAAGACAAACTCGATGTTGCAGTCAGGGACCTTACGCAGGCGCAGCCGGCTTTGCAGCGTTGGGGTAGCCAGCCATACGGCCGCGTCAGCGCCATATGGTCACCGGCTGCGGCCACAGGTTCTCCTGAACAGACGCCCCCAACCTCCGAGTCATTGACCGATTTCTTGGCAAGGTCAACTAACCGGCGGCAAACTCTTGACCTTCTCGAGAGTTCGCCTAACCCGGTCATACAGGAACTGTTGAAGTTGCGTTCAAGAACCAACACCGTTGTCTTCTCACCGTCGCAGTCATCGGCCGGGCAGGCGCTTGACGTGGCAATCTGTGTATGTGGATTGCTCCTTGAAGCCGGGCATCTGAATCCCCGAATGAGCCGGGACCTTTTCAGCATGTCAGCGGAAGTGAACCGCGGCGGGGATTCGCTGAACCTTGAGCAGGCGTTGCTTGGTTTGCTGTCGCTGGGCCAGAGGCTCAACTGGGGGCAGTTGGTGGCGTTTGTGGCTAACATCGAGGACGCCGAAACGTTGCGCAGGCTGGCTGAGCTGGCGCGCCGGGCGAACGATCGGCTGCCTGTTTTGTTTGCTGCGGTGCTGATGTCAGAGCAACCCGCGGCTGTTGCTGAGTATTTGATGAAATTCAGCGAAACTGGGTTTGGCGACCTTGGTTCGAGCGTGCGGTTCGGCACAGGCGGGGTGCGGGAATTGCTGGGGCGCAAGCAGCAGTTGTACGAATGGAAACCGCGCCTGTTTGCACTTGGCTACGATCCTTTCGGCAGTTTTCTCGAGTATGCAGCGTCTCTGGACTTGAGGGCGCACTGGCTGGCTTTGCTTCTGAAATGGGTGTTATACCTTGTCGGCGGCTTTTTTGTTTCTATGGCGATAAACTTCAAACCGAAGCCGACCGAGGAGTTTGCGGGTTTGCCGAACACGACCCGATTTCATCTGTTGCGTGAGTTTTTGTTTGCGCTGGGATTCCTGCTGGTGGTTCTGCTCGCAAGCGAGCCGTTTCTCGCACAAGGCAGCCAGAAAATGGAACTTCCATTTCGAGTGCGCCTGCCCACGGTGGGCGGCGTGATCCCGGTGGCCATCGCCAGCGCCCCTGCGTCGCTTATGAACCAAGTAAGTCTGTTAACCTTGTTGCTGTTCTTTGTCATACAGGCGCTGATTTACACCGCCTGCCGGATCAAACTGGCGGAAATACGCCGCCAGCAACTGCCTCCGAGGATCAAATTGAAACTGCTCGAGAATGAGGATCACCTCTTCGACGCGGGCATCTACCTCGGATTCGTGGGAACGATTATTTCGCTGATTCTCGTCTCGCTCGGAATCATCAAACCCAGTTTGATGGCTGCGTATTCCTCGACGTCGTTCGGCATCATATTCGTTTCCGCCTTCAAGATATTCAGCTTGCGTCCTCTGCGACGCAAACTGCTGCTTGAAGCCGAAGCCGAAGCCGATCCTTCTGACCTGGATGCGTCCGACCCAACCGCTTCATCTGTTTTGTCGCCATGAACCGGACGATTCTCATTGTCATTTGCGATTTCCTTCTGGTGAGCCTGCTCGCCTTTTCGTCTGTGGACATCGACAAGGTTGCTCAAAGCGGTGCAGAGCGAAAACCAAGACCCGAAATCGCCACCAGCCCGTTGAATGGGCAAAATGACCTTGCAGCAGTGATGCGGATGGCCCTTGACGATGAACGCAGGAACCGCGAATTGCTGCTCCAAGAGCTTTCTCAAACCCGCGAGGCGGCTGAGCGTGCCCAAGCTCTGCTAAACGAGCGCGAAAAGCAGGTTCAGGACTTCATGCAGGCGCTTGAATCCCGCCAACGTGAAGCCTCAGACCTCCAAAAACAACAGGCCAGCCTCGAACAACAGTTCGCCCTCGCGCAGGCAAGCATACGTGCCCTCACCCAGGAACTCGAACTCCAACGGACCGAGGCAAACTTGTCCAAGGAAAAAGTCGCCGAGATGGAGAATGAACTGCGCAAGCGCACCGAAGAATCCGCTGCGCTGCAGGTTCAACTGTCCAAGCTTGCGGAGAGCAACCAGGTCGTCGCAGCCGAAAAACAAAGACTGGCGACCGAACTTCGCGTGGCCGAAGTCGAACGCCTTCGCGCAACTGAGCAGGTTGCGGCTATCCAGGAACAGGTGAAAATCGAGCGTCAGGAAAAAGCCAAACTGGTCGAAGGCGTCCAGGCGCTTGCCACGCAGTCGGAACAATTGGCACAGGAGATTCGCGAGCAACGCATTCTGGCTGCCAACGCAATCTTCAGCGACTTCGCCACGAACCGCGTCCAGGCAAAGTTCACTGCCTACCGGCCGGTTCTTTTTGGCATCACCAAGGAAACAACAGCTCAGACGATACTGGTGACCGATGGGACGAACATCTTTGCCATCTGTCACGTGAGCGACACGCCGTTGATTCTGGCCAACCCGGGCACAGACTGGGAAAGGTTGAGTGGCAGTCTTGTGCGCGGCACCAACTCCGTTTCTTTGAAGTCGATATTCTTCCATGCCCACGACCCGCGCGTTGTCCTGGCCCCAATCTCAGAATCCGAAGCCCGGCAATTGGGCGGCAAGCTTTATCCGATTTCAACCGACCCGTTCAAGTTTCAAGACGCGGTTCTGGTGGGAACACGCGACGGGTATTACGGGGAGTGCAAGTTCGAGATCGACCTCAGCACTCCGAATTATGTGAAGCTCGAGCGCGGCTTCCTCCGAGGGCTGACAGGGAAATTCAATCCATCAAAAGGCGATCTGGTGTTTAGCAAGAGCGGCGAGTTGCTGGGCGTGATGGCCAACAGCACATACTGCCTGCGCGTCACCGGGTTTCAGGCTCGAACATCGTTGCAGTTCGGATCGGATCTGCTTGCCCAGCGGACAGGCAAAACACTTTCTGCGCTTTACATGACCGTTCTCAACATGCCGCTCAAGCTCCAATAGCACCCGTCAAAGCGTCGCGTCTGGGAGTTCACCAATCTGTGCTCTGGGCTGATAAGTTCAGAGCGTTCGGCGTAGCACATACGCTGGGCTGCACGTCACGCGTGAACCACCGCGTCCGTCACAGCGCGGCGTAGCCGCAACCGTTTATTTCGCGTAATTCGCTTGTTTCGTGGTTCAACGATGCCCCGCAAGCAACGCAATCATCCGCGGGACCATGTCGAAATCTGTGAAGAAATCCTGCCGGCCGAATTGTTGCTACATCAAAGTTCCAATGGGAGGATTGCACCCATGCCATGAACTCACCGCGTGTTCAATGGACAAGGTACGGCTCTTCATGCCAATTTGTGGTGGGCCATCGGAAGCTGTCCACACTGCCGTCGTACCGGAGGCAGAGATCGCGAATGTTTGTCTTGTGGCGGAAACTCCTCTGGGGGTCGTAAGTCTTGACGGTCCAGCCGCTGTAGAGGTGGCGATGCCACGGGCAGGCGGCCACGATGTATCGCGCTTGCCAGCGTTCGAGTTGCTGTTTCAGCCAATCGCGTCCCTCTTGCGTGCACTGGAACCATGCGCCAAGGTGGTAAGCGTAGCTGGTGGTGAAATCGCCGAAGTATTCCCAGTCGAGGTCGATCGGAATATGACCCTGCGTGCGATCGGACAAGCAGATGAAAGAGTTTGTGTTGGGCAGATAGCCCTTTTCGAGGTACGGCTGGTTGCCGCCGGGGAAACCGTGTGTGTTCCGCCCCGGGTTCACAAGGTAAAGCGGGGGTCTATCGCCGTTTTCTTCACGGTACATTTGTATGCCGAGGCCGATCTGGCGGAGGTTGTTTGTGCAGTGCATTCGGCGACTCAGCTCCTTTGCACGATGCAAGGTGGGGAACAGCAACCCGCTCAGGATCGCAATTATCGCGATCACCACCAGCAGCTCAATCAATGTAAACGCATTCGTTGCTGATGGGAACGCAGTGACCGAACGTGAGCAACGCCTGGTTTGGACTGTCTTGTGACCCAAGGGCGCTCGCGACGTCCAGCCCAACTGGTCAACGATTTGTTTCGGCATTGATCGGGATTTTGTAGAACAACACCCAATTGCCGTCCATCGAGCCCACATCGATGGTGGCGCGCGGATTATCGATCTTGAACACGCGCCATTCGACATGACCGTCTTCGAACAAAAAATTTCCGCCCGTAGGGCACCCCGCCTTTCCACGGTGGGTCGCCGTCGGCACAGTTTTGCCGTCCGAGGTTGTGTACCACGTGATGCTGCCTTTGTTGGCGTTGATGTTCCAACTGCCGATTCCCTGCAACCGGTCGATCAAGACCGGTGCTTGCGCAAGAGGCCCTCCCAGTTTCTTCCGAAAATGCCAGTCACCGATTCCAGCGGAGTTGTAAGCCCAGCTTCCTGGAACACGCCCCGGAAGATAGAAATAACCCGTGAGAATTGGTTTGAGGTCCGCCTGCGGATCTTCGTTGCGCCACAAATCAGCGACACGATGCCATTTGTCAGTCGGACAGAAGATGACATGGAACTTGTCTTTTTCTCCTTTCGTTTTTATGGACTTGATGAGGTAGTCGGCCCAGAACTTGGCCATGTTTGTCCCCATCCAGCTCAGATGCATGCCATCGCTGTTGTCAGGGAACGAGTCATTGAAGTCCGCGGCGTACATTTGTAGCGCAATGCCCCACTGCCGACAGTTGCTCTGGCAAAGTGAACGCTCCGCCTTCGCTTTGGCCTGCGACAAAGCCGGGAGAAGCATGCCGGCCAAGATCGCAATGATGGCAATTACCACGAGGAGTTCGATAAGGGTGAAAGCCACAGTCGATGCCACTTGGCGTCTCCACGCGCAGAGCACCGACCTCAAACCGCCGCCGGTAGGTTTCATAAGCGGATGCGATGTTCAGATTCCAATTACCACTTCGACACCACCTTCGTCAATGTCTTATGCACAGCTCGGCGCAGCCGCAACCAAATGATCACAGCCAGACCAAGGCGTTCGTGCCGGGTTCGACACTCAGCCTGGCCGCCCTGTTCGAGGCGACTCCGTCGCCAGCGGCAAAAAGGGAGCTGGCCAGACACCGAATCGCTTGAACGTGTGCGCTCCGAACACAACTCAGAATATGTCAAAGTCCTTCATATTCTGGAAGAAATAGGGGGACAGGCACGATGTTTGTGCATCCCCAGCCGGTGAATGTTCGGGCGCCGCATTTGCGTGATCCAAACGGGTCGTAGGGTCGGTCGTCACGTTGATGCGGCCGAGGACGGCCGCGCTCCCGACCGTCGGTGTTTCTTCTAACGCGCCGGCAGGAGCGCGGGCATTCTTGCCCGCCCCCAGCCGGTGAATGTTCGGGCGCCGCATTTGCGTGATCCAAACGGGTCGTAGGGTCGGTCGTCACGTTGATGCGG
>JAAYVR010000156.1 GCA_012517065.1 Verrucomicrobiota bacterium | reverse complement strand
TGCACGCGGTGGAAAAGGCAACGGCGCTGGGAGCGCGGCCGTCCCCGGCCGCATCAACCCGATGACCGATCTTACACCCGTTTCGATTATGCAAATCCTGCGCCCGATTATTCACCGGCTTGGGGCGGCCAAGAATGGCCGCGCTCCTGCACGCGGTGGAAAAGGCAACGTCGCTGGGAGCGCGGCCGTCCCCGGCCGCATCAACCCGACGACCGATCGTGCACTCGCTTCAATCACGCAAACCCGTCGCCCGAACGTTCACCGGTCGGGTGCGAAAAACCAGAAGGCGGCACGTCAAGCGCGATACTCCTGCCGCAGCGGTGGGACTGGCGCGCCGATCTGGTCTGCGGGCGGGTTGGTCGCGAAGCGCATGGAGTGCGTCCGGCTTGCCGGCGCTTTGTGCATGCAACACCCAAGACACCGTCTTCGTTTGTGTTGGGTTGACGCAAATGCGCCTCGCGGGAGGGTTAGAGAATCCTTACTCATCGGCGGGCGCTTGTCTTTGCTATTCAGGATTGATCGTCACAGCCAATCTATTTGGCATCCGCACCCCAGACCGCAGGCTGGAATCGTGCGCCTTCGGCTTCAGGCAGTAGCACTTTCTCAAGGAAAACCCGGATCAACTGCCTCCGCCGATCAGCGGTTGGCCAGGATGTCAACTGGTCGAACCGGCACCATAAATGTGCGCGTGTGCCAATGCTCCGGCATCTCCGTCCCGCTCAACGGAGCGATTCAAGCGCCGCACGGTAGTAGCTATCCTCGTGCGATTGTTGCCAACCGTTGGTGGGAGCCGGAAGCGTGGGGCGGTAGCGTGCCCACATCTCGTTGACGAATGCGTCCCAGGCCTGCCCCTGTCGCGACCAGTCGTGGTCATGGTCCCGACCGGTCGCCGCTTTGATACGCAGGTTAATACGGCAGCGGTGCGGATGGGGCTCGAATCGTCCACGCCACGCTCGATGTTGTTTCGCAACTGCGCGTGCAGGACCAAGCCTTTGGGCATGCTGACAGTGGAGACCAGCGAGTCGCCAGGGTTCATCGTCACAGGCAACTTCTGAATCAACGCCGGATCGAACCAATTCCGCACCCCGCTGTCGTAGGCGACCTTCATGGCCGCCGGCGGATTGAGCATGAACCCGTTGCGCACCCGTTGGGCTTCGGGCCGCTCCAAATCCATGTGATCGAGTTCGCGCCGCGGAATCTCGGCGCCGTAAAGCGGACGCGGGTCAATGGCCTGAATCGTAACTGGCCCCACCACGTACCAATCGCCATTCACAAACTGACCAACGCGCGCCGGCTTGGCGAATGTCCAGGTAATGCCGTGTTGCGATACGCTCGACTTGAGTGGCAGGTCATCAAGGTTCGGTGCTAACGGAGCGTTGGTACTGGTGTGGATTGTTACCGCCCGATGAATGCTCGGATCGGCAGCGAGCGCCTTTGCATCGTAAGGATCGGCTTCGATGGTTTGAACAAGGTTCGCCGGGCCTCCCAAGGTGATGGCGATGTCGCTCACCCACACCGTCTGGCCAGGGCCCGCTCCGGCGTCGCCCCAGATTGCGATCGCGTTGAAACCCTGCAAGCCGGCTTTGTCGAGGTTAACGTTGAGTGGCTTGCCGTCGCAGAAAAGGCGCAGGCCGGTTTCTGGATCAAGGTCAATCGTCCACTTGTGCCAGCCGGCGGGAGCGCGATGAAGCCCCAGCCAAAACAACTGGTCGAACCACGCTCGTCCGTCGCATGCCGTGGCCGTGTATCCCTCGCTACCGCCAAGATAGCTCGCGTAAAGGATGCCGACAGCAAACACGCGGCCGTCGCTTTGCACCAAACCCCAACGCGGGCCGGCACGATTCGCCTTCGGGTCTGCGGGGACGCTGCCGTCGTCATAGACCCAGAACTCGACGCAGCCCGAGCCGTCCACATGGCGCAGGTTGAGCCGAGCCACACAGCCTGGGCCCACCCTGAGCGCGCCTGCGCGGCCCCCGCGGCCCTTGCTCAAATCGACCACCACCTCGCCCACGGTCACCCAATCAGCGAGTGCCCCCTTCTCGCTGAAGCGGACCTGCCTGCTCTCTTGCGCTGGCGCGGCGGCTTGGGTCTCGGTTGGCGTCAAATGTGAAGCGACCAGAGCCGTGACAACGGCTAACAAGGCGAGTCTCCGACAACTCTTTTGCATGGATCGTTCTCCATTTGCCTTCGAAGCGCGGGCAAAGGATGCCCGGTTGAATGAGACGATTCAAGGTCAAACGAGGGCAGGCGTTTTCTGAGCACGGGCTAACCCGGAAATCTCAGCGCTTGACTTGTCATACCGGGTCCGATTTATTGAACGGGAGAAAGCGACAAATGGAACGCCAAAAACGCTTCCCTGATAAACCGACAAGGTTGTCGTTTATTAGCACTGTTCGGGTCAAGTATGAGCACACTCGGCCGCAAAGTGACTCGCGGAATTTTGGCGCTGGTCTTGGCCTATTGTGGGTCCTATTTGGTTTTAACGCTGTTCGGTCGATATGAACCCGCAGTGTGGGGTCTTCGAGGTCCCAAATGGTATCAGTGGGCCCCTTGGGGCTTCGTACATGAAATGCGCTGGAGGACAGGTCCGATGCTCTTGTTTCTTCCCCTATGGGAAGCAGACCGATTTCTCTGGCACACGAGCGATCTGACATATTCTGGCCGATACCCAGCGAACCTGGTCGGAGATGACGCATTACCCGAACCAGACGCTACAGCGAATCGGAGCCAGCCGATTCGCGCTGAGACAAATCGAACGTCAGAGGCGGCTGGCTTGGATCGCTGACCTTTGCGTTCGGCGAAACTATGAAGGCGCATCTGATTGCTCTGACGGTGAGCGTCACGACGGCGGCGTTGCTCCCTGTCGTTTCAACCGGTGCCGTGATCTACGTCGAAGAGCCGCAGCCCTTGAACACGTGGCAGCACATGACAGTCCCGCTGTCGGAGAGTGGAGGAGGTCAGTGGCTCTTGCGTGGCTGGGACTGAAGCGGATTTCAAGGCTATTCTGAGTAACTTCGTTGGGCTCTGCATTTACACGGACTGGCACAGCGGAGCTGATGATACGAGCGTGGATAACATCACAATGACGCCTCCGTAGCCCAGTCGGAATGATGCGTTATTGTGACAGCCGGAACAATGTCACTGGACCCAACAGCCCCACCGATTGTCCGTTCGAGACCGAGGGATCGCTGAATGTGTTTGGCGTGCTCCATCCTGCCCGAACTGGGAGCGGCCGACGGTCAGTTCGGGCGTTCGAGCTATCAAAGCAACGTTTTCGCGTGTGTTGTCTGTTTCGTGGTTAATGCTCTCTTGGCTGGACTTGCGACGAGAAACTCGTTATGTGAACCCCCATGAAAACCGGTTGTTATCTTACGTCACGGCTTCTGCAATTTCACATCCTGGTGTTTTGCCTGATTTCCCTGAGTACAAAATCATATGCACTGACGATCTCGCGCGACGGCCGCCCCGAGTGTGTCATCGTCCAGCAAGCAGAAGCAACCGCGCCCGAGAAACACGCCGTGCGCGAGCTTGCCTCGACGCTGAGCCAAATCACCGGCGCCGACTTTGCAGTCGTCACCGCCCCGTCAGAAGCTCCTGCAAAAGCAATTATTGTCGGCCAGGGCCAAATCGCCAAGAGCCTCTTCCCAGAAGTCGAGTTCGACAAGCTCGGTCAGGAGGAGATCATCATAAAAACAAAGGGTGACATGCTTCTGCTTGCCGGTGGGCGGCCCCGTGGAACGCTCTACGCGGTATCGCAGTTCCTCCAGGAAAACTGCGGCGTTCGCTGGTGGACACCATGGGCGAGTCACATTCCAAAACACCCAACTCTTCAGATTGGCCAGTGCGACGTGCGCTATCAACCGCCATTCGAGTCCCGCGACCCGTTCTGGTATCCCGCATTCGATCCCACATGGGCAGTCCGCAATTTCTCAAACAGCCAATCAGCGCGCATCCCGGAAGACATGGGCGGGTGCATCCGATACAAAGGATTCGTCCACACGTTCTACCCTCTTGTGCCTCCGGAAAAGTATTTCGCTGAACATCCGGAATGGTACAGCTTAATCAACGGCAAGCGCACCACCGATCATGCACAGCTCTGCCTGACGAACCCTGACCTCCGCAAGTTTGTGGTTCAACGAGTCAAGGAATGGTTGCGTGAATCGCCAGAGGCGCGAATTATCTCTGTTTCCCAAAACGACTGGCACGGCGCGTGTCAATGCGACAAATGCAAAGCCATCGACGACGCCGAAGGCAGTCAAGCTGGCACAATGCTTGATTTCGTGAACTATGTCGCGGAACAAATCGAGTCCGAGTTCCCGAATGTTGCCGTTGACACGCTCGCTTACCAGTACACGCGCAAACCACCCAAAACAATCCGGCCCCGGCCAAATGTCATCGTCCGCCTCTGCTCGATCGAATGCAATTTCCGGGAGCCGCTCTCGTCCCCGGCGAACGCAAAGTTCGGCGACGACATCCGTGGCTGGGCCAAAATCTGCAATCGGCTTTACGTCTGGGATTACACGACCGATTTCGCTCATTACCTCCAGCCGCACCCCAACTGGTTCGTTCTCGGCTCGAACGTCCGATTCTTCGCAGAACACAATGTCAAGGGGCTGTTCGAACAGGGCGCTTACCAGAGCTACGGCTCCGAATTCTCAGAACTGCGGGCATGGGTCCTTGCGCAACTCCTTTGGAACCCAAATCAGGACGACCAGAAGCTCATCGACACATTCCTAAAAGGCTACTACGGGCCTGACGCGGCCCTCCACATTCGCGGGTACATGGACATGATGCACAAGGCATCTGCGGGATGGAACCTCACCTGCTTCTCGAAAACCGACACCCCGTTCTTCAATTTCCAAACACTCGCCGACGCCGAACGCTTGTGGAAACAGGCCGAACAAGCAGTCGCAAACCAACCCGACTATCTCGTCCGCGTCCAACGAGGCCGAATGTGGCTCGGCTACGTCTGGCTGTCTCTCTGGGACAGACTCCGAAAGGAATGCAATAGCCAGGGCGCTGCTTGGCCGCTCCCCGAATCAAGGAAAGCTTACGCAGCAGAATGGTTGAAGCTCGCCCAAGGCGTTTCCGGCCTGCCATGGACAAAAGTCACGCTTGTCAATGAATCAGGCCTCACTCCCGAGAAATTTGCGGAACGCTTCGCCGATGCGCCTTAACCCGGAAATCTCACCGGTCTGAAACCACGGGTGTGCTTGGCGGGCCAGCCATACGATCCGGACTGGAATCGATTCTTGCCAACACTTCCTGGGCGAGCACTTCGTACGCGGAGGCAGCCGGACTGTAGGGGTCATACTCGATGATTGCTTTTCCGAAGCTCGGCGCCTCGGCCAGACGCGTTGTTCTCGGTATCACAGTATCAAACACAATCTCGCCAAAATGCTGCCGCACCTCGGCAACGACCTGCGGCGACAGCCGCGTTCGGCCGTCGTACATTGTCATCACCACGCCCATGAGCCCCAAATCCGGGTTGACACCAGTCTCGCGCAATTGCTGGGCAATGCGCGTGATCATCGAAATCCCCTCCAACGCATAGTATTCACACTGAATAGGGACAAGCAGCCGGTCCGCCGCCGCAAACGCATTCAATGTCAAAATCCCCAATGACGGCGGACAATCCACCAAAACCAATTCTGCGCGCCCACTCGCTCGGACAGGCTCGAGAGCAAAGCGTAATCGCAGCAAATGGTTTTCGAGCCGCGACAGCTCGACTTCAGCCCCGCACATGTCGAACTCGCCGGGAACAATCTCGAGGCATTCCCGCCCCGTGCCAAGGATGCGCGCATCCAGCGGCTCCTGTCCCAGCAAAGCTCGGTACGCGCTGGCGCCGGGCGTCTTGGGGAGCCCCAACCCGCTGGTCGCGTTTGCCTGGGGGTCAATATCCACCAAAAGAATCCGCTTCCCAAGGCGCGCAAGACACGCCGCAAGGTTTACAGCCGTGGTGGTCTTGCCCACGCCGCCCTTCTGGTTTGCAACCGCAATTACGATTGTTGGCACCGCACGATTTAAGGGAACAACCCGCCCCAAAGCAAGGGATTGTCTTGCGCCAGGCAAAGCAAAACATGCTCGGATTGCATTGGCGAGCGCGAGAATGATTTGACAGGCCACAGGCGCTTGAAACAAATTGCTCAGTGAACGCTGAGCTTTGTAGAGCCAGCCCGCAAGAGTCCGGTCGCACGCGCCAATTGAATTAACAGGAAACATTGTTTGCAGTCACAACCGCTATGAAACTGTCCGTTTGCATTCTCGTGCTGGTTGGCTGGACATGCCATGTCCTGGCCCTTGACCAACCCGACCAACAGATTCTCTATCAGATATCCTCCGGCGCTTACACAATGGTGGGCGGAATCTGGGGCGAACTTGAAGCCCGACTGCCAAACTCGGATCAAACGTTTGTCCTCCTGAAAATCAACCAAACCGCAAACCGAGCTGACTTGACGATCCTTGGCGAGGACCGGCGCACAGTCTTTTTGGCTCTCTCCAACGGGATCGTCACAGAGAGCACAATCCAGTTCAAACATGAAGCGGTTCATCCTTACCCGGACATTGAAGAGCGGGGCGCTGCGGACTACGTCGTTACTCGGGCAGGCAACGAACTCCACATCAAAGGTGCAAGGGAATTCACAGTGGTGTGTTGCGATATACCGTATTACTTTGCTCACACTGACGTCGTCGCAACCGAAGTGCCAGCGATGGCGATAAGGGTCAGCGAGGTCGAAATCTGCTGGTCCTCTTCATCGAACTGCACATACCAGGTGCAGTACCGATCCGATTTCGAAACGGACTCATGGACCAATCTCGGCGACCCAATTCGCGGAAACGGCACATTGATTTGCACCAGCGACAAAATACCGCAAGGCGCCCCACGGCGCTTGTACCGCATTATCGTGCTTCGGTGACTTCACCGCATCGGCCAGATTCGTTCTTTTTCCATCCAAATAATCGTCACTCGAAACCAGAAAGGTCAGTTTTCCGGACTTGCTCGACAGTGAACATCAACACGACATCGAGAACCGCGCGCCGACGGCTGCCGTTGCCAGCCAAGGTGGTCATTGCAATTCTGCCGTGCATTCTCGTCCTCGCCGTGACAGAGACTGTTCTGCGGTTGACCGGTTGCGGTTATCCCGCCGGTTTCTTCCTGCGCACCGAACACGCCGACCAAAAGCTGCTGATTGAAAACAACCGGTTCGCATGGCGGTTCATGCCAAAACAAACGGCGCGCGCGCCACTCTCTTTCCAGTTCCCTGAACCCAAGCCTCCCAATCACTTCAGAATATTCGTGTTTGGTGAATCGGCAGCAATGGGCGACCCCGAACCTGCGTTTGGCTTCTCGCGAATCCTCCAAATCCTTCTTCAAGCCAGGTATCCAAGCCTCAGGTTCGAGGTCATCAACACCGCGTTCCCTGCCATAAACTCGCACGTGATCCGCGAAATAGCGCGCGACTGTGCGGGTTGCAACGCCGACGCATGGATTTTGTATATGGGCAACAACGAGGTCATCGGCCCCTACGGCGCAACCCCAGCCTTCGGATCCAGCGCACCACCCAGCCAGGTCGTGAGAGCTGCATCCTTCCTGAGCCGATTCCGAATAGGGCAGTGTCTTGGCGGTCTCGCCAGAGAATTGCGCTCGCGCCAGCCGGCAAATTCAGCCGAAATGACCGAGCTTCTCCTTTCTCGCCCGGTGACTCACGACGACCCTGTCCTGCAAAGGATTCACGCGAATTTCGAAGACAATTTGCACGCTCTTGTTCGCCTTGGACTGCATGCGCGCGCCCGCATAATCCTCAACACCATGGTCTCAAACCTGAAAGACTGCGCGCCGTTCATTGAAGGGGAGCCACCGCCGTTACCCTCAGACAAGCTCGCAGTTTGGCGAGCGTGTCTTGCCGAAGGCACGCGTTCGCTCGAGGAAGGCAACACCCAAATCGCCTTGGCTCGGTTCAAACAGGCCTCCGCGCTTGCAACAAACCACGCAGGCCTGCAATTCCTTTTGGGCCGCGCCTCTCTGGCTGCAGGCGATACCAATGCCGCCATGAGTCACTTCCAAGCTGCTCGTGACATGGACGCGTTTAGAGCCCGAGCCGACAGCAAAATCAATGGAATCATCAAACGCGTCGCACAACGATATCCCCACGAAAGACTCATCCTCATGGACGCGGAATCCGCTTTCAACACGTCAAGCCCGCTCGGCATCACAGGCGCCGAATTCATGTGCGACCATGTTCATTTCAGGTTCTCGGGTAATTACCTGCTCGCCCGTCTCCAAGCCATCGCCATTTCCAGATTCATCCCACCCAATGCACAATCAAAGGCCGAATGGCTGGATGAAGAAGCCTGCGCCCGCCAGCTCGGGTTCACCGACTGGAACCGATACAGATTCGCAATTGCGCTCCGCCGCCAATTGTCCGGCAACCTCTTCAGGCGCCAATTCAATCACCGCGAACAGGACGCCCTACTCCAGAACGAAATCCAAAGCCTGCTCAGCGCCAATAGACCTGACGCAATGCCACAGCAGCTTTCGATATACCGCAAGGCCATCGCCGCAATGCCAAACGACTGGGTCCTCCAAGACCAACTCGGAAATTACCTCCTCGCACATGCGGACCGCCGCGGAGCAGCAGCCGCGTGGAGCAACGCAGTCCAAATTGCGCCACACGCTTTCACGCCACGTTACAAGCTCGGCCTCCTCCTCAACCAGCCCGAAACCGCCAATGACGCCCTCACTCATCTGTTGAAGGCAGAACGCCTCCGACCAGCCTCGCCGGAAGTCCACGCCGCAATCGGAACTGCATTCACCCACATCGGAAAACCAGCAGACGCAGATCGCCATTTCAAGATCGCCATCGCTCTCGACCCCGCCAGCGAACACGCCAGAATCGCATGGGCCGAGTCTCTACTGAATCGCGGCCTTGCCAACGACGCATGCCGGCAGTTGGAAACATTGCTGGCGTTCAACACCAACAGTCTGCAAGCTCATCTCCGGCTCGCCTTGTTCTACACCAGCCAGAACCAAACCCAAAAATCCGCCAACCACTTCTCCGAAGTGCTGCGCATCGACCCAAACAACGAAACCGCACGACGCTACATGTCGTCCCCAAACACACAATCAAACACGGCAAATATGCTCAACTAATAGGGCCACAGAAGCTTGCTTGCTCTGAAACCAGAATCTCAGTACGGTTTTTGGCACTTGTTAGAAACGGTCCATATGACAGTACACTTGCATAAACGCATCTGAAATCGTCATGGCAAATATGCAAACTCGAAAACTCGCAAACATCCTTGTTGCTCTCACGGTCTTCGCAGCAACCAGCCTCACACAAGACAGCCTCGGCAATCCCATGGCGGGACTCGAAAGACTCAAAGAGTTCGAAGCCCGCCGCGCTTCATCATCAGACCCGGACTGGCGAAACGGGAATGGAGACGCCCGGCCGATCCCTCCCGGCGGCACGCTCACCCTTGCCGAACTCGAAGGGCCTGGGATCATCACGCATATCTGGTTCACCATAAGCCATCCAGCTCAGTTCTATTCGAGATTGCTCACGCTCCGCATTTATTGGGACGGCGAAGAGCATCCAAGCGTCGAGTGCCCAATCGGCGACTTTTTCGGCATTGGCCATGGCGTTGACAAGCCTTTCAGTTCCATTCCGATAACGGTTACATCCGAAGGCAGAGCCAGAAACTGTTACTGGCCCATGCCATTCCGCAAATCAGCAAAGGTCGTCGTCAGCAACGAGAGCGACAAACGATGCAATTCATTCTATTACTACATTGACTGGCAGAAGCACAAAACTCTGCCCGATGACGCCGCCTACTTCCATGCAATGTACCGCCAGGAATTCCCGTGTGTCATGGGCAGAAACTACCTCCTTGCTGACATTGTCGGACGCGGCCATTACGTCGGAACCATCCAGAGCGTGTACGCAATGTCAGATGGTTGGTATGGCGAAGGCGACGATTTCTTCTTCATCGACGGCGCCACCGAACCCCAGCTCCGCGGAACAGGCACCGAAGACTACTTCTGTGACGCATGGGGGTTCCGCCAGCAAGCATGCCCATTCTACGGCACACCCCTCTGGGAAGGCTTTCAAGCAGGTTCCAGATGCACTGCGTACAGGTTTCACCTCGCTGATCCGGTGACGTTCCGCAAATCGCTCCGCGCTGAAATCGAACACAAAGGAAGCCAGACTTTCCCGGACGGCAAAGTCAGCGGGTTCATAGAACGCGATGACCTCATGTCTTCGGTCGCTCTCTGGTACCAAACCGAACCTCACAAGCCATGGCCGCCTTTGCCACCAGGCCCAGAACGCCTCCCGTTCTCAGAACGAACTTTGATTGTTGGCTGGAAATCCGTCCAAACCGCTTCGCATTCGGCCGATCACCCCGTGGAAGTGCAAACCATCGGCGGTTTGACCGACGATAAACAGCTCTGGTTCAAGCCCGACACCGAAAATGCATGGGTTGAAATCAAGTTCAATCTCGACAAGGAAACCAATGGCGACCTGTCAGTCCGCATGCTCCACTCGTGGGATTATGGGACGTATCGTGTGCTGGTTGACGGCCGCGAAGCAGCCAAACTCGATCTCTACGGCTCCGCAATCGCCCCTCAAACTCATCGCCTTGGACAGCACAGACTCGGAGCGGGTGAACATGTCCTGCGGTTCGAATGCACCGGGAAAAACAAGGAGTCCAAAGGATTCTTCCTTGGCTTCGACACGTTGAACATCAGAATCCCGGTTTACACCAGACCGCCCGGATTCGACCTGCGCAACGTCGCGGGGAAACCCCAGGCCAATTAGCCCGCATATTTCCCAGCCCGGCATAGCCGGAACCAAAGTCGCCTGACGGGTAACGCCCCCCGGCTCTTGCACCACCCGGACCTTCAGTCACGCCGGGCTGGGAAACATGCCCTGCGACTCCGTCGCAAGGAAGGGCGCCTAATCCCGATGGTATCTCACGCGCTGCCGCGGATGCAGTGGGCGTTGGCAGGCGCGAAGCGTTTGGAGTGCGGCAGCTTGCTGCCGCTTTGTTTCTATGCCCAAACAACGTGTCTGTCCCCATGTTCCCCATCAGCCCGATGACCGGTCATGCGACCCGTTTCGATCCCGCAAATCGGGCCACCGAACATACACTGGTTGGGTGCGGCGAAGAATCGCCGCGCTCCTGCCGGCGCGTTAGAAAAAACACCGACGGTCGGGAGCGCGGCCGTCCTCGGCCGCATCAACGTGACGACCGACCCTACGACCCGTTTGGATCAGGCAAATGCGGTGTCCGAACATTCACCGGCCGGGGATGCACAAACAACGTGTTTGTCCCCATATCGCATCATGAAAAGCCCGGTGAGAGGGGCGTGCTTAAGAGGCACAAAACTCTCAAACGGAACTCTGTGGGTAACCAATCCCACCCGGCAAAGCCTAACCACCAGCCGTAATCGAGTTTTGCGTAGTTGTCAGCAATGGCAGCACGAAGCCATAACCGGAAGAACCGTGAGCGCCTGCCTGCCGGTTGGCAGGGGAAAACCGCTCGCACGGGTCTCTCTGGGGGAGCCGTTGGAGAATCACCGGCTTGGCATGGCCCGCATCAAACCGATGAGCCGCTCCAGTTAAGTTTCCGGCGCAAGGTGTCGAAAAACGACGCTTCAGGAAGACGAACCAAGTGCGCTGCATGACGGCTTCGCCTGAACCGGACCACGTCGCCGGCTTGAAGTCGTGCCAGAGCCCGGCCATCACCCGCAAGAGATGCTTCAACCCGTTCGGTAAGAGGCCTGACCGTGACCGTCGAGCTCAGGCTCAGAATGACCGACCGGCTCGACAACGTGTGCGCGCAGATCGGTGTCAGAGCGAAAACCTCAGCGTTGGGGCTCACCACCGCGCCACCGGCAGCCAGCGAGTACGCTGTCGATCCCGTCGGCGAACTCACAATCAGCCCGTCACCCCTGTACCGCGTCAGCAGCTCATTATCGACCCGCACTTCCAGCTCGATCAACCGTGGCACCGCCCCGTGGCTGATAACAAAATCGTTCAGAGCCAGTTCCCTGTTCCGCTTCCCATCGCACTCATACTCGGCTTGGATCAGCGTTCTGGCTTCCACAAGACATCGACCGCTCCAGACGGCATTCAGCGTTTCTTCCAAGTCCTGCGCCGAACTCGCTGTGAGAAACCCCAGAGTTCCGAGGTTGACCCCAAGCAATGGAACAGGTGTACCCGCCGTTTCACGAGCCACCCGCAGCACCGTGCCATCGCCTCCAAGCGCCAGCAGCAGTTGGCTTGCACGGGCCACAGATCTCGCGTCTTGAAAGCGTTGGATTTCAAGCCCGGCGAGCTCGGCAGTCAAAGCGTCACAACAGACTTTGCGACCAGATTTTTCGATCAACCGAACCGCCTTTGCCAAAACCGCCCGGCTCGACGGTTTATCCGGGTTCGCAATGATTCCGACGCACTGAATGTGTTTATCGAGCTTTTTCAAGCAATACCAAATATTCGCGGTTGCCCGCGGGGCCAAGAATTGGCGATTCAGTCTCCGCTCGCCAGCGCAAATCTGCAAAACCACCAACAAACTGCTTCAATTCAGCCAAAACACGCTCGCGCACCGCTGCATCCCTGATCACACCCTGTCCACGATCGGCTTCGGCTTTGCCAGCCTCGAACTGCGGTTTCACCAGCGGCACGATGAAACCGCCCGCTTTGACAATGCGCGCGACCGGCGCCAGCAGGTGGCGAAGCGATATGAACGAGCAGTCGATTGTGGCCACGTCAACTCCGTCGAACGGTTCGGGAAAATCAGCCGCCCCTAGATAACGCCCGTTCACACCCTCCATGACCACCACGCGTTTGTCGTTGCGGAGTTTCCATGCCAGCAAACCGTGACCAACATCCACCGCGTACACTTTCGCAGCCCCGTGTTGAAGCAAACAATCGGTAAACCCACCCGTCGATGCGCCAAGGTCAAGCGCGACCATTCCACGAACATCAATGCCGAATGCTCTCAGTGCATGTTCCAGCTTGTACCCGCCGCGGCTCACGTACCGTTCCGCGGCAATCATTGAGATTTCGTCCTCGAGGTGAACACGGTCGCCGGGTTTGCATCTTCGTTCGCCATTGACACTGACCATGCCCGCCAACACCGCGCGTTTCGCGCGCTCGCGACTTTCACAAAGCCCGCGCTCCACCAGCGCCTCATCAAGCCGCCGGACAGATGTCGAGTCGTTCCTCATTTTGTGAAAGCTGTTTAATGGCTCGCAGGCAAACCACCATAGACTCCCGCCAATAATGCACAAGCGCAGAATAACCAGACACAATGCTCTTCAGCACTGAAATCGCACAAGCCTACGGGCCATTTACACCCAGACCGTCATCCCGGTGAGGTTTCCGCGCTGGTCGGTCTGAGGTGGAGCCTCACCAAGATTTGACATTGATTCATCCTCCAATCAATCATCCGGCCATGGCTGATATCATTTATCCGCGCAGCCCGCGCGAAACAATGGATGGGTGGATGCACCTGCCGCGGTATATCGACAAGGTCAGACTGCATTTGGCCGGGAAGCTCGCTCCCGATTATCAACCCAATCTCGGAAAGGGCTTTGACGCCGCATGGCTCGCCGCAGCCGGCCTCACCCACGAGCAAATGATCGAAGTGGTCAAGAATTCGATCACCGACGGCGAGGTTTGCGATTGGGTCCGTAAACACGTGCGCAAGTCAGAAGCCGAGAAACAAGCCCACCGCGAGCGGATGCTCTCCTACCCGGCCCCAGACGACGTCAATGGCCAGGAATTGCTCAAGCGCCGCAAACGCGAGTCCGGCTTGGAACACCGCGACGACATAAGAACGTTCGTCGATTACATCGACGCAGACGAAGGGAGAATATAGTCGGTGATGCTCACCATCAGGTCTGCCAGCCCGGAAAGCTCGCAGGAATGAAGCTTTGGGTGTCTCGGTCTGGTCTAGCGGCGAGATTTGCAGGCTGGGCGGAATAGTGTCACACAAGCGAGCGGATTTGGGAAAGAGCAACCGATGGTTTGATTGGTTTCAACTGCGAAAAGCGCGAAATACGCGAAAGGGTTTTGCAGATGACGCGATATGGGGACAGACACGTTTTTTGTGCGTGAAAACAAAGCGGCAGCAAGCTGCCGCACTCCAAACGCTTCGCGCCTACCAATGCCCACTGCATCCGCGGCCGTTAGAGTCCCGCCTTTAGGCGGCTTTGAAACGAGCTTTCATCGAGCAGTAGTACCTCTGAACGTTGCACGTTGAGCGTTGTACGTTGAACGTTCTCAAACAGAAGACCGAGCTGATCAAGCTATCGAGACTTTCAACGTCCAACGTACAACGTTCAACTTACAACGTTCAACTGGGCCGCGGTTTTGCTAACCGAGCGGCGTTGTCCCCCGCGGCCGCTAGAGTGCCGCCTTCAGGCGGAAGAGGTTGATGTGGTTGGAAGTTTCTCTGGCAGCGGCGGGTCCAAAGGGGATGGACAAGGTGCTTTTCCCGGCGACAGAGTGGCAGCGCATATTTTCCAGTCCGGCGTGACTGAAGGTCCGGGTGGTGCAAGAGCCGGGGGCATTGCCCCTCAGGCGACTTTGGTTCCGGCTGCGCCGGGCTGGGAAAGATGCGGACTAAGGTTTTATCCTGTAATATCGGTGCGGGCGCTCCGCGGACTCCCAGTCCACAAACCGATATGGCGAATAGGGCAAGACAAAATTCGTGAGCGTCTGCCAATTCTGCAAGTCTTCCGACCATTCCACCGTAATGCTTGTGCCAGGTGGATTCTCAACGGTAAGGCCCGCTACCATCTGAAGATTCAAAGCGCGAAGCGCAAGGGTCGCCACCACACTTGCAGCCTGCCCGTAAGGATTGCTCAAAACTACATGATACGCCCCGCAGTTGCTGAGCGTCAGATTGGTAATCGTCAACGAAGGACCTGTCCCCCACGGGATCGGCTCGCCATTGAAGTACCATTGCCATGTCAAAGGTGGCGTACCGTTCCCTGATGCAACAAATGTGACCGTGTCGCCCGTGTTCGCCAAGCGACTCTGTGGCTGCCCGCTTATTACTGGCGGAAGAATCTCGACGATCGCCAACGAGTAGCTGGCAGCAGCCGCAATTGCCGACACCGCTGAAAGCCCGGGCGGCGGTGTGCACTGGCCATCGCCGTTATACCCCCAGCCGATGACCCGATAATCTTCCGTCAAAGCCAGGCTGTGATGACGGCCTGCAGCAATCGACACGGCTTTCGGCAGGTCGCGAGGCACTTCCGCTTTGTGCCAGTCGTTGTCGCCCCATGCAACTACACTCCCATCTTTCAACAAAGCAAGGCAATGCGTAGTATCCACGCTTCCTCCAGTGACGGTCCCAATCGCAATCGCTGTCACATTCGTCAATCCTGCCGGCGGTGTCATGGTGGTCTTTCCATACCCCCAAAACACGACAGTTCCATCTGACCTGAGCGCAAGACTCTGCGAATGTCCGGCCGCAACCGCCACTGCATTGGTCAGGTCAGCCGGAACATCGCAGCACCCATATGAGTTCTCACCCCATGCAACTACCGAGCCGTCGCTCTTTAGGGCCAAACAATGCTTGTAACCTGTGGAAACAGCCGCCACCTCACGCAGGTCCGCAGGCAGGTAAGTCTTCACAGGATTCACTCCCCACACAGTCAAAGTACCATCCCGCTTTAGCGCCACGGTATGATAGTAACCCGCTGAAACCGCCACAACATTGCTGAGACCAACCGGCACGTCCTTGCCGGACCCGTAGCCCCATGCAACAACAGTACCGTCCTCCCTCAAAGCAACTGCGTGCTCATACCCCGCTGCAATTGCAATCACATTCGTCAAATCACCAGGCATGTTCGTTATTGGGTACCCCGAACCCCACCCCACAACCTGCCCGCCGCCCGCCTCGACCGCCTGTGCAGACACCAACAAACCAAGCAGGGCCAACCAACCCGATAGTCCATGTCTGTGATACCACCTTAATGCGTTCTCCGGACTGGTAATGCATTTTGGAGTTTTCATACATCATGTTGATTACGATTCATTTAGACGACTACAAAAACCCAAGAAAGCCGTCAAGGTTAAATCCGAAGCCCGCTGGCAAAGAGTGATTGCGAGAGTTCTGGACAAAGTTTTGACATTACGTAAGCTACCACGCAGATCTTGGCCCGAACATGCTTTCCAGGATAACATTGTGCGCGCTTTTGTTGTTCGGTGGGAGCTGGTTGCTGTTTTACGCAGAACGTATCCAGCTCAAGATTAATGTGCACCATGAGGCGCTCAAGCGCACAAGCAAAGCCTCGAGGCTCCGACTACGCCTCACTTCAGCCAACTACGAGCTGTGGTTACGGCTCACCGGCGGCCTAATGATCCTTCTGTTCCTGGTGCTCCTCGTTGACACTGGCATGCGGTTGGAACATTACCGATAAACGAAAGTGAGCCAAAGACCTACGGCGGCAAAGACCACCTCGAGCCGCAGTCAAGACAGAAACCGGTTGCATTCAGCGCGCACCGGAATCGCGAAGTCTGAGCCTCAAAAAGCGCGCGTCACTCCGCGCATCAAGCGGAACTGAAAACGTACTAAGGCCAGTCTTCTCCGGGGCTGGAAGTTCCATGAGAATATCCCAAACAGGGGTTTGCAGACTCTCGCAAGCTTCAACAGCACAACCAATCCCCGCCATGACGTTGCAAGTGAACCGCATTTCATTCTCGCCCACGGCAAAGTCCAGAATGAGCAAAGTCGCCGACTGAGGCTCGGTGTGAGCCCCATATTCCTGCATGTTTGTCAGGCCGTCGCCGTCAGGGTCGCCATCAGGACCGTCTTGGTCGGCACCCACAAATGGGTTCAGCCCATGGAGAATCTCCCATACGTCTGGGAGACCGTCGCCGTCTGAATCGAGCGAGTCAGGAATGTTCACCGCGCCGGGAGTTGGGGCGATGGCACACCAATGTCCTGGTGCGTTGCCATATGCCGACGGCATTACGCGCTGCAAAGAAAAGCCCGTCCCATTCGCAGCACTCGGCCACGGTGCATCACCGGAATAACTTACCCAATCCACAGGAACCCAAGAAACGTAAGTCGGACCAGAATTCCCTGACACTTGGAGCTGGGCGGGCTTCACCAATTCCACTGTCTCACCCTCATTTGCCAGTTTGCCACGCCACGGACCAACCAATCTTGTTTGGCCATTGATTTGGTATTTGTTCACAAACGATGTTCTGGCGGCCTTGTCCGTCGATGGGTCGAACGGAACAACAACTAGAAACGATCCCGGGCCAAACCACATGTTCGTGGGAAAACTAAATTCAATGCCGCCAGTGACTCTCCATGTATTCGCCGGATGTTCGAGGTCGAACAACGGCACATCAACGTCTGACATGTTGTACAGCTCGATGTATTCCTCGGCGACATTCTCAAACGCGCCACTGTCAGAATAGGAAATCGGATGGTACATAATCTCGTTGATGACGACCGTGTCATTAACAAGGGAATTCGGGCCCGCCGGCGAACTGCACAAACACAACCTTGCGATGTTTGTGCTTCCGTCAGGAAAACGCCCTTCCGACACCCCGCGCTCCTGCACCAGCAGGTTCACTTCGTCAATAATGCTGTAATTCTTCGAATACAACCGAATCGTCTCGCCCAACGCATCGAGCTTGAACGGTAGATGATCCGGCCCTTGCGACGCATCCCCGTCAGCTTTGTACGCAATCCAGCCCGGTCCAGGAATGATCGTCAGCGGCGCAATAACATGATTTGTCTGGCCCGAAAGTGACGGATCATCCGTGAGAACAAGGCCGCCAATGTTAACCGGCAACGGCCCCGGATTGTACAACTCCAGCCAGTCGGCACCCCTTGCACTCGCCATCCATTCGTTAATCCGAACAACACCAGGATCGCCGAGTTCGGCAACACTCGAATTCGGCCCTCCCGGCGTCGGGACAGCCAGCAACGCCCAATCTGATCCTGTCCGCCCAATCGACATGTCAGGATGTTGGAAACCATACGTCACTGCATCAATCAGTTGCCCGCTCGTGTCCTTCAAGAACACAGAGCCGCCCTCGCCCCGCAGACCTAAACCGCAGTTTAACAATGTGCCGGGTTCGACCGAAACCGGCGCCTCATCATCGCACCACACAACAAGGTAACCATTGGGCGCTACTTTGGTCCCCACCGGCAAACGGTATCCGTCCCCGCCCTTAACATCTGTGCTCAAGCTCATTCCTGACAAATCCACTTCAGTTTCTTCCGGATTAAACAATTCGATCCAATCAGCACAACGGCCGTGGGCATTCGTTATCGAGCGTCTGTTGATTGCCATGATCTCGTTGATCCGCAGCCCGCCCACTGGCAGAACATAGTTCGGCGCGGCCGGACTCGGCGTGCCGGGAAACGCAAGAATAGTCGCGGACCCGTCCGGCAATCTGCCCAATGACACTCCTTCCACAGCGTTCGTGTATGCTATCCTGTCGAGCTGATTCCCCAACGGATCATACAGCACGACAAACCCCCGCGCGGCGGGCAGCTTGAAATTGACGTGCGCCGGGCCGGGTTGTTCGTCAGCAATCAAAAGAACATGACCGCGCGGATCGCAAAACGAAAGCGATGTCACCTGAAACAGTGCATTGCTCGTCGCAAGCGAAAGTCCACGCAACGCCACGGGCGCATGATCGTCACGATTGAACAGCTCGATCCAATCCGTGCCCCCATGCACTGCGTTCGCGAGCAGCTCGTTAATCACCAGATTCGTCTGAGAAGCCAGCAGCGCAGCTTCGTTGGCAGCCCCAGGCGTCGGCTTTGCAAGTCCCCATTCAGCTCCCTCTCCAATCCGGCCGATCGAATAACCCCTTGCCTGCTGGCCAAAGGACACTGCATCAATTCGTTTCCCCTGCGGCCCCTCAAGGAAGAGACTCTCGCCCGAACAATCACAACTGAATCCGGCATTCAACTTGTTCGTGACCTGATCCAGACCCAGCCATACCAGAACATATTCTTTCGACCCAATCGTGATAGGCGGAAAAACATACTGTTTTGTGCCATCCGCGTTCCGCAATCTCCATCCACCTACACCTTGCGGCGCGTCGCTGGAATTGAAGATTTCTATCCAGCCTTCTGACAAGCTTCCACCCCCGGCAGAACCATCGCCGCAGACATAAACTTCGTTCAATCGCACCTCAGGCGTCGGCACAACAGGATTCTGCGCGCCAGGTGATCCACCCTGACTCACGCTCGCACGCCAATTGGCTGGATCACTGGGATCCCCATGCGGATTGATAATCTCGAGTGAGTACCCTCCCCCATCAGCCTCAGTCGGCCAACCATCACCGTCCCTGTAGTGCACCGACTCGATTACCCGGCCCGCACCGTCCAACAAGGAAAGCCGCTCACCCGAGTTCGACAATGAACCCTTGAAATACCCATCAACCCTCACCCCCGGGTAACGGTTGTGAAACGCCACCGGGTTGGCATCTGAAGCAAGCAGCACCCTCCCCCCACCAGGCAAAACCGTCGATTGCAGAAACCTGAATGTCACCCCTTCCAAACTGACATTGCTGATGTCGATCGGAACAGCACTGACATTCTCAAGCTCGATGAACTCGTAAGGCTCGTCTCCGGGCGGATGATACATGATCTCGACAATCCGCAGCGGCAGGCCGAAGTCTTGCACACGGAACACAGCCTCAGTGACAGCGCTCCAGTTTGTACCCCAACGCGTTCGCGCCCGCACAATTGCCGAAGCATCCAAAACAACAGGCGCCCCCGAGCTGTACAGCATTGCACCAGGCGCAATCGCACTTGTGAATCTGGTCCGCGGATCACTGCCATCCACCGTGTAGTAAATGTCCCCAAGCCCCGCACGCATGGTCAGAGCATACCCCCGCGGCACTCGCCCGCCATGCAGACTGAACACGGGCGCGTTCGAGGAAGCCAACAGACCGGCTTGCGCAAAGTGGTTCGTTAGATAACGACGTCGTTGTGGAATCCACGACGTCCCAATGCTGTCATTGAACCCGGATATGGCAGGAGCGATTTGCGATTTCAACCAGTCGTACCGCGCTCGAATCCGCGCGTCCGTCAAAGCCCCGTCATTGAAAAAATGCCGGTGAACCCGATCAGCAAACAGCAGCCTGAACTCATAGCTGTTCGTCAGCGCGCGAAACAAACGCTGGATATCTGTGCCGCCCCACGGCGGACTCAAACTGCTCAACTGGTTTGCGATTGTGTTGTGGCTTGGACTACTGTTAAAGCCGAAAGACCATTCGGCATCCCACGCGTAAAACCTAAACAGACCGCCTGCAACCTTTTCCCTTGCCGCGCGCCAGTTGTTATGCGGCCAGTCATCCGTGTCCGCGTAAATCAAAGGCAGCAGATACTCGACGAAGTTCGTCGTATCAAGACGCCGTTCAATCTCCTGATAACGCTCGGCAAGATTCAAATTGAAACTCGTGGCGTAGGTCAGAAGCTGGCGCCAGGCGCTGTTGTCGCCTTCAACAACCTCACCCATCGCGGCAATAATGTCCCATTTGTCACCCCCGCCATGGTAGGTTCTCAAGAAATCAACCCCAATCCGCTCGGTTGGGTTGTAGTAGCCCTTGTATGTGCCGTTCAAAAACAAGTGGACAAATGTCCCCCTTGCCGACACCTGGCCAACATCTGCCTCGAGCCGCCGCGCAAATTCGTCCCGCAAAAACGGATTGGTGTGATCGTTCATTCCGGCCCGCAGCACGATTGTATCGAACGATTCTGCAGGCACCTCGGGGAATATCGGTTGTTCCAACCTGCCGGGGCCGTAGTCGCCCCTGAAATAGAGCCTGAATGAGTACTTGCTTTCCGGCAACGCGCCGGACCTGTAGTTGTAAAGGTTCCTTATGTAACCACCACCATGAACCCTCAAGCCACAGTCCAATTGAAAGCCGCTGTTGTCCACAGGGTTGATCCATTCCACCGACACCGGCCGTTCCCAAGCAATGCCGTGATAGATCGTGTTCCTGGGATTGTACTCCATAATCCCCTTTGGACCGTAAAGATTGTTCGAAGCCGTGACAATCGAAAGTGCCGGCAACGCTCGCCGTGCCTGTGGCAAACCGTAAAGGTAAGTGTGCGTCTCGACTCTTGATGGCAGCCAGTTTGTCCTAAATGCAGCAGCACGCACAATCCGCGTGGACGCAATCGTCACCGGGTTCGTATAAACAACTCCGTTGGTAAGACTCGGAATGCTGCCGTCCATGGTATATATGATCTGCGACCCGGGCGTTTCGGTCGCCAATGACAGCTTGAACGGTTTTGCGAAAAACCCTCGCCTGACACTGAAATGCACCGGCGAAACCGAATTGCTGATGACACTTGTGCCATTGGCCAACCCCGGCGAACCGCGTGCATAGTACTTCCATTCGCCAGCACTGTCTCTACCGTAAGAAACATCAATCCGCTGCTCCGGGAATTGCGGCGCCAGCTCGCTCACCGCAAAACGCGGCGACTCCGGCATGAAAAGCCCCAGATACTCGCCGTTAACCCCCAGCTTGAAGTTTGTGTGCAATCTGCCGCCACTTGTCGTCGGCTTGCGGTCCTTGCCCGACGCAAACACCACCATGAACTTTCCCGAGCCCAAAGTGACGTTTGGGAAAACCCATTTGCCCGGGTTCTGAGCATCGTCGCTCAGTGACCACCCGGCCAGCGCCACATCGTTTGTCCATGCATTGTAAAGCTCGATCCAGTCTTCAGCATCTCCATCCTCGTCTTTGAGCCCGGTCGCGTTCTCGGCCATGATCTCGTTGATCATGATCAACGGAACGGGCTGCGCAGGGTCAACCTGATATGACCACGAACCGCCCTCAAACAGACTCCCAGCCGGAGTGCAATCGGTTATCCCGTGATTTGTGGCCCACGTGACCGTGACGAATCCGGCCGCCTGCGCGTCGAACAGAAAAACGTACGGACCCGCCGCCGCCCCTGAAACCGAATTCGCCGGCCTCCCATTTATCATCAGGTCCGTAGCATCAACACCCGCGACCGCTTTGTTGAACACAACCTCGATTTGCCGCAGTTGCCAGACATGCTGATCCGCTGGCGGGTTCAGCATAGCAATGACCGGCGGCGTCGGATCGTACAACTCATACATCCATCGCGCTGTCGCGCCGGTCGGGTTGAACTGATTCGGTGGCGTCGCCAAATCAGTTATTCCACAGTTCATGTCCCATGAGATTTGTATGATGCCCATCGCAGGCTGCGGGAACATGAAGGTGTAGGTATCGCCAGAACCCACAAGGCCGGTCGCAGGAATGTCGTTCACACGCAAATCCTTTGCGTCAACCCCGGTAACCGGTTCACTGAAAACCACGGTTACCGATGTCAACCGCGTCAACGGCCCAGGTGCCGGAGAAACACCGACAATGACCGGCTCTTCCCCAGATGACGCTGCTGCGCGCATCGCGCCATCATCAAATGTCACAGGCACCGCCAACTGCGACTGCAATCCGTGGCAAGCGCCCAGCAACAAAACAAGACACATCGCCGCCAATCCGCCGCCCTTTGGTTCTTTGTGTTCCATTCAAGAAGAGGGATTTTTACCGGTCCATCGGAAATTCATTGACCCCCGACCAAACGATAGAATCGCCAGCCAGTCCTTGTCTGCCAGAGCGGGATAATTGCCTCCACAAACCTTGGCGCCGGTTCAGCTCCCCAAGAAACAACCTCGACCCAATCGCCCGTCAGGCTCTCGGATGCCTCGACCCGAACAGCAAACCCCGCAGGCACGTTGTGCCTTATCACCATGCTGTTTTCTTTCGATTCTATCCCATTGAACCTGAGTGTCACCGTTCGAGGCCGAGTGCCAAGCATCCATTCAGTGCGATTGTCGAGCCCATCCCCGTCCGGGTCTCCATGCCCGCCGTTCTCGCCTTCCGCGTCGGTTGGACTTAGCTCGTTGTCAATCTCCCAATAATCCGGCAAGCCATCGAGATCATTGTCCGCCCTCGACTCGGCAGTCCACGCCATCCCGGGCGTCGGCATGAGCGCAACCCAGCCAGCCGCACCACAGCCGGGCACGGCGACTCGTTGCAATGAAGACCCGCCCCCATCCGCCAAACCCTCAGGCCACGGCCAGCAATCAGCGTAGTTAACTTCATCTACAACAGCCCACGCAACCACCTCGCCGTTTGTCTCCAAAATCACAGGTTTCTCCAAAACAACCGTGTCACTGCTGTTCGCCAGCTTTCCCGCGTAAGGGCCCACAACCACCACGCCAGAATCCGCAATCCCGTATTTCCGCTTGAACAGCGAAAGATCCGACTCGATGCCCGGATCGAAGCTCACGACCAAGAAATAGCCGTTGGCGGGAATGCTCACACCCGCAGGAAAGGCAAAATCCACACCTCCACTCAAACGCCATGAGTGCGCACCCTCAGCCAACGAGACAGGAAAAGGATTCGAATTGTAAATCTCGACGTACTCATCAGCCGTGTTATCAAGTCGGCTCCCACCACGCACAGTGTCATACGGGTGATACATCACCTCGCTGATGTACAAACCTACCGCCGCAGAAACATTTGGCCCATCGCGGGTCGGTAACGTCCGGGCCCAACACCCCGACAACTCACGCACCCGCCCATATGAATAGCCCGGTTCCTGCCCCTTATACCTCACAGCATCTGCAACCATGCCCACGCCCGTTTCCGGAAGATGCGAAAGATACAGCTCGCCGCCTTCCCCGTTCAATGCAAACGGAATCACCAACGAATCCAACAAACCATTTGCCCGATCAACCGACAAATACGAACCCGCCGGAAGCACAACGTGAGCAAGCTGCCATTTGTCCAACCGCGCCGGATCATCGCTCAGATACCACCCAGCCAGTTCTAATGGTTCGCTGCCAGCATTGTAGAGTTCGAGCCAGTCGTCTGATAGGTGCCCCGAGCCCGTCCCACTGCCCTCCTCCGCAGCCGCCATAAACTCGTTTATCAAAAGACTCCGCTCAGGCCCCAAATCAGGACCACCGGGTGACCCGCCAATGTACGCGCTGGCTCGCCAGTTCCCGCTGTACTCCAACAAACGGCCACCACCAACAGCAAGAGCTTCAGGAACGGGCACCATCGAATGACCGGCTCCTTGCGCCGCGATCGGCCAAAACCGGCTGTTGTCGTATGCAAATGACAATATCGTCTCTCCGCTGCCGCAGACGCGCAGCGTGATTCTTTCCCCCTCATTGCGAAGCGAGCCTGAATAAGGCCCCACAATGTGAACCTGAACGCCAAGCCGGTAATGCGCCCGAAACGACTCGAATTCGTTCGCAGGATCAGACCGCACAACCAACAGATAAGCCCCGGGTCCCATTACCGTTCCGGCCGGGAACGTGTAGTCAATGCCTTCAGTGAAACATACACCGCCCAGATCGAGCGTGTCGGTCAAACTCGAGTTGTGCAACTCAACGAACTCGTATGTCTCGTCGTCAGCCGGATGAAACATCAGTTCCGTTATCTGCAGATGCTCAACCAGAAGAGCCGCGTTGTCGGGTGACCCGGCAACAAACTGGATCGGCGCCGACCAATGACTCGCCCGGCCTGTGACGTCCATGTATCGAACACCGACCCGATAAACATGGCCGGCCTGTGCGACGCCGGGTGGAAAAGTGAACTGGATTGATTCCTGGCCCAGCTCGGCGCTTTCCCAAACGGGTGTGATTTCATATAAGCATGGTTTCGACGGTTCATAGCCGGGAATTCCCGGCCATCTAACCTCAGCAATGCGCCATTTCACAGATGCAAACCCGGTTCCGCTAAAAGGCGACGCGGAGAAAGACAGCCCGTTCGCAGGATAACCAGTCGGTCCTGAATAAGTCGCCACAGGTGTCCCCGGAATGCCGGGTTCAGCAGCAATGGTGTCCAGTGAAAACGTTGTGTTTGTGGCGCGGTAACCCACATAGTCTTTCATGAGCTGCACCATGCCATTGAAATCTTTTGTGCCATGACCCTGCTGATAGAACCGCCCCACGCCCGCCTTCGAAAGCTGAACAATGCTGCTGTTTGTCATGATCGGGTTGTAATCCCATTGCGCACGATCGGCGTCGATTATCGACGGATTGTTTGTGCCCTTAACAAGCAACGCATACTCATCGATAAGCGCAAACGCCTGATCCGAGTTCCAAAGCAAATCTCGAATCTCACGCACACGGTTCCGGAATTCGCGGACAATGCTCGGATAGCGCGGGCTCGCCGAGAAGTTCGACAGAACTCGGCTCTTGAACGGTTCATCGCCACCCTGCTGGCCTGCCCGGTACATGTTGTCAGCCCACGTCAAATCCAAATCCCATGGGATGACCCACCACAGCCCGTCCGCCGGATTGCGGTAGTAAAAATAGTTTTTCCCGTCAGCAATGTCATAGTGATGGATCGCCTGCACGATCGCCTGATATCCGTAGTAACTCGGCAAACAGAGGTTCGCCCGCCACCACGCTTCCGCAGGCGTCGAGTTGTACGTGTTCATGAAGGTCCGAAGGTCAGACCCGTCTGCAGGCCCGTCAGGACCAAGGTTGTTTGGCTCACCTGTTCCACCTTCCATCTTGTAAAGGTTCCCATCAGGCAGGCCGTGCGCATCCAGAAACCTGCCGTCAGGCTGCTCAACGGCCAGGTATAACCCCCAGAAATCACTGTGATACTGATCCGCCGGGTCTGTTTCGATCTGTTCATCGATTATTCGGAACTGCACGAATGCCGTGTCCATCGCAGGAACACCTGCAAGTTGAAAAAGCCGAAAACCAACACTCTCGAACATCCCCTGTTCCCCGCGATGCAGGTAATCGCCCTGTTGAATGTTCGCGCCGAGATTGAGCTTGGTCCAAGTGACATCGAACTTCCGCCCCCAATTGTCCCGCCCCTGAAAATCATGCCCGCGGTTGAAATCGAATTTCCACATGTTCTTCCCCATCGCGTAGCGCCAAACACCGCCGCGCGGGCGGAATCGGATGTGATCGTACACCTCGCCGTCATACACAAGCGTGCCCTGCCAGAAATACTCGTCCCCGTGCGACCTGTCATACCACGTGCAATCCTCGACAGCCTTTTTCTTGGCAATCAAATGGTACACCGGCAGGCGATTCATCTCCTCCGCTGAAACCGTGAACCGCGCTGTCACACCCGGTCGCACCGCGCCCGTCCATGCCGGAACGCCGTCGTAACAGAAAAACGCAAAGTTCGGTTCCGGGTCGTCGCTGGCAGGCGCTTGCGCGCTTGCGCCCGCCGAGTCAGTGGCAACGATCCGATACCGCACAAGCCTCCGATGTTGTTGAACAGTCGCCGGGACCGTGACAGTAAAAACATTGTCGCCAGCCAGTTCGTCGCCGTCCTCACCAACGTCGTTCATCGCCAGCGTAATCCATTCCGACGCGTATGCGGGATCGGACAGTTCAATGTACCGCCCAGGATCAACAATCTGATACTGCAAGTTAACCGATACTATACCGGTCTCAGAAGTCGCTTTGATTGTGACCTTGACAGGTTCGCCCGACCGCGGTTGTCGCGGCAAGTGCGACACCTGCCTCAAGGCAGGTGGAACATGCGCAGAAAACGCCGCGTTCAACCGCCCGGGCGTCGGCCCCCTCGCCGAAGGCCCTGCAACAACACTCAGCTTGCAATCAAAAAAACAGTCCGAACTCGAGCTGAGGTTGCCGTTCGCCAAATGCACGGCCAAAACGTTCCGTCCATCTCGCAATACCCCCGCCGGCAGATTCACGATTATCTGCTCGAAGTTGTCGCTCTCACGGGTTGTCCTTGCCGGGCGATCGTAGGGCACTTCGCCAGAGTCCATAAACACATCCGTAATGTGTGTGCCGTTTATCCAAAGCTTGAAGCCGTCGTCGTACAACGCTGTAAGTTCCAGGCCCGTTATGCTCGCTGCATTCGTAAGATCAAACGTGGTTCGCATGAACACCGATAGATAGTTCCCACGCATGTCATCCAATGCCGTTCCCATCCGCACATTAGGGTCGTACCCTATCGGAGCCGCACCAGCCGCCCATCCCGAATCGTCAAAGCCAGTTTCCCTCCACCCCACAGGCGGTGCTGCTGTGCCTTTCATGTAACGCCAAACCGCCCCATTGTTCACAACCAACCGCTTTGATTGTTGCACGTTGCCGGCCACCGACGCCCGCCAATGCCCGCCAAGATCGTTGTCCGCCACGGGATTGATAAGTTCAATCGAGTACCCCGGCGGGTCCCCAACCACAGGCCACGGGAAACCAAGTTTATATGTCACCTTGTCGCGTAACGCTCCAGAAGCATCCCGCAGCTCGACCGTCTCCCCATGGTTGTCGAGCCTGCCCGTCCACGGCCCATACGCTGTAACGCCGAATTTCTGTTTCAACGCAACCGGGTCTTGCGCCACAACAACATATCCGCCCGGCCCCGCAACAACGCCCTGCGCAAACACAAACTCGACGCCATCACTCAACCGCCAACCCGACAAATCAACCGCGTTCGTCGAACGATTATACAACTCGACAAACTCCACCTTCTCTGTCTTCACATCGGGAGAATGGTGAATCTCGTTGATGATCAGATCGCTCTCGCCCACCGCAGCCGGGACCACCCCCAACAATAGCACGGTGCACATCCAAACCCAACCCCAGCCGCCACTCAAGAATCTTGCCACGCGCCTACCACAACCCACACGTTGCATAGAGACCAACTGTGGCAAGGATAGTAAGCACAAAAGTCCGAATATGCGTTTGCGGATATGAATCCACCCCGCCCGGCCTTTCGCCCCGAGACAAAAACGTTTTCCTGCCGTTAGCATGCCTTCAGCCCCGATGATTACACCAGCGCAGCAGGTTCCAAGCCGAAAGGACAGGCATGTTGTTTGTGCTGTGCGCGGGGCGATCGCCCTGCCCTACGCAACATTTCCCGAACGGAAGGCCCCGCCGTTCTAACCGCGCCGGAGCTGCGACAGACAGTTTTCTTGCTAACGCATAAACGCGGAGATCTAACGGCCATCGGTTGTCCCGCGCATTAGGCGTTGCCACGCCCGCGGCTGCCAGAGTCCCGCCTTTAGGCGGCTCTGAAACGTGCATTCATCGAGCAGTAATACCTCTGAACGTTGCACGTCGAGCGTTGTACGTTGAACGTTCTCAAACACTTAACCGCCGGTAAACGTGCATGATCCGGGCTTTCAGCCCTTATTGATACTGATCTTGCGCCTGTCACCTGAGCCGCTGGCCCAGGCTGGTATGGCGCCGGGCCTTCGGCCCTCGAGTTACTGGCCCACGAACACCAACGGTCTGGAACACCCTGACGGGCGTTCATGCCTGAAACAATCAACTGCACTGGCATGGACAATGCGGTTGTCCTGGTCGGTCACCGAAGCGCCAACGGCGCGGTCCATACCAGCGTCGGGCGAAGCCCCACGACAAGGGCCATCGCGACATCACTTTCCACAATTGAAGGGCTGAAAGCCCGGACTATCACAGCAATGTTTCCGCGTGTTTCGCGTGTTTCGTGGTTGGGACAATCTCCATCCAAGCCCACTCGCCCTGACTTGTCATCCGAATGAATCGTCGGGTGCCGTGGTCTGGTCAGGCGGCGAGATTTGACGGCTGGCCGGAATAGTGTTATGCAACCAGGCGGATTTGGGAAGGAGCAACAGATGGTTCGATTGGTTTCAACCACTAAGAACGCGAAGTACGCGAAAGGGTTTTGAACAAGCGGGGCTTTTGGTCCTTGTGTTGTCGAATGTAAAGCGGTGTTTCGCGTAAACGCGGAGCTCTAACGGCGATGGGTTGTTCCGTGCATCGGGCGGTGTGACGCCCGCGGGCCGCTAGAGTCCCGCCTTTAGGCGGCTTCAAATAAGCACTCATCGAGCAGTATCACCCCTGAACGTTGCGCGTTGAGCGTTGCACGTTGAACGTTCCCAAATACTTAACCGTCTGGAAACGTGCATGATGCGGGCCTTCAGCCCTTAGTGATACTGCTCTTGGGCCTGTCACCTGGGCCGCTGGCCCAGGCTGGTATGGGTCCGGGCCTTCGGCCCTCGAGTCACTCCTCCACGAACACCAACGGTCTGGAACACAGTCAGGGGCGCTCATGACTGAAAAGAGTAACTGCGCTGGCATGGACAACGAGGTCGTCTCGGTCGGTCATCGAAGCGCCAACGGCGCGGTCCATACCAGCGTGGGGCGAAGCCCCACGACAAGGGCCATTCCGGCATCACTTTCCACAATCCAAGGGCTGAAAGCCCGTACTATCAGAGCAACGTTTTCGTGTATTTGGTGTATTTCGTGGTTGGGACAATGCCCATGCAAGCCAATTCGCCCTGACTTTTCATCGGAATGAATCTTTAGGTGCCGTGGTCTGGTCAGGCGATGAGGTGTCCAGATTCTGTTGGCCGGGATTGATTGCGTTTGGCGGCGGGTTCGTGTATCGCTAAACCAAATGCAGTCCGAAGGCAGTTGTGGACAGTCTGGCGCAACACGCGATGACACATCCGGTCGTGGTTCGCCAGATTTGATAACCACCGAAGAACAGCTCGACGAGGTTCTTACCCGCCCGTGTGCTTTGCTAACAAAGACCGTCCGGCAAATTGAAAGCCCGTTGGTTATCGTGGGTGCAGGAGGCAAGATGGGACCGACTCTGGCGGTACTCGCAAAGCGCGCCGCCGATGCTTCGGGCCGGCGCATTGACGTTGTGGCTGTAAGCCGGTTCGGGAATGGACAGATTCGCCGTTGGATCGAACAGCACGGTGTGAAAACTGTAGCCTGCGACCTGCTGGATCCGCACTCGGTGGCCAAGCTGCCCGACACCGGTAACCTGGTTTACCTCGTCGGACTGAAATTCGGTACCAGGGCAAATCCGCCGGCAACGTGGGCAGTTAACACATTGGTGCCCGCGGCCGTGTGTGAGAAGTATGCAGGATCGCGGATTGTGGCCTTGTCCACGGGCAACGTTTATCCTTTGGTGCCGATCGATTCTGGCGGTTCGGTTGAAACCGACCCGCTGACCCCGTTGGGGGAATACTCGAATGCAGCGGTTGGCCGCGAACGGATATTCGAGTATTGCGCGGAACGTTACGGGGTCCGCGTGGCGTTGCTCCGTCTTTTTTACGCTACCGAGCTTCGATACGGTGTGGTGCGCGACATCGCAGATTGGGTTTACAAGGGAGAACGTGTGCCACTGGCCAACGGCTGGTTCAATTGCATATGGCAGGGGGACGCGAACAATATGATTCTTCGCGCCATGGAGTTGACCACCGCGCCACTGTCGGTTTGGAATCTTTGCCGCCCAGAGGTATTCAGCGTGCGGGCTGTTGCGGAGCTGGTAGGACATCAACTTCGCGTAACGCCAAGGTTTTCGGGGAGCGAATCGGGCACAGCATTGCTGGGCAACGCCCGAAAACTTTGTGCGGAACTCGGGCCGCCGCCCACAGGAATTGAAACAATCGCGCGCTGGACAGCGCATTGGGTGTCGATCGGCGGCCGCACGCTTAGCAAACCAACCCACTTTGATGTTCGAGATGGCCAGTATTAGCGATACCCGACACCGATTGCCCAAAGGCGTTGTCATCCCGGCCTGTCCACTGGCTTTGACGGAATCACGCCGATTGGATGAGCGTCGGCAACGCGCTTTGTTTCGTTATTACATTGCTGCGGGCGCGGGCGGCCTGGCCGTTGGAGTGCACACAACGCAGTTTGCTATCCGCGACCCGAAAGTTGGCCTGTTCAGGCCTGTACTCGAAATTGCCGCGGAAGAATCAAAGTGCAGATCGAAGGGCGAGGTTGTGTTGGTGGGAGGAATTTGCGGACAAACCCGTCAAGCAGTCAGCGAAGCTGAGACGTTGCGCGAGCTGGGATATGATGCAGGTCTGGTGAGCCTCGGCGCACTCCGAACAGCCACCGAGGACGAGCTTGTCATGCACTGCCGTGAACTGGGTCGAGTGATACCGTTGTTCGGCTTTTACTTGCAGCCGGCTGTTGGCGGACGGCATCTGCCGGTCACATTTTGGCGGCGCCTGGCGGAACTGCCGGAGTTGGTGGCGGTGAAAATTGCGCCGTTCAATCGCTACCAGACCATCGACGTGATCCGCGCCGTAACGGAGGCTGGCCGCGACGACGTTGCATTCTACACGGGCAACGACGACCACATCGTGCTCGATCTGCTAACACCGTTTTGTTTTGTGCGAAATGGAAAGACTGTGCGCCGACACATCGTCGGGGGCTTGCTTGGTCACTGGGCAATTTGGACCAGAAAAGCGGTGGCGCTTCATGCGCGATGCCGGAAGCTTGTTACGGGCGGGTTGCCAGTGCCACTTCGAATGATGGCGCTGGCCAACGCAGTCACCGATGCCAACGCCGCTATTTTTGATGCTGCGAACGGTTATGCCGGTTGCATACCAGGGATTCACGAGGTCCTTCGCCGCCAAGGCTTGATGGCCGGTAATTGGTGTTTGAATCCAAATGAGACGCTCAGCGCCGGCCAGGCAGCGGAGATCGACCGGGTTACGAGCGCGTATCCGATGTTGCGCGACGATGATTTTGTTGAAGCGCATTTGGATGAATGGTTGAAATGATGAAGGACTCATGAACCGTCGAGATTTTTTGAAAACCGCAGGTGCACCTGCACTGCTTGCAATGGCACAGCCAACCCTGATTGCGGGCACCGCGGAAACAAGCAAGGTCACAAGCCGGTTTGTGCCGACTACGAACATTCGCGATTACCTGTCGCGCGAAGCGCTGCGGATAACGCGGAACGCGCTTGCCAACCCGCCATCTGCAAGCGAATGGAAGCAGATCGAACGCATCCGGCGAACGCAGTTTCTGGAAATGATGGGGTTGGCGCATTTGCCCGGGCTGCAACAACACCCGCCCGTGAAGGTCACCGTCACGGGCGTCATTGAAAGGCCCGGGTACAGAATCGAGAAACTGCATTACGAGAGTCTTCCAGGGCTGCATGTCACGGCTAATCTGTATGTGCCGTCGAACATTGGCGGGCCTGCTCCTGGCGTACTGTACGTTTGCGGACACGCGAGCAATCAGAAAGTTCATTATCAGGCGCACCCGCGTCGTTTTGCTCAACTGGGATTTGTTTGTCTGATAGTGGAGACAATCCAGCTTGGCGAGGTGGCAGGCTACCATCACGGGTGCTATCGGGAGGGTTGGTTTCACTGGTACAGCCTTGGCTATACTCCGGCCGGGGTCGAACTGCTAAATGGGATACGTGGGCTGGATTTGCTGGCTCAAAGGCCGGAGGTTGACCCGGACAGGCTAGGGGTCACGGGCATATCTGGCGGAGGCGCAACTTCGTGGTGGCTTGCAGCAGCAGACTCTCGAGTGAAAGTCGCAGCGCCTGTGTGCGGCACGGCAACGCTGTACTCGCACATTCACGACCGAACAATCGATGGTCACTGCGACTGCATGTGGTGGGTGAACACGTACGGGTGGGACCTTGCGGATGTGGGCGCTTTGGTTGCGCCACGGCCACTTCTCATTGCGTCCGCAGATCGAGACGGCATTTTTACTTTGGAATCGATACGAATGGTGCATGCCCAACTGGGAAAGTTTTACCGGAAATTGGGAGCGCCACAGAACTTGAAGTTGGTGATTACACCAGGCGGCCATTCGTATCATCAGATTTCACGCACGGCAATTTTCTCGTGGTTCGCACGACATCTTCAAAACCGCGATGTCCCGCCGGATCAAATTGGCGACATTGATGATTCACCGGAAAAGAGTGAATCGGCCGACACTTTGCGTGTCTATGTCAGTGGTCCGCCTGCAGATAACCGTGTCGCCACAATTCACCAAACGTTCGTGCCATTGCCAGCTCCCCCGCGAATTCAATCAAGAGCAGACCTCGAAAAGGAACGACACCACGTCGTTTCCGAGCTTCGGGAAAAGACATTCCGCGCTTTTCCGCAAAAAGCGCCGCCGCTCGATGTCCAGATCGAATTCGAATACGAAGACGGCAACGAGTGCGGGTTCAGATTCGCTTTCACTTCCGAGGATGGGTGGCGTCTGCACGGAAAACTGTGGCGCCCCAAAAACCTCTCCTCGCCAATGCCAATCCTTATGGCTCCGCGCATGGCCGGTGAAGGCCGAACAGACACGCGATCGTTTCTTAACTCGATCCCGTTCGAGTGTGCTCGGGTCGAGTTCGAGCCGCGGGGCACAGGCGAAACCGCATGGGGCGACGAACTGAATTGGCACATCCGGCGCGCTGCCGCGTGGACAGGGCGGACTGTTGCTTCGATGCGGGTGTGGGACACGCTGCGGGCTCTTGCAGCGATACGGACGATTCGGGAGGCGGGGCAAGAGCCGATTTCACTTGCCGCGCGTGAAGATGCCGCTGCTTATGTTGCTTATGCGGCTCTGTTGGACGGGCAAATACAGAACCTGTTTCTTCAATCGCCGCCAGCCACACAGAACGCACCGAGCCAGAAGGACGGACGCGGGCCGGCAATCGAAATGCTTTACTGTTTGCGCGTGACCGACCTGCCAATTGTAGTTGGGCTTCTTTTTCCGACGCGCGTTGTGTTGGGCGGCGATGTTCCCGATTCCTACAACTGGGCCAAGGACCTTTATTCGGGTTTGGGCGGCGCAGACAGGTTTCAACTGTTGCGCGATCTCCGCCAGTGGAAAAGCGCCTGATGCGAGAATGAAGACGTTGCACTTATACTTGCTGCGACAGGTGCTGGTTAGCATGCTGCTTACGGTTGCGGTGTTCACGTCGGTCCTTCTCTTGGGCAACCTGTTGCGGGAGATTCTCGTCTTGCTGGTGGTTCACAAGATCAGCCTCATTGCGGTTGTGCAAGCGGTTCTCCTGCTCGTGCCGTTTGTGATGGTGTTTGCCTTGCCGATGGGAATGCTGACGGCAACCTTGCTTGTGTTTGGCAGATTCAGCGCCGACCAAGAGCTTACTGCGACCCGGGCAAGCGGCATAAGCTTGCTGTCGCTTGTCAGTCCGATTCTGGTGCTGAGCATTGGCGTGTCAGCAGTGAGCGCGTGGTTCAGCATGTACGTCGCGCCCACGTCTCGCGTGGCCTACAAGGAACTCATCTACGGCCTTGGGATGGAGCAGCCAGCAGCGATCCTTTCCGAAAACCAATTCGTGAGAGATTTCCCCGGTTACGTCTTTTACGTGGGCAAGGTTATCGGGACAAATGCGCTCCGTAACGTGCTCGTGTACAAGATGGACACGAATGCTTCTCCGGAATCCGTTCCGGGACCGGAGGGCGCCAACACCGAGCCTGCAGCAGCACGGGTCAGCATGATTCTTTGGGCGCCGGAAGCCCGTATTGTTCCGAATCCGACCAACCAGTCGTTGACGCTGGTGATGCCCAAGGTTGAAGGTGTGTTTCTCGATTCTTGGCAACCCGGCGGCGCAGAAGATCAGATCATCGAGTTACCAGCACGCATACAGCAACCAAGCCGCAAAAGACTTAAAATCAGCGAAATGACATTCTTTCAGTTGCTGACCGAGTACTACGACTGGCGCCGCCGGGGAGTTGATCCAACGCCTGTCGCTGTCCAGATGCATCAGCAGGTCGCCTTTTCATTTGCGTCGATTTCGTTCACCTTGATCGGCATACCGCTCGGGGTACGCGCACACAGACGCGAGACAACGGCCGGCATGGGCATTGCAATTGTTCTTCTGCTTGTGTACTACGGTTTCATTGTCCTCGCACAAGCATGGGAAACATATCCCAATCGGCACCCGGAACTTTTGCCGTGGCTGCCGAACATGCTATTTCAGGCCGTTGGCGCATTGCTCCTCTGGCGCGCCAACAGACGCGGCTGAGCTCAGCGGCGCCCACCGAGCCCGGAAATCTCACCGAATCTGATGCTCAGCTTCACGAAACTGTTCCGCCTCAAGGCGGGACTGCAAAAGCGATCGGTTACCTGGCGCACAAGAAGATGCCGCGTCCGCAGCGCCTCAAAGTTTCGCCTCGGTGGTCATGGCGTTGTGAGAGCGATCAAATCCTTGGACTGAACGAATGTCACCTTGCCTTGAGCTGCGTCGAGGAAATCGAGCACGGGCTGCCAATAGCCGTACTTCGCTTCGTCGCCCGCATAGTACCCGTGCAGGAGCACAACGAGCGGTTGCCGGGTTTCGACCGCGTCGGCCAGAGCCCGCAACAACCCCGCACGCCATTGGGCCGGGGTCCAATTCTCGACCTGCCCGCAAGCAAGATCGCAAAGGTACACTCGTTTGCAGCCGTCCGGCACGGTACTGATCGGGAGCACGCGGAAGTTGTGCCCGGGCACGGGGTACGGCATGGCATCCCAAGTGTGGCCTTCGAGATACAACTGGCCAACTTTGAAGCCGCTATTGTAAGTCAGTCCAAGCTCATCCAAAACGCGGAATGTGTCTTCGTTCTGGCTAAAGTACTGCGGCCGGAAACCGATAATGGGCTTGTAGGTGCCACACGGGCGGCAACCCTCGAGCGCGAGCTTGGCGCGCGACAGCAGGTCTTTCTGCTCGGCGTAGGTCATCGAAGCAAGTTGCTCGCCTGTGTAATAGCCATGCAATGCAATCTCGAAGCCGGATCGGAAGAGTTCGTTGACAAACAGGGCATTTCGGTTTGCGTAGTCTGCCGAAACAAATACCGTGGCGGTGATCTGGCGGCGTTGGAGCTCGGATATCACAGTGCGCAATCCAGCCGTGTCGTCCAATTCGGCGTCCACCTGCAGATTCACATAGACTGGCGGATTGGTGGCGACAGCCTCCTGAAGGACCACCCGATAGAAGGCAGTCTGGGCAGTGACACCTGCGAGCACAGTGCGCAAGACGGTGGCTTGGCGTTGCTCAAAAGTGGCGATCGGCACCGGATGCCAGTTGCGCAAATCATGGCTCTCTTCGAGTCCATGCCGCTTCAAAGGTTCTGGGGTCTCGAAATCGATCGTGACGCAGCCTCCTCCGCACTCGCAATGAGTGATGGCAAGCACGGTCGGTGTGCCAGACCCCGACCCGGCCGGCACTCGACAATCATCGGCGATACCAGCGAAACAGGCAGTGGCCAACCACCCAGCCATCAGGAGTCGGACGTGAACCGATGTTGCTTCGGAGAGGGGGATCGTCTTTTTCATCGGACAGGTTTCCTTGTGTCGTTGTTTTGGATCAGGCGCACAGTTTACATCGCATAGTCTTCAGGGCAAAGTGATGTTTCGGACACACGGATCAGCCAATAGCATCAGTTGTTTCATTTGGACCGCCGCTTCCGTCCGCGGGCAAACTCTTCCACAGAACTCTCAACTTGCCCACCGCCTCCGAACCATAGTCAACGCAATCGCCAGCCGTCAACACCGTTGACTGGCCGCTTGCGGGTTTGCAGGCAGGGCGATTTTGGAGGTGCAGTCTGCAGACAACCTCACACAGCAGCCTTGACAAACCAGAATGCGTAACAGACACTATTACTGTTTTACAGTATGGTAAATTGTCGGTTCACAGTGGCCATCCACGTGTTGTGCCTGCTGGCGGCACAACATCCGCGAACTTTGACGTCCGAGTTCATTGCCGGCAGCGTGAACACGAACCCGGTTGTCATTCGGCGGATTCTCGGTGTGCTTCGCAAGGCGGGCCTGGTAAGATCACAGCCGGGGGTGAGCGGCGGCTGGGGACTGGTGGCCAAACCTGAAAGTATAACACTGGGCGCGCTTTACCAGATTGTTCGTCCTGGCACAGTGTTCGCCATGCACAGCCAGCAGCCGAATGTGCTCTGTCCCGTGGGCCGGAACATCCAACGAGGACTTCGATTGCATTTTCAGAAAGCTCAAGCCGCCATGGAAGCGGAACTGGATCGCATAACAATCGCAGACGTGCTCGAGGACGTGTTGGAAACGTCCACATGAAGCTTTTCGTTCCTCACCAATATCGTAACAATAGAACTTACATTGCAACAACCAACAACAGGAGCAAGAATATGAACAAGACAGGCAAGAATTACAAAGCGACGGCGGTTGGGGATGTTCGGGCCAAAGGACGCGTCGAGCTCCACAACGAACTTGGCCTTACAGGCTCGGAAATCTCCATCAATGAATTGCCCCCGGGGTTCAGCGTGCCCTTTGTCCATTCGCACAAGCGGAATGAGGAGGTGTACATTGTGATAAACGGCAAAGGCCGGTTTTATGTGGACGGGGACGAGTTTGAAGTGGCGGAAGGCAGTGTGGTTCGAGTTGATCCCGCCGGTCAGCGTTGTATCGCCGCTGCTACTGACAGCTCGATTCGCTACATTTGCATTCAGACCGAAGCGAAGAGCCTGCTGCAGTTCACGCAGACAGATGGGTTCATCTCCGCAACCACAAAGCCATCCTGGCTGAAGTAGATTTGTGAAGTCAGTCCCGGAAACCTAACCAACCGACAAGGCAGGATTTCTGCGGTTGTAGTTAAATCCCTGTTACGGTATGAAGAATGGCTGTTCAGCGGATGATAGTGTTTGTCACAGGCGCGACAGGGTTTGTCGGGCGCGCGATAGTGAATGAGATGGCCCGGCAAGGCCATGTTGCAAGGTGTCTTGTCAGGCATCCAGAAGCGGCGTCGGCGCAGTGGCTGCGTTCCATTGGCAATGCGGAATTGATCAAAGGCGACCTGCTTCAAGAGCGTGATCTTGCTCCGAGTGTTGCCGGGTGCGACGGCGTAATTCATCTGGTTGGGATTATCGCCGAGGCAGGTCGGAACACATTCGAACGGGTGCACGTCGAGGCGACACGTCGGATTGTTTATGCCGCTGTGACTGCAGGCGTGAGACGGTACATTCACATGAGTGCAATGGGCACGCGCCCGAATGCGCCTTCCGCGTACCACCGCACCAAATGGGCTGCCGAAGAAATCGTCAGGTCAAGCGGCCTTGACTGGACGATTTTTCGGCCCTCGCTGATTCACGGACCGGGCGACCAGTTTGTAAACAGGTTCGCCCAGATGAGTGCATGGGCGCCTTTCATGCCGGTCATTGGTCCCGGTACATACAAGTTACAGCCCGTATCAGTGCAGACCGTTGCGCACTGCTTTGTGGCAGCGCTTTCCAATCCGCGTGCAATCGGCCATGTATATGATCTCTGCGGCGACGAACAATTGACTTTCGTGCAGGTGCTTGACGCGATCCTTGCCGCTGCTGGTCGCCGACGGCCAAAGCTGCACCTGCCGGTCAAGCTGGCAATGACAATGGCTTCTGCAATGGAGTTCGTTTGGCCCCGCCTGTTCAACCGCGCCCCGCCTCTTGCTCGTGATCAGATACTGATGCTGCAGGAAGACAACGTCGGCGACCCGCGGCCGGCGCGGGAAACTTTCGGTTTGGGCCCTGAAGATTTCACCACCGCGATCAAGAAGTATATCCAAAGAACCGGAAACACCTGAGGCACCAAAACGGCTTGCAAGGCGCGAGCCGTCGAAACCGAGCAACCCCGGTAACACGGTGTTTACCCAACAGACTGCAGAACTTGTATGCCACGCCCGGAAGACCGCATTTCGCGAAAGGACCTGATACAATTCATGGTCGGCAAGTCGCTACCGCTTTCAGCAATTGCGAGGCTTCTGGGCGTGAAACGGCGCGAAGTCCATGAGGAACTGCGGCATGTGTTGCTTTCACTCCGGCACACCGGCTGCGAAGTGGAGATTACACCAGGCCGATGCAGGAAGTGCGGGTTCACTTTCAGCGAAAACGATCTAAGGAAACCCTCTCGCTGTCCGGCCTGCATGAGCACATGGATCGCCGATCCGAGAATCACAGTGCGTGAGAAAGTTTCGCCCGAGGCGGAACAACTGCACCAGCAATCCGAAGAACCAGCCGAGCACTCAGGAAAACAGATTTGCGAAGGTGTAGAATTGATCGATCACACTGCAGACGTTGGATTGCTTGTGAAAGCAAGCACCCTGCCTGTGCTGTTCGAGCGTGCAGCAATCGGCCTGTTTACCATTCTGACCGACATTTCCTCCGTGGTTCCAGCACAGTCAGAGTCGGTCGAAGTGTGTGCGGACGACCTCGAGACACTGCTGGTGGCGTGGCTTTCGGAGTTGAATTATCGGCATGTTGTGCATCACAAACTCTATTCTCGTTTTGACGTAAGAGAGGTTGGGAATGGCGTTCTGACTGCACAAGTGCACGGTGAACAGATTGACCCGCTGCGTCACACCATCCACACAGAAATCAAAGCGGTGACCAGACACGGCCTTAAACTGCAACAAATCGATGGCGGTTATGAAGCAACGGTGATTCTCGATCTGTGAATTCGGATTCAGTCCGCCAATCCGTACCCTCTGCCTGCTGTCTGCACACCCGCATCGAAGAGGTCGCGCAACCATATCAAATCCTCATACTATTCCCAGCCCGGCGTAGCCGGAACAGTTTCGTGAACCTGACCATTAGCACCGTACAGTGAACTGCCTACGTTCCGCGTAAACGCGGGGCTCTGGCAACGATGGGTTGTTCCGCGCATTGGGCGTTGCCCCGCCCGCGGCTGTCAGAGTCCCGCCTTTAGGCGGGTTTGAAACGAGCATTCATCGAGCAGTATCACCTCTGAACGTTGTACGTTGAGCGTTGCACGTTGAACGTTCTCAACAAGACGACCAAGCTGATAAACCTATGAAAACTTTCAACGCACAACGTTCAACTTACAACGTTCAACCGGGCCGCGGGTTTGCCAACCGAGTGGCGTTGCCACGCCCGCGGCTGCCAGAGTCCCGCCTTTAGGCGGAACAGTTTCATGAAACTGAGCATTAGCACTGTTCATTGAACTGCCTGTGTTCCGCGTAAAC